>JAAXHW010000183.1 GCA_012270675.1 Candidatus Latescibacterota bacterium | reverse complement strand
CCGTTTCGCGTCCCGCCGGTCGGTCTGGATCCGGTCTCCCGTGCGCCGGGGCATGGAGCCCGGCGCGATGACCGGGCACGCTACGCCCCGTTCCGGCCGCGACCGGTACCCCACCTGGCCGCAGGAAGACGCCTCCTAGCAGCAGCCGGGTTCGCCCCAGTGGGCCCGCAGATGGGCCATGAATCCGCGCCGCGTTGGGGGCTCGTGGGCGGAAAACTCCGCCTGATAACCCGGCCAGTGCCGGTGGGCGTCGTAGACGCCAGCCCCGTTGGGGTCCCGATGCCCATCGAGCCCCACGAAGTAACGAGTAGAAGAATCCGGTGGCCTGACCATTCAGTTTGGGTGAAGGAGGATCCGAGCCAAGGTACGTACCCCCCGGTCCGGAGTGCCATGCTATGATATCTCCTGGTGGCGAGGACGCGGGTAAGTCTGGCCGATCACTTGGCCCCCTCCAGGGCCGCGAACAGAGTCGTGGTGCCGGGGCGCTGGTAGTCGGGCGTCCCGGTTCCGCAGCGGCCCTTCTTCAGCGGCCGGCCCGGCGGCCTCCGGTCCCGTGCCTGGATTGAGCTCTTCTCATCCAAGCGGAAGACCGCCGCGTTCTCCGGCGGGTTCAGCTACCGCCCGACCCCGTCCTGCAGCTTTTTCTCGAAGTGCGGATCGCGGCTCACCTGGAAGGTCCGTACCCGGTGCGGCTTCCGCCCGCACGAGCGCCCCACCCGGTGCACGAAGCGGAGAGTGGTCCCGCCCGCCCGCGCCCTCGACCGGCCTGGGCCTGGGAGCATATGCCTCCGTGGTGGCCGCCCCGCGGGCGCTCCTTGACCATCCCTTCCAGCCCCTGCTCGGCCAAGCGCCGTCTCCAGCGGCCGACCGGGTTCGGGTCCGTTCCCCGCGCTTGGGCCATGGCCTGGTTCGTCCGGCCTTCCGCGGCCCTGAGCCCCATCTGCGACCGCTCTCGCCACCGGACCGATGCGCTGCACGAGCACGACCCCCGCTCCAGGCCCGGTCGGTCCGTCTCCGTCCGCTCGATGTGGACGGCTATCCGCATGATTTCTCCTTTTCTTGGAGTGGGTGAGGCGAGGAAGATCGTCCATTGGGAGGGCATAGTCAATACTTTATTTACCACACTCGGTCAAAAAATCAAAAAACCCCGACACTAGTGGTGCCTCCTCATAACAACTGTTATGTTCAGGACACTACACTAGGATATCTGCTTGGGGCAACTTCCGTAGGAAATCGTCGATTAGGCGCCTGTTGTACAGTCACACCCGCCGACGCGGCTGGGCCTTGAACAAGGCCGAGTGCTAACGGACGATACCGTGTATGTTGCCCCTCCCAGTGTGCGCCTTAGTCGGTCCTCATAGGTATTGGAGTGCCCCGCCGAACCCAGTGGGCGATGCGACCCGGGCTGGTATGACGAATCAGTTCCCTTTCTTCATAGCGTATGGGAGCTTCCCCCCGCGGGTTCAGCATCGTGCGTTCGAGCACAGAGATCTGAGGCGTACCCTCGAATACACCTTGATAGGCACGCACACCCAGTCCATGAGTGATGCGTCCTGTGGCAACTTCATCAAAATGACCAATCTTTTCCAAGTGTTCCACACCGTCTTTCGTGTTCCAATCTATGGCAATACCTACTGCCGAAAACGACGCACCGAGTACTGTGGCGTGCCCACGCACCGCGACCTTTGCACTATCAATCACGCTAGGCAGGTCGGGATGGTTGGACCATCCACAGGCCGCAGATCCGAAATACACCAGTACAAGTTCGCGTTCCAGCGGTGTAGTGAATGATGGCGTGTACCGCGTAGAGTCTTCGCGATACACATTGGACCAGTCGACCGTGATGGCCGGGAAGGGCGCAACGCCTGAGGCTACCAATACAAACGTCGTGAACAGCACCAAAACGAGTGCTGTCCTCTTCTTATCTTTTTTACCCCCGTCCCCGACCGGCTTCTTGGTCATCGTGTTGCATCCGATACAGGATGGATCCCGAGTTGGGGATACGGCGTGAAGCGTCTGGTGATTAGACGCTCTTGGTCTATGACCCGTATTCTCCTTCTGTCCTCCTCCCCTAACAACACGTTGATCGGGCGTATCCCCAAGTACTTGCCCTGTCCCGATAGCACATCTACAGTATAAAAATGATTCGCCCAACGGTCGCGTTTTTCGGACAGCCGTTCACTATGTGTCAGCCAGAACGTGTTTCCACGTGAGCCTCCTATGATTCTTATGCCTGACGATTCCCCAACTCGTGGTGTGGGGCTCATGACTGATGAGCCCCCGTCCGACCCAATCCTCTCTCTTTTGGGTGCGATCCGGGCATCCGCAAACCGGATCTGCCAGGATATGTCCCCCAACTCGGTGAATGCGGTCGCTATGGGCGTGTGCGGATACACAAACAGAAGTGTGTTATGTGTCGCGTTGCACTCAATGCTGGGCCCCTCTGACATCTTCCTGCGAATAAACCGGTCGGGGTGGTCATAGCGTGCGCCAAACGACAAGACATGCTCCCCTTGCAGTGTGTGTTTGTGGATCACGCCATCGCTCTCGTCGGTGTATCCGGTAGTGTAAACGTGCTCGTTCATCGCGCACATGTCGCCATTCAGAAGGGGGGCGGCAGCACGAAACACCGTTCGAAACACATGGCTACCCTCCGGGGTCTTGCTGAACACCGATATCCTGCTGGCGAATAAGTCCCCGACTACCACGTATACATCGTGTTCTGTACCAATAGTGGAAACGTGCATCGGAAAGCGGAATTCACCTGGACCCTGGCCAGCGCCTCCGATAATGTCTACCTGATGGCCTTTAAAATTGTAGGCGCGAACGTGACTATAACTCCTATCCACATAGTACACGAGGTCGTCACTCACGGCTATATCCTGTATGGAGCCGAGCATGTCGGTTGCCATTCCTTCCGCCACACCTACCGTGTCCCCCTCACGGAGAGCAGCCAGCATCCAGGATAGCGTGTCCTGCGGTTCATTATTGATGATAAACCGTGGATCTGTAACCGTGGGGATGTTGTCCGGTGTCGGATGGAACACAACATCACCCCTGCCGGCTTCTCCGTGGCAGGATATTAATAGTATCAGCGCCAACAGGCACCATAGTGACCACCGGACCCGCCTCGCCGTGCGCTTATTCATTGGGATTTATATACCATAGTGGATACACGATCCTGCTCAGTGCCTGATTCCGCAGGGCACGGTTCAAACCAGCCTTCTGCTTCACATTCTGACCAGGGTTTCCTCCGTTCCCTTGGCCGAACTCGTCTTCGCTTCCAGTTTCAAGTTTTCCACCACCACATTGGCGGAGTGACGCTTCACAATGTTCGCCGTGATCTCGTGCACCACGGCCTTCCGCCTGATGGCCACACGCCGGGATGCCTTCGCCAACACGGCCTTCTTCTTGCGCCGGGCCTTGCTGCCGCGCTTCGCCCGGGCTAGTACCTGCTGAACCTTCTCTCGTTTGGCATCCGAGACACTCACCGGCGCGTACTGTACTCCGTTGAATAGCGTGCAATTCCAACTTCACGCCCACGTCTATGCCCACCGCGGGCGCACGTCAACCGCCTTAGCGTCGGCCTGCTCGACCACGACCTGCACCTCGTAGTCCGTGTCCAACGGCGTACGCCCCGCGCGGGTCTGCCCACCTCGCCTTCCGGCAAAGCCTCTCTGAACCGCAGCCGCTCCACGTCCTTGACCTGCACATAACCCATACCGACCGCTGTGCACGGGCTTCTGGTCCGTCTCGAAGGACGGTACGGGCCGCCCAAGTCTGGGCCGCTCCGAACCGCCGTGTAAAGAATTTCTCATAGCCCCGGCGCACGCGCTGTAAGCACGCTGCGCTGGACTGCGTCCCCACTGCCAAAGGGTCTTCGTGCTTGCCCGTGCCACCGACAGCGTCTTGCACAGGTCATAGAATGACTGGGTTTTGCCTTCCTGGCGGCAATGCCAGACGGCCTCGTTGCGCAGCCACGTCAAATGGCTAAACAACGCTTCAGGCTTCGCACGCTTATCCCGACGAAGCCGGCTAACACGGTATGTGCAGGTCCGCGTCACTGCCAACCACACTATATAAGCCCCTATTCATCCGTGTCAGGGGGAGGGCACTTGTCTTCCTTGCAGGTTTCCACTCCGTCATCGTGAACCATGCTGCAATTTGTTCTCTCATTAGGTAGATCGAAAACTTCATACGTGTAGCACACACCACAGAGGTACTTCCCATTTGGGGTCATCGGGCAGTTCTCTGTATCCTCAATCTTTTGGCACAAGTTGTGCTCACAATCTGTGGGGACGGCCTCCGCATCACCAGAACCCAAAAAGGGCGCCACAACTCCGCCCGCCAGATATGAAGCCGCAACAAGCGTCACTACAACCAGTGCGCGTGTCAGATAGTTCTTTACTACTACTAAGTTCATCATAGCTAAACACCTCTTCAGTTAGTTAATACATCTTCAGTTAGTTAATACAGGTTGTCCAGAACCGGTGCCGTTTGCGTCCGGCCTCGGCACAGCGGCCAAAATATAGCCTTGCGGGCCGTGCCCCACAAGGCCTTTTTGCGTCGGAAGCGCTTTCTTCTTCGTTTCTTCATGCACCTGAAGTTTATAGTACTTGAGAGTCGGTATGGGGCGATCGGGGGGGGGGTCACGCGGAGACTCAGGCTGATTCGGGCTACTGGAGGCGGCCCTACCTGTAGCGGGCGCCGAGCAGTTTGAAGGCCTGCTTTTGCGTCGGGGGCAGAGGGCCGAGCACGACCTGACGCGTCCGGCCGGACGTCTCTTCGAGGTGGGCTTGGGTCAGGGGGGACAAGTGCCGCATCCAGGACTAGACGTTCATGGCCCGTGTGCCGTACGGGGTCGTTTTCGTGGTCACTTTTTGGCGTGGGGCCTCTGATCGCTCCGCCGGGGCGACGACCCGCTCGCGGGTCACGCCATCGGGATCCTCCTCGGCCAACAGCAGCGGGGCCCGTCGGGCCTTCAGGGGCCCCCGGACGTATTCGGCCAGCATGCCGATGAAAAAGTGGGGCTCCATGCGCCGCTGGCTGAAGGGGGGAATCGGACGGACTTTCAAGTCGACCGTCTTAAGCTGCCGGAAGGTCGGTTCCACTTTGGAGAGTTGTTGGTAGCTCAATACGGCTTCTTCGGCGGTCAGCTCTGATTCGGGCCCATGGGTCCGAATCGCGTAGAGACCGTCCAGGCGGGCCGGCTTCTGGATGACCGCCTCTTTGCGCGCGTAGGTGAACGTGGTCTCGGGGATCGTTACCTCGAAGTACTGGGTCCTCTGGTGCTGGCCCAGGAGGCTCCCGACCCGCCGTGCCATCCGGTCCACCCCCTGCAATGGCCGCCGCGCACGCTGTGCCGCGGCGGCCAGTTGGTCCAGTTGGGTCTCGGTCCGTTCAAGCCGCTTCTCCCGTGGGGGGGCTCTGGTCAGCCTGGAGGGGATTCCGACACCGGATCAGGCGCTCACCTGGAAACTCCTCGCTCTCCACTTCGGCCCGGTCTGGCCATCGAACCAGGACAGCTGCCTATTCGGTGTCTCCATGACTTTGCGGAGGGTATCCTTCCGCCAGGCCGTGATCCAGTTCTATCCGGACGGCGGCCCCTCGTCTCCAAGTCGGGCGGGGGGAGCCAGCCCCGATCGCCTACCCGGGTCACCTTGGACCATCCCTACGGCTCGCGCAGCTGGGTCCGCTGCACCCCCAGCGGGGCCGGATCGGACGTGTTACCGGAAAACACTTCCAGGCCAATGGGCCGGCCGGATCCAACAGCAATCCGTAATTGATTGGCTTCTTGTCCGTTTTGCCGTCCCGGCTGTAGCCGAACTCAGCTAACGCCCTGTGGTCGCCCTCGACGTAGGAGGAACGGGTGTCACACCGCACGACAGACTCCTCGCGCAGATGACGGACAGCCAACGCCGTTTCGATGGGCGCCTTGCGTTTGGGCAACCCATCCCTAGCTGGGCACACCTCCTGGTCGGGTACATTTTCCAGTCCGGGTTCCGCGCCCAGACTGGAGGGGTGACGGCCGTCCCGGAGCGCCGTGGCGGTCGCCCGTTTCGTGATCGGGTTCAGGATGCGGCTGACCATCAGGGCCAGCACAATGTGGCGGACTCGGGTGGCGCGGGGGCGGATCAGGGTATCCAGTTGGAGCTGGCGCAAGGTGCCTGGGGGAGCGGCGACGTGGCCATGGTTCACGCAGCGAACCGGGGCCAAGACCGCTTCGACGGCGGTATAGACCTCATCAATAACCGTACCGCCCTTGAGCAGTCGTTTGATGTCCAGGATGACCTC
>JAAXHW010000182.1 GCA_012270675.1 Candidatus Latescibacterota bacterium | reverse complement strand
AGCGCCTTTGCCGCGTAGTTCCCCTCAGGGCACCCGTATCGGTGCCAGTTCTTATCCTTCTGGATGCCCGGATGGAAATAGTGGTGAAAGACAGTGTGGTAGCGCTCCACGCAGTCGACGAACACCTTCTGTTCCAACGCCAGCGCCTCCTCCACCGAAACCGTCGGACGCAGATACTTGTGAACCGTAGGGTCATCCACCAGCAAAGTCGCCTGCTCGTAGAGATCCACCATCTCGCCGTTCCGGTCGATAAACTTGAACGGCAAACCGCTCCCGGAGAGATACCCGCGGTAGAAATAGCGAGAAGACAGGTGATTCGTATCGATCCGGTAGCCCAACCGGCTCAACGTCTCAAACGTCTCCGTCCATCCCGGACAGATCACATTGTGGTGCCGCGTACTCGTCGCCCGATACCCGAAATGCCCCTCGAAATCCGCCGACATCGCCTCTAAATGCACCCCCATCTGCTCCACCGTCGGAGTCCGGCTCCCGCAAAACGGATGCGGCCCAAAATCCAGCCCCCGCCGCTTCAGGTCCGGAACCGCATCCGGTGAAAACAGAGAAAAATGCTCCTCCATCACATACACCGTGAACTGGGCACCATATCGGCGCAGCAATCCCGCCACACGCTGCAGGTCCCCGTCCACCATCCCGTCGCTGTCACCGTTCAGAAACGTCACTGCAGGCTTCCCACCAGGATAGTGCCACACCCGCAACAACGGCAACCCATCGTCCGTCAAAAAACGCAACACACGCACCAGTAAATCCTGATGCAAATCCGCCTGAGGCACCAGACCCATCCGGGCATCCGTCTCCCCCACAAAGTGATCGCTCTGCGTGAACTTGAAATCCCGGTCCCGGTCCGGCCGGCTCCCGTTGGACGCCTGCTCCGGATTCCCCTGGTGCAAACGCACTACCGTCTCCACCAGATCATACGCAAACAGCGCCGTCGCGCCCCTGCCCCGATACCACAACGACACACCCGCAAACGGCAGCAAACCCTCCGGCTCCGTGCAAAACGACGCAATCCGATTCGCCTCCTCCGGCATATAAAGCTCCGCATCCCCACGAAACTGCATCCCGCTCTCCGGAAACCCACGCGTCGCAGGATGCGCCCGGTCCACCACCACAAACCCCTCGCACGCCAGACTATACGTCCCCTCCAGAGGAACGCACCCAAACAGCCCGGCCAGCGCCGCAGGCGGCCGAAACGCAACCAGCCGTCCCCCACGGTCCACATACCGCCCCAGCGCCTCCATCTCCTCTCCAGACAGTTCCATCCGCGTCAGCAACGCCACAGGCGCACCGCCCAGCACCCCATCGTCAATCGCCCGGCCCGTCACATCCTCCACCCCGTAGCAGAAATACCCCTCCATCCGGAGGACCTCCTCCACATACGGGTTAAACGGCGCTCCTGCCCACCGCCGCAGCAGCACGAGTATCGGCGTCTCAACCTCCTGAATCCTGCTTTTCATCAGACCGGGTCCCGTTCGCAATCCAGCGCCTGCGCCATCGCACGGATATGCTCGGGCCCGGCGCCGCAGCAAGCACCGATGAAGTTGATCCCCTCTGCCTTCGCCTTCAAAGCATACTCGGCCATCTCCACGCCGGGGACAATCATCGCTTCCCGGATCGGCCTCCAGCCGAAAGCACTCGTCCGGTGACCCACCGGCATGAAAGCGATCGGCACATCCACCGCTTCCCGCATCTCCAGCACCATCGACCACATATCACGCGGCTCACGCGTACAATTCATCCCCACGCTGTCCGCCCCCTCGTCCACCAGCACCCGCGCACACTCCGCCGGGGAGACCCCTTCCTCCTCCCGCGTCACCCTCTCCATCGGAAAGATACTCATCCACACCATCGCCGGGACGTTGGCCTTCTTGCAGCACGCCAGGGCCAGCCGGGCCTCGTCCAGCCGGAGGAACGCCTCGCAGATCAGCATATCCACGCCCGCCTCCACCATCACCGCGATCTGTTCGTCCCATTCCGCCTGGATCGCCTCGTGTGACTCAGGGACATCGGGTCTAAAGGACGGGACCACGCACCCGGCCACGAGCGCCTCGCCGGCAGCCGCCTCCTTCGCCACCCGAACGGCCGTCCGGTTGATCTCCTCCAGCCGGTCGCCCCAGCCCTGCTCCTTCCCGCGCTTGTCCAGATGGGAGCGGGAGGTCCACCACGTCAGCGCCTGAAGCACCTGCGCGCCTGCCCGGAAGAAATCCACGTGGATCTGCCGCAGGACATCCGGAAACTCCACAATAACCCTCGGCGTGCTGTACCCGCGATACTTCGCTTCCTCCAGATATCCCCCATCTCCCAGGACGACACCCTGCTTCAGCGACTCCAGAATGTCCATTGCCATCCTCCGGTCCTCCTCCGAAAAAGGGTTTTTGAGAGGCAATCACCGCCCGTACATCCCCTCTACCCGGTAAGACCGCCCCGCCTCCACGTCCATCGTCCACACCTCCCACGCCAGCCCCTCCCAGTCCACCGATTCGACCTCCACACACTGACCGTCCACCCTCACACACGACAGCATCGCCCCATCGCTCCAACCCGGCAGCATCAACGTCAACCCGACCACGTCACACGCCGACCACACCTCGAACACACAACGCCCACCGCCCCCCTTGATCCGCACCGCCCGCCGCCCGTCGTTGAACCCCGCCCACGCCTCCCCCGTAAACGTCGACAGACCGGTGTCCCGCGTCAACTCCAGCGCCCTGTAAAGCGCCTTTGCCGCATAGTTCCCCTCCGGGCACCCGTATCGGTGCCAGTTCTTATCCTTCTGGATGCCCGGATGGAAGTAGTGGTGAAAGACAGTGTGATAACGCTCCACGCAGTCGACGAACACCTTCTGTTCCAACGCCAGCGCCTCCTCCACCGAAACCGTCGGACACAGCCATTTATGCATCACAGGGTCAT
>JAAXHW010000181.1 GCA_012270675.1 Candidatus Latescibacterota bacterium | reverse complement strand
GTGGGGTCGGCGCGTGACGTGGCCGGGTTGACGTTGATGCTGCCGGGTTGGAGTGGTGGGGCGATGTTGTCGTGTGTGAGGGTGGACGGGCAGTCCGTGGAGGTCGAATCGGTGGGGTGGGAAGGGTTGGCATGGGGGGTGTGGACGATGGACGTGGAGGCGGGTACGGCTTGCAGAGTGGAGGGGACCTATGGGCCGTGTTGATGAGCGCCTCCAATCCGATAAAGTCCGTTCTGCCGTGCCCTCAACCGGCCAGTCCACCGACGCTTCTGAAGTTACACTCGCCCGTGCAGTCACCCCCCGCGCCCTTGCCATCGGCACCCTGCTGATCATCGCGATCGATTTCTGGAATATCCATACCGAGACGGTCGCCCGCGCCTCACGGGTCAACATAACCCAGTTTCCCGTCTCTTTTGTCGCGTTTTTCGCGCTTATTGTCCTCGTCGTCAATCCCGTCCTGACCGCTTTGCGCCGGAGGTGGGCGCTCGCCTCCGGCGAGATGCTTGTGATTCTGGGCATGGGTCTGATCGGCTCCCTCATCCCTTCCTACGGTCTGACCAGCATCCTCATCGGCATGCTGGCCACCCCCTTCTACCATGCTTCCCCGGAAAATCAGTGGGACATTTACTTTCTTGATCATATTCCGCTCTGGCTGGCTCCCCGGAATACGGACTTCGCCCTCACCCATCTGTTCGAAGGGCTGCCCCCCGGCGCCTCCATCCCCTGGGGGGTCTGGGTGGTCCCCCTGTTCTGGTGGGGCACCCTGATCGCAGCAGTCGTGGCCTTCAGCCTGGGCATCGCGGTGATTCTGCGCCGTCAGTGGGCTGAACACGAACGCCTCGTCTACCCGCTCCTGAAGCCTGCCATCGCCCTTACCGAGCAGCCGCATCCCGGCGCTTTTTGGGCCGATATTGTGCTTACACGCCTCTTCTGGGCCGGCTTCGCCCTGGCCGTGGGAATCAGCGTCTGGAACTACTTATCTTCTGCGCATTCAGGCATTTTTTCAATGGTCCCCCCTCCCCCCCGCATCCTGTGGCCGGGCCAGTGGTTCTACCTTGATCGCTACATGCCCCCGATCTGGACCGTTTTCAACCTCTATACCTTCGGCTTCGGGTATTTCGTCGATCAGGACATTCTCCTCAGCTTCTGGGTCTTCAACCTGCTGCTGACGGCAGAGATCGGCCTGTTTCGACGGGTGGGCTACCAGATCGGCGGGGATACCGGCATCCTCGGCTATATCGGCGGAAGCAGCCTCTGGGGCAACGCCGAGACGGCCTGGCAGTGCTTTGGCGCCCTGGTGTTCCTGGTGCTCGGGGGCCTCTACGTTGCCCGGCGACACCTGGCCGATGTGGTCCGCAAGGCCCTTCGACCCGACCACCCCTTAGACGACGCGGGCGACATGCTCTCGTGCCGCACGGCTGTTCTCTGCGTCATCGGTGGTCTGGCCTACACGTTTTTCTGGTTTCACGCCGCCGGCCTGGAGTACCGGATGCTTATCCCTTACCTGTTCGCCCTCCTGATCACCTACATCGGCGTCACGCGATTCGTGGCCGAGGGGGGGGTGCTCTACGCCTTCACGCCCATGAGCCCACAGGAGTTTATGGTGCGCATCAACGGCACCGCCTCCACTACCGCCTCCAGCATGACGTTTCTTACCTTCTCCTTCATCCTGTGTTCCAACAGGAAAGGGTTTCTCCTGCCGCCCCTGGCCCAGGTGACCCGCCTGGGTGGTCTGCTCAGGGGACCGGGGCGCCGGCTCTTCGTCGCTGTCGCTCTGGCCATCCTCGTCGCATTCATCGTTTCGATCCTCATGACCCTCTACATGAGCTACACCTACGGCGCTTCCAACTTCCGCGACTACCCCCTCACCAGATACCCGCCCAGTCTCTTCAACCGGACACTCACCCTTGTTAAGAGCTACGCAGAGACCGACCCGGAGCACTTTATGTTCCTGGGTATCGGCGCGGGGGTCATGGCCCTGCTCACCTACCTCCGCTACCGCTTCCCCTGGTGGCCTCTCCACCCCATCGGCCTTCCCATCGCCGGCACCGAAGCCCGCACCTCTATCGTGAGCATTATCGTGGTCTGGGGCATCAAATCGGTCCTCCTCTGGGCCGGCGGCGTGGTTCTCTACCGCCGGGGTATCCCCTTTTTTGTAGGTCTTATCGCGGGTTATTCCATCGCTGCCCTCCTCGGCCATCTGGCCGATCAGGTCTGGTTCTCCGGTCAGGGGCATTACATACACGGATGGTGAGGACCATCATTTTGAAATACGCCACGGAAGTACTTAGCAGAGGAGCGCCATGATCAACGGCAAGTTTGGCGCCGGCATCATCGGATGCGGCGGCGTCTCGTCCAGGCATGCCCAGGCGTATCGGATGTTTTCCGACGACTGCGATATCGTTGCTGTTGCGGATGTCAGCGAGGAATCGGCGCGGCGGTTGATGGACCGGTTCAAGGTGGCGCAGTGGTTTCCGAACTGGCGCGACTTGCTGGCAGATGAACGCATCGATGTGGTGAGTATCTGCACGCCCCACTACCTGCACGCCCCCATGACGATCGCAGCGGCGCAAGCAGGCAAGCACATCATCTGTGAGAAGCCGATGGCAATGACCGTGGGCGAAGCCTGCGAGATGATCGCTGCATGCAAGGCGCAGAAGGTGAAACTTTCCATCGGTTCTGAACGGTTCAATCCGCGTCACCGCTTTCTCAAAGAGAAGGTGCTCCCCGAACTGGGAGCGGTGACGTTCAGCTGGCTGGTGGACTTCTACTTTCGCGATGCCGCCTACTATGCCAGCGGCCCGTGGCGCGGCACGTGGGCGAAGGAGGGCGGCGGCATCTGCGCGAATCAGGCGATTTACACCTGGGACCAGTGGCAGTGGTTGCTGGGTGGGGTGGAGTACGCCTACGGGTACTGGGCAAATGTCCTCCACCCGACAATCGAGGTCGAGGACATCGCCTACGGTCTGGTGGCGTTCAAAGACGGCTCGTACGGCAAGGTCCTGGCGACGAGTTGCTGCGATGGAGAGCCGGGCGTTGCAGGGTTGCGTATCCACGCAGAGAACGGTTGCATCCGGGCGGACGATCCGTGGTTTTATCAGATGGATTTCACGCTGGACGACTCCGGATCGGATGCCGCGCTTCGTCAGGCGTTCCAGCAGGCTATTGACCCGGATTACAGGGGCATGCAACACTGCCAGGTGGCCGACATGCTCGCCGCCATCCGCGAAGACCGCGAGACGCTCGTGCCCGAGGCGATGGAGGCGTTGAAGATCCTGAACGGGATTCACTGGCACGGGTGGAACCATGCGAGCAGGTTCAAGGCGTGGGCGGAGGAGCTGGGTTTGCCGCCTACCGCAGAGGACGCAAAAGCACAGGGATGGAAGGGCGGCAGGCTGGCCGCTGAACTGGTAAATATCGTGAAGGCACGCACGCGCACCCTGGAGGCGCCATTTCTGGTCCCGCAATACGCGAAACCTGATTCCGGAGGTGAACGATGAAGACAAGGCCCGGTATGGTCTTCGCGGCTATTGTCTGGGGCCTGTGGACAGGGGCAAACCCGGAGGCCCAGGGGTTGTCTCCAGCGGCCGTGGACTCGCTCTACAGGCGCGCAAGCAGCATGGATGTGGAGGGCATTCGGGCGCTGGCGAAGCGGCTGGAGGGAGCCGTGTCGGGCTATCCGAACCCTTCGAGACTGCTGACCCGGATCGGCCAGCTCTACCTGCGGGCAGGAGAGGCCCGCAGCGCGCGTTCGGCGTTTCAGCGGGCCGTTGAAAGAGGGCCGGGACTAACGGCTGCGCACGTCGGTCTGGGGCGCGTCTATTTGGAGTTGAAGGACGATCCGCAGGGGGCGCTGCCCCACCTGGAGGCGGCTCTCAAGGCGGATTCTACCTATAGCTGGACCCACACCTTCCTGGCCCGCGCGCTCACACAGATCGGCGGGCTCTACCTGCGGGCGGAACTGGCCGACAGCGCGCGTTCGGCATTTCAGCGGGCGATCGGTCACGACCCGAAGCTAACGGCTGCGCACGTCGGTCTGGGGCGCGTCTATTTGGAGTTGAAGGACGATCCGCAGGGGGCGCTGCCCCACCTGGAGGCGGCTGTGGCGGCCGACTCCACAAATGCTGAGGCGCACTATGTCCTGGCCCGGGTCTACCGGAAGATGGAGCGGCTGGAGGCCAGGCATGCGGCGGACAGGGCGATCCGGTACAACCCGAAGTATGCGTCGGCCTACCTGCTGCTGGCGCAGGCGCATCAGGAGGAGGGCAACCGGCAGGCGACGGTGTTCTACTACAAAAAATACCTCGAGCAGAAACCGCAGGACCAGGAACCGGCCTACGCCTTTGCCCTGGACCTGATGGAGAAGGGGCGGTTCAAGGCGTTGGAAGAGACCACCTCTCTGATGACGGACAGGCGGGCGCTGCCCCTGCTTGCGCACGCGTTGATGTGGCGGGGAGACTACGAAGGGGCGATGGGAGCGTTTGAACTCTACGCCGAGACTTTAGACCCGGTGGAGCGGAAACGCTACACCGACATCTCCCTGGTGGGACTGCCCCACGAGATCGCGGCCTACAAGACGACGCCTCCGGAGAAGCGGGAGGCATTTCTGCGGCAATTCTGGCTGCGTCACGATCCGTTCAAGGCCTCGGGGGGGAGCATGCGCCGTGCGGAGCACTACCGGCGGGTCTGGCACGCCCGGACCTATTACGGGAAGGTGAAGTCCCCGTGGGACCGCCGCGGAGAGGTCTACATCCGCTACGGGGAGCCCGACTACCGCTCCTCTTCGCTGGAGCCGAACGTCAAGGTGCCTCCCGCGGTAGAGCGCGTACAGGACGAGATGGCCTACCGGCTCTACGGAGCATCGGGGTTCGAATTGTCCTTTATGGGACCGGTCTACCCCATTCGGACGGACCTCGGGCGCTACAGGCAATACGCCCAGGGGGATACGATGCGGGATGGGACCGAATTAGAACTCTTCCCCGGGGTGGGGGTGCCGCTGGACCCCGAGTTCAGGATCGGGCTGAGTGGGTGGAAGCCGGTGACCGTCGGGAACAACTGGGCATCCGTACCCTGGGAGGTCTGGGTGTATGCCAACGTGGGGAATGGCCTGGAGATCACTTTTACCGATGAGTTCCTTTCGGGCAGTTACGACTATGCCCCGGTCCCTGGACTGGACGTTGATGACCTGGAAGGCCTCGATGAGGATACGTTCGTAGGGCAGACCGGTTATATGCGCATGGTGCAGCGGCTGACGGAACTCTCCCCTTCGGTCCGGATGGCCAGGGTGTCGGCGGAGGAGCCCGAACGCTATAATATCACCGATTTCGAGCCGATCGACTTCTACTACGATGTGGTCTCTTTCCGGGGGCAAAACGGTCTGACGGAGGTACAGGTGAACATCAGCATCCCGATCGACCAGGTGGCCCTGCCGGGGGATGCCGACACCACTGTGCTGGTGGACCGCCGGGTTGCGCTGATGAATAGCCGATACACCAGCCTGTTGCCGGCGCAGCAGGACCTGGAGGTACCGATCTCCGGACCGGGGCGGGGTCGGACGCTGCTGGACCGGGTGGACCTGAGGGTTATGCCGGGGGACTACAAGCTGGCTGTGCAGGCGGGACGTCGGCACACGCGTCTGCTCCAGGCCTACCTGCAGGACCTGTCGCTTGAGGACTACTCGGGGGATGAGCTGGGGCTGAGCGACCTTTTTGTGGCAAGGCGGGTGGCCGCAGCCGAGGCCACGTCGGACCCCAAGTTTGTGCGGAGAAAGTGGAGCATTACGCCGCTGCCGTCGCACGTGTTCGAGACCGGGCAACACGTGTTCGTGTATTTCGAGATCTACAACCTGGCGCGGGATGCGTTCGGCGCCACGCGCTACGAGGTGACCTACGAGCTCCACTGGACCGATGAGAAAGGGGCCAGGCTCTCGCCGCTGCTGACGAGGGTACTGGGGCGGACGGGAGCGGCGGTGAGGGTCAGCTACGAACAGACGGGCACGGAGGCGTCGGTTTCGGATTACGTGGGGCTGGATGTTGGAGAGACCGCGGCGGGACGCCACGTGGTCCGGATGACGGTGAAGGATCGGAACAGCGGGCAGGAGGTGAGCAAGGAGGGGATATTCTGGGTGACGGAGTGATATCGACTCACAGGAGGAGGCATATGGCGACAACAGAACTGGCCCTCCACGGAGGGCCGAAGGCGGTGACGATCAAGGAGCCGGAGGGGTGGCAGACCTTCGGGAGGGAGGAGGCCGAACGGGTAGAA
This sequence comes from Candidatus Latescibacterota bacterium, assembly GCA_012270675.1. Classification (GTDB taxonomy): domain Bacteria; phylum Latescibacterota; class UBA2968; order UBA2968; genus JAAXHW01. The sequence continues at coordinate 9,677 of JAAXHW010000181.1, read as the reverse complement.
CAGATGGCGGCGGAGGCGGACCTTTCCGGGCAAGGCACCGGGGTCACCAAAGCGTTTGAGGAGGCGTTTGCCGAATATGTGGGGCGGTCCCACGCGCTGTCGCAGATGAACGGGACATCGACGCTGTGGGCGGCTTACTTTGCGGTGGGTGTGGGCCCGGGGGACGAGGTGATCCACCCGACGTATAGCTGGATCGGGTCTATCGCGCCGGCGGTGTTTCTGGGCGCCCGGCCGGTGTTCTGCGAGGTGGACCCGCAGACGCTGACGGCTGATCCGGAGGATATTGAACGGCGGATTACGGTGCGCACCCGGGCGATCAGCGTGGTGCACCTGTTTGGCAATCCGGTGGATATGGATGCGGTTATGGCCATTTCCCGCCACTATGGGATTCCGGTGATTGAGGACTGTTCGCACGCGCACGGGGCGGAGTGGGACGGGAAGGTGGTGGGATCGATCGGGGACGTCGGATGTTTCTCGCTGCAGGGAGAGAGGAGGGGGGCGATGAGCGTGGGAGAGGGAGGGGTCGTGGTGACGGATAACCGGGAGTATTACGAGCGGATGCTGATCTGCGGGCACCTGAACCGGACGGGGGTGGCCGATGAGCTGACGCGTCCGGAGTATCGGGTGCTGCGGAATACGTGTCTGGGGATCAAGTTCCGGGTGCACGCGCTGGGGATGGGGCTGGGGGTGGAGCAGCTGCGCAAGCTGGATGCGGTCAACGAGAAGCGGCGTGAGGTGCATCGGCAGTTGAACCGGATCGCCGAGGAGATCCCGGGTCTGGAGCCGGTGGTGGTGCTGGAGAAGGCGACGCCGGGGGGCTTTTACGGCTACCGGCTGCTCTACCGGCCGGAGGCGTTGGGCGGGCTTCCGGTCGAGACGTTTCTGGAGGCGCTGCAGGCGGAGGGGGCAGAGGTGACGGGATGCGACTTTCCGCTGCTGCACACCCTGCCGCTGTTTGCGGAGGGGTTCGATCTCTACGGGGGGGACCGGGGTCCGCTGGCCGGGGACTATCGGGGCTACCGGGAGGGGGACCTGCCGGTTTCGGAGGCGGCGCACAAACAGGTGCTGGCGCTGCCGGGATTCACAGACCCCAGGCCAGGGGTGCTGGCGCAATATATGGAGGCGTTTCGGAAGGTGGCGGCGAATGCAGGGATATTGTAAATTGCGGATTGAAAACTCCCGGGACATGGAATCCGGGATCCGAAATCGGAGGATGTGGCGATGGCAGGTAAAGACGGAAAGCTGGCGATCTCAGGTGGGCCGAAGGCGGTGACGGTCAAGCGGCAGGACCGGTGGGAGACGATGACGGAGGAGATGGTCCGGCGGGCGAGAGAGGCCGTGGAAGGGCAGGATATATCCACGCAGGGGCAGAAGATCGCCCGGGAACTGGAGGAGGGGTTTGCCGAATTTATCGGGGCGAACCATACGGTGTCGCAGCACAATGGCACGTCGACGCTGTGGTCGTCCTACTTTGCGCTGGGTGTGGGACCGGGGGACGAGGTGATCCACCCCGACTTCACCTGGATCTGTTCGATCGCGCCGGCGATGTTTTTGGGGGCGCGGCCGGTGTTCTGCGAGGTGGACCCGAGGACGTTTCTGATCGATCCGGAGGATATCGAGAAGCGCATCACCCCCCGCACGAAGGCGATTTCGGTGGTGCACTGGGGGGGGAATGTGTGCGATATGGACGGGGTGATGGATGTGGCCAACCGGCACGGGATTCCGGTGGTGGAGGACTGTTCGCACGCGCACGGGGCGAGTTTTGATGGGAAGGTGGTGGGGACGATCGGGGCGATCGGGGGGTTCAGTTTCCAGGGGATACCGGGGAGCGGGAAGCCGATCTGCGGGGGGGAGTGCGGGATGGTGGCGACGATGGACCGGCACCTGTACGAGCGGGTGCTGCTGTTCGGACACATCGGGCGGACCGATCTGGCTGACAGATTTCAGGACCCGGCGCACAGGCGGCTGGCGCCCTACGGGCTGGGACTGAATTTTCGGCCGTACCCGCTGGGGGTGGCGATTGCGCAGGTGCAGATGGGGCGGATCCGGAAGCAGAATGCGGGGCGGTGGGCCTACGTGCAGGCGATGATCCGGGGGCTGGAGGAGATTCCGGGGATCGACCCCCTGTATATCTACCCGAAAGCACAGCCGGGGGGATTGTTCATGGCCTTGCAGGCCCGGTACCGGCCGGAGGACCTGGGGGGGCTTTCCCGGGAGGCCTATTGCGAGGCACTGCAGGCAGAGGGGGTGGGGGTGCGGGCAGGCGCATACGCGGATGCGTTTATCGCAAGCCAGGCAGGGGTGCGGCATATGCCGTATCACCTGCTGCCGCCGTTTTCGAGGGGGATCGATTTTTACACCCACGGGCGGGGGCCGCTGTGGGAAGGGTATGAGGGGTATGCGCCGGAGGACTTTCCGCAGACCCGGGAGGCGATCTCGCGGATGCTGCAGTTGCCGATCCTGACGGACCCTGAAGAGGGGGTGGTGGAGCAGTTCCTGGAGGCGTTCCGGAAGGTGGCTGAAAACCACAGGTCGCTGCTTTAGAACGGGAACTCACCAGGAATTTTAAAACAGCTTCTTAGACAGGAATGGCCATGGCGCATTATCCGTTTCCGCTGCGCAAGCACCTGGTCCAGAGCCGGCAGGGCATGGTGGCAACAGCTCACCCGCTGGCCTCACAGGCCGGGCTGCGTATTCTCCAGGAGGGAGGAAATGTCGTGGATGCGACCGTGGCCACAGCCGCTGTGCTGAATGTGATTGATATGGACGAGTGTGGGCTGGGGGGCGACGCCTTCCTGATCGTCCACCTGGCAGGGCCGGACGAGACCTGGGCGCTCAGCGGCGGTGGCGCCGCTCCGACCGGGGCGACGCGGGACTATTTTACGCGTCGCGGGATAACCATGATGCCCCTGGAAGGGATTCTGAGCGTCTCGGTGCCGGGGGTGGTGGACGCCTATGTGACCGCGCTGGAGCGGTGGGGAAGTATGCCCCTGGCCGAGTTGTTGCAGCCGGCCATTTTCTACGCCGAAGAGGGATTTCCCCTCTCCGAACCGGTCGCCCTGTCGATTGACCGGAGCAAGAAGCTGGACCGCTTTCCCACCACCAGGCGCGTCTTCCGCGACCCGTCGAACCCGGCGCGACCGGGAGGCATCTTCCGGCAGCAGGATCTGGCCGGGAGCCTTCGGCTGATCGCCGAAGGGGGACGCGAGGCCTTCTACGAGGGACCGATTGCCGGGGCGATCGTCCGGCAGTCGGCCGAAGAGGGGGACGGTCTCTTCACGCTGGAAGACCTGAAGGCGCATCGCTCCGAAGTCTACCGGCCGCTGCAGATGGACTATAGAGGCTTCACCGTCTACGAGACGGCGCCCCCCTCGCAGGGTCTAATCGTGCTGGAGGCGCTTGCTCTGGTCGAGGCCTTCGATCTGGCGTCCATGGGTTTCGGGTCGGCCGAGACGATTCACACGATGGTGGAAGCGAAGAAGCTGGCCTTTGCCGACCGAAACGCCTACGCGGGCGATCCGCGCTTTGTGGACGCTCCCGTCTCCCGTCTCCTGTCCAGTGCGTATGCGGCGGAACGGCGCAGGGCGATCGATCCCGACCGGGCGAACAACGCCCCGACGGCCGGGACCTTAGCCGACGGGGACAATACCTCTTCCTTCGTGGTGGCCGATGGAGAGGGAAACGCGGTGTCGTTTATCCAGAGCGTCTCAGCGGGATACGGGTCGGGGGTGATCGCAGGGGAGACGGGGATCTTTCTGAACAATCGGGCGGGACGAGCGTTCACGCTGGAGGAGGGGCATCCCAACTGCATCGCGCCGGGGAAGCGGCCGATGTATACCCTGAACTGCTACATGGTCTTTCGGGATGGACGCCCCACGATCGTGGGGGGGACGCCTGGAGGGGATAGACAGCCTCAGCATAACTTCCAGGTGATCGCCAGTCTCCTCGATTTCGGGTTTGACGCCCAGGAGGCTGTCGAGGCCCCCCGGTGGTCCAGCCTGCCGGGGTCTGACCCGGCTACCCTCGGCGATCCGCTGACCCTGATGATCGAGAGGCGGTTCCCGGAGGAAACGGTCCGGGAGTTGGCGGCGAAGGGACATCGGATGGATGTGGTGGGAGACTGGGGGGCGGGGGGGGAGGCGCTGATCATCGTCATCGATCCAGACACGGGTGTCCTCTCCAGCGGCTGCGACCCCCGATGCATCGGGTGCGCCATCGGATATTGAGCTGTTCCGCCTTTGCGCAGGCTGGAGGCGATCGCATGTCATCCCGCTCTGCTGTTCCATCTACCGGTCAGCCCGGGGCCTCTGCCGGAGTCAGACCCTTCGTCACCCCTCGCGCCCTCGCCGTCGGCACCCTGCTGGTCATTGCGATCGATTTCTGGAATATCTATTCCGAAGCGGTCATCCGTGGCTCGCGGGTCAATTTGACCCAGTTTCCCGTTTCCCTTGTCGCGCCTTTCGTACTCCTTGTCCTTGTCCTCAACCCCTGCCTGGCCGCTTTGCGCCAAAGGTGGGCGCTCACCCCCGGCGAGTTGCTTGTTGTGCTTGGCATGGGTCTGGTTGGCGCTGTCATCCCTTCCTACGGCATGACCAGCATCCTCCTCGGCATGCTGGCCTCTCCTTTCTACCACGCCACTCCCGAGAACCAGTGGGACATCTATTTCCTCGATCATATCCCACCCTGGCTGGCCCCCCGAGATACCGGCTTTGCCCTCACCTACCTGTTCGAGGGGCTGCCCCCCGGGGCCTCCATTCCCTGGGGCGTCTGGGCCATCCCCCTCCTGTGGTGGGGCAGCCTGATCGCGGCGGTTGCGGCTTTCTCATTCGGTATTGCGGTGATTCTGCGCCGCCAGTGGGCTGAACACGAACGCCTCGTCTACCCGCTCCTGAAGCCTGCTATCGCCCTCACCGAGCAGCCGCATCCCGGCGCCTTCCGGGCTGGCACTGTGCGGAGCCGCCTCTTCTGGGCCGGCTTCGCCCTCGCCTTCGGGTTCAACACCTGGCTCTACCTCTCCTCCACCTTTTCAATGGTCCCTTCCCTTCCCCGCATTCTGTGGCCGGGCCAGTGGTTCTACCTTGACCGGTACATGCCCCCGCTGTGGACCCGGTTCAACCTCTATACCTTCGCCTTCGGGTATTTCGTCAACCAGGACGTCCTCCTCAGCTTCTGGGTCTTCAACCTGCTTCTGACGGGGGAGATCGGGCTGTTTCGACGGGTGGGCTACCGGATCAGCGGCGATGCTGGCGTGCTCGGCTACATCGGTGCAAGCGGCGTCTGGGGCAACGCCGAGATGGCCTGGCAGTGCTTCGGCGCCCTGACTGTGCTGGTGCTCTGGGGTTTCTACGTGGCCCGGCGACACCTGATCGACGTGGTCCGCAAGGCCCTCCGACCCGGCCACTCCATTGACGACACGGGCGAATTGCTCTCTTATCGGGCCGCTGTCTGCTGCACCATCGGGGGTCTGGCCTACACGTTCTTCTGGTTTCACGCTGCGGGCCTGGAACTCCGGATGCTCCTTCCCTTTCTGTTTGCCCTCCTCATTGTCTACGTTGGCCTGTCGCGCTTCGTGGCCGATGCCGGGACCCTTTACGCGTACAGCCCCATGAGCCCCCAGGAGTTCATGGTGCGGATCAGCGGCACCGCCTCCATCTCCGCCTCCAGTATGACGCTTCTCACCTATTCCTTTGTCCTCCGCGCCAACGCGCGGGGGTTCCTCCTGCCCGCGCTGGCCCAGGTGGTCCGCCTGGGCGACCTGATCCGGGGGCAGGGACGACGGCTCTTCGCCGCGGTCGCCCTGGCCATCTTCGTCGCCTTTATCGTGTCGATTCTCATGACCCTGTACATGGGCTACACCTACGGCGTTTCCAATTTCCGCGACCTCCCCTTCACCAGATACCCGACCTCCCTCTTCGACCGGACCCTCAGCCTCATGAAGAGCTACACCGACACTGACCCGGAGCGCCTCATGTTTCTCGCCATCGGCGGAGGGGTTATGGCTCTCCTCACCTACCTGCGCTACCACCTTCCCCGGTGGCCTCTGCATCCCATCGGTCTCCCCATGGCCGGCACCAGTGCCCGAAGCTCGATTGTGAGCATCGTCCTGATCTGGGGCGTCAAGTCGATCCTGCTGCGGACCGGCGGCGTAGCCCTCTATCGCCGGGGCGCCCCTTTCTTCATCGGTATCATCGCAGGCTACACCATCGCTGTCTTCCTCGGCCACCTGGCCGATTCTGTCTGGTTTCTCGGCCAGGGACATTACCTTCACGGATGGTGAGAACGGTAAATCGGGAACTCCGTTTGCACAATTTTCGCAAAAAAACTTATAGATCGCGACCGGATTTTTTAAGTAATCTAATCTTAAATACTTACTAAAAAATACTTGACGAAAGATAGTAATGGCAGTACTTTATATTTTTACACCGGAAGCCGGTGGAGGGGAAGGAGGTCCGTGCGGATTTCTCCTATATCCAGTTCGATTACTCCGATGCGCCGCTGCGGTTCTCGTTGAGCGGGTCGTTTTAGATCACGGAGGGCTATAGAAGCACACAGAGCGTGGAGAAAGGGGCTGGAGCTTGAGGACCGGGGGCTTGTTTATACGATCCATCTCAGGAGGATGAGATTGGTTTTGCAGGCCTCCAGCCTTTTGTCTCCAGCCTCTGTTTTTTTTCTCTTTGGATTGGAGGATTGTATGGCTGCGCAGATGGAGCAGTACAGGACCGGGGGCTATTTTATCAAGGATGTGGAGCGCATGACGCTGGCAGGGAACTGGCAGAAGTGCAGCGAGGACGATTCCCCCACAGAGACCGGGCAAAAGGAGCAGTGGAAGCTGGCAGAGGGTCTGCGGGAGGTCCTGCCGGAGGCGATGTGCCCCTACTACGACCGGTGGCGGGCGCTTCAGAAGGGTTGACTATTTTACAGGGCGGAGGTGGAAAGAGATGGTGCTGAACGAGATGTGGGACATGGGCGAACTGATCGATCTGAGCGCCGATATCTACGAGGGGATGGCTCAGATGCCGCCGCCTGCATTTCCCACCCTGGAGGTCCGGGAGCTGGACCTGAGCGAACGGGCGAAGGGACGGGAGTATATGAGCTATTCCCAGGCGATTACCATGCCCGTCCAGGTTGCAACCTACCTTGAGACGGGGGCGCACCTGTACCCGGAAATGGAGAAGATCAACGAGGTGGGACTGGAGCGGCTGTTCGTTTCGGCGGTGGTGCTCCAGATTCCGCGCGGCGCAGGCGAGAAGGTGACGGTCCCGGATATCGAGTCGAAGCTAAAAGAGGCGGGGGAGACGGTGAATCCGGGGGAGGCGCTGTTGATTGCTACGGGGTACAATTTCCTCGAGGACCCGGGGTTTAAAAAGACGCCCCACTTCCGGTACGATGCCGTGGCGTGGGCCGTGGAGCACCGATGCGCTATCCTGGGGTCTGACATGGGTTCCTGGCAGGACCCTGATGAGAAACCTTCTTTTTTTCCTATGTTTCTCAAGTCCGGCACCCTGCTGCTGGCTCCTATGGTGAACGTAGATAAGATTCCTGTGGCGCGGATCAAACTTATTGTGATGCCGCTGAAGGTCCACGGGGTCTGTGCTTTTTCCAGCCGGGTCATCGGGATCGTGCCGGCAAATGAATGACCAGAACAGAGGAGGGTTGCGATGAAGGTAGAACGGATTTCCGCCCATCGGCTCAGGGAGTGCGAGATCAGCATGGAGAAGTGGACGCATTTTACGAAGTGGAAGGCGAGTGAGGAGTGGATTGAGGACGAGACCTTCGGCAAAAAGTGGATCTCTCCGACCTGCGTGTGCTACAATCCGACCGACGGGCTTGTCTATGTGGGGCTGACCGCGCTTGACAGGGATATTTTTTATACGTTTGACCCCAGGACAGATACGTGGGAATCGCTGAATTACCCCGGGGAACGGGACCGCTATGGCAGCAAGATCCACCAGGGTCTGGAGGTGGACGCGGAGGGGCGCGTGTACGCCGGGGTTGCCACGCTGGGAGACGCGGACATCTGGCCAAAGGCAACGGGCGGTCCGATCTTTCGCTACGACCCGAAGACGGGCGAGTACGCGTTTTTGTGCATTCCGATCGCACACGACTACGTTCAGGGATTTGTGATGGACGAAGCGCGGGGGGTGATCTACGGAGACACGTTTCCGGGAAGGAAGATGTTTCGGTACGATATTGAAAGTGGGGAGGTGCGGGAGTTGACGATGCTGGGCGACGTGTCCACCGAGCACCTGGCGCTGGATGCGGACGGGGGCGCGTGGCACACGTACGAGTTGATGCAGTGGGCGGGACGGTACCCGCTTTTGCGCTACGATCCGGACCGGGACGAGATCGATTTTACCAATGTGGACCTGCCCGATGTGATGCCCGAAAAGAAGGGTTCCAACCAGATCGATACGGCGCTGTTGACGAGGGACGGCGCCCTGTACATCGGGACGTCCGCCGGGGCGCTGGCGCAGGTGGACCACCGGGGTGCGGAGGTGAGCGTGACCTACCTGGGCAAGCCCTATGTTGCGCCCCGCATGAAGGGGCTGATCGAGGGCCCGGACGGGCTGATTTACGGGGCCTGTGGGGGCGACTACGATACACACCTTTTCATGTATGACCGTTCGTCGGGCACGTTCGACGACCTGGGGCCGATACGGGACACTCAGGATGGAACGCGGTGCTGGCTGGCGCACCACCTGTGCATGGTGGATGCCAGGACGCTTATCGTGGCCGAGTCCGACAACCACTGGCGGGCGAGTTTTCTGTTTAAGGTGGAGCTGGCGTAGCCGCTGATCAGGAGGTGTACACATCCCGGAGTTTGTAACATGGCAAGACAGCACACAGAGGCATACAGGCGCATCCAGGGGCTGATCGGGGAAGATCGGTGCGTGATCCTGGACGGAGGGGTGGCCACGGAGCTGGAGCGGGTCGGGCTGAAGGAGCACCGCATCAGCGACAAGGGGCTGTGGGGGACCTGGGCGCTGTACCACACCCCCCATGCGGTGCAGGAGGTGCACCACCGGTTTGTGCAGGCGGGGTGCGATGTGATATCGACGAATACGTGGGCGATTCTGAGTGCCCCGGAGATGGAGACACGCAGTCTGGTGGGGCACGCAGGGCCGGGGCACTGGATGGATGTGGCCAGGCTGGGGGTGAGGCTGGCGCGCCAGGCTGTTGACGAGGCCGGAAAGGGGGGCGAGTGTGCGGTGGGGTTCAGCCTCAACGGGGATATCGGTACGCCCCGGGTGCTGGACAGGCTCCAGCTGCTGGCCCGGGTGTTCGAGGAAGAGCCGCCCGATCTGATCCTGATGGAGACGATGTCGTTGATCCGCGAGGAGCGGACGTTTCCTGCCGTGGCGGCCATGGTGCAGACGGGTCTTCCGGTCTGGCTGAGTTTCCGGCGCTGCCGGCAGGGGGTGTGCGGGGTGTTCGGGCAGCACTGGGGCGGGCCGGAGGGCGATCTGTTCGGGCGGACTGCGCGCGAATTTGAAAATATGGGGGTGGGCGCGTTGTTGATTAACTGTCTGCCGGTAGACCACGTGCCGGGGATGATCTCCTGGCTTCGGGACTTTACGGACCTGCCCCTGGGCGCATATCCGAACCTGGGACGCTACCTGGACCCGGGGTGGAAGTTTGACGATCAGGTGGGGCCCGAAGCGTACGCACAACTGACC
>JAAXHW010000180.1 GCA_012270675.1 Candidatus Latescibacterota bacterium | reverse complement strand
GTCGTCAGGCGCGCTGCACGCGCCCTACATAGGTCTTCTGCGCGGCACCCTTACCATCGCAACGGCTTGCCCTGCCCTTTACCCATAAGTCTGTGTTTTGACGCATTCATGAGCCCACTGTTGGGTGGGGCAGCTCGGGGAATTGGCCTCGCTGTAATGTGAGGGATCAGACGTTCTTATAACACGCCGTGCGCTGGCACCGGGATAGACTTTGGCTCGGCGCCCGTCCGCAGACTGGGTCTGTGAACAGGGCGCACGCGGTCCGCATCCCGGGTAGTGGGGGACGCCCTTAGTCGTCTTCATGCTCCAGCATGTCCATCACAAACGTCGCGGTGGTCAGGCGTTCCAGGCCTTTCCACAGGGTCTGGTGTCCGGGTGGACCATCCCGGCTTCGGTTCAGGTATCCACCCAGTAAAGCCACCTGCCTGACGGCGGCCTCCAGCGTGGTGGGAGGAGGCCTACCGTATTTTTTGGGAATTACATGCCAAACTAAGGAAGGTCTGAATTAGCGCTCATTTCTGCGCTGGGGTGGAATGTGCTCACTTTTTTGGTCGCAGCAGGCCGATTTGGACCGTTTTGACGACGAATGGCCCGCCCAAAGGCCGATTCCGGGCATTTTACAGGCCTGGGCGTACCGACTGAAGCCACGTATCCCATAGACCGTCACAACAGGCGGGCCAGCTCCTTGCGAGCCCGGTAGAAATGGGCCAGCGCGAAGAGCGTATAGACCGGGGCCGCGTTCCGGGCTAACCCGCGATACCGCGTCTTGCGGTACCCCCACAGGTGCTTGACCACCCCAAAAGGATGCTCCACGCGGGCGCGGATGCAGTGGCGCTCCTGGTTGAACCCCTGGTCCGCCTCATCCAGCCCTTGGCCTCGGACCGCCTTCCGACTCACACACCACTCCACCCCGCGGGCCTCGGCCGCCGCCTGGCGCTCCGCGGACACATAGGCCTTATCCCCGTAGATACGCGCCTCCTCACCATGGAGACAGGCCTCCATCATGGCCGAATCATGAGTGGCGGCCGTGGTGACCGCCACAGAATGCACATACCCCTGCGTATCCGTACCCACGTGCGCCTT
>JAAXHW010000179.1 GCA_012270675.1 Candidatus Latescibacterota bacterium | reverse complement strand
CCGCCTTGACCACCACTTTTTCGCTCGCGCTCGGGAACTCACCAGGAATTTTAAAACAGCTTCTTACCAGTTTTGATGTATATAAAATACATCACCTTTCCCGCACTGTCAACGCAGCAGAGAAGGCTTTCGAAGGTCATTTAAGCACCCGCACGTCCCCCGCCCGGACCGTTACGCCCCGATTGTCAAAATAATTCAACAGCGGAACCGCGTATTTGCGCGTCGTCCCCACCAGGTCCCGGAATGCGGACACCTCAATCCTCCCGTGCGTCTTCAAATACCCCACAAGCTCCCGTTCGACCCCCGCCAGCACGTCCGGATCAAACAGGAGACTCTCCTCCAGCCGGACCAGGTCCCCCATCGTCTGCATCGCAGCCACAACCGCCCGGACCGCCTCCGGATCGTCCGCCACCTTTGAGGAAAGCTCCTGAAGGTCGGGCGGCGCTGTCTTTCCCTCCTGGATCAGCCCCCGAATCGAAGCCCGAAGACCGTCTTGCTCCGGCGTCAACCGGATGCGGTGATCGGCTGTGCTCAGCAGGGGGCCGTCCGCTTTTAACGCACCCATCTGAAGCAGGTGCTCGATTCCCTGCTCGTAAACCTCCGGAGGAGGGCCCCCATCCACCTGAAGGCGAAGCTCATCGCGCCGGATGCCCGCACGCAACGGGTGGCCGCTGTGAAAGGCCGCCAGGGCATCCTGGATACGCTTAAGCAGATCCTCCCAGGTGCTGGCATCCATGTAAAAATCCTGTCCCGCCTGCCGGTAGGTAACCGCATGCCCTCCATCTAACAGCGCCTGCAACCGTTTTTTCAGCTCTGCCGACGCCATCCCCATCTCCGAGGCCAGGGCCTGCGTCGACCGGGGCCTGAAACCGGCCGTTTTCAGGCGTAGCGCCAGCACCCGCGTGGGGTCGTCCTGTTCCAGACCCCGGAGGGTTTGCAGCACCTCTTCGCGAAACCTTCCATGCTTCATCGGCTGGGGGTCCAGCACAATCCCTCCCCCCAGCGTCTGTACCGGCGAATACCGGCGGATCACGAATCGGTCGCCCCGGGCGGCCACCCCGGGCGACTCCAAGCGGAACTGCACGAGCTGAGCTTCGCCGGGCGGGAGTTCCTCCGCCTCCAGCAGCACCACCCGGGCCAGCACCTCCCTTGGTCCCAGGTGGAGGTGCACCCGGGTACGATTCTTCAGGGAGACCGGTGCGTCCGAAAGCAGGTACAGCCGGGCGTCGATCATATAGGTCGAACTGAAATACCCCGGTTGCGCCAGGATATCCCCCCGCTCCACCTCTTCCACCTCCACATCGGCCAGGTTAAGCGCCGCCCGATCCCCCACTGCTGCCCCCTCCTCATCTCTGCCGTGAATCTGTACCCCGCGCACCCGCAGTGGCCTGTCCGCCGGTAGCAGCACCACCCTGTCCCCGGGCCCCACCTGCCCCGACAGCACCGTCCCCGTCACAACCGTACCGAACCCCCGAACCGAAAACACCCGGTCCACGGACAGCCGGAAGATCCCCCGGTCGGGCCGCTCCTCTACCCGCGCGACCTCCGCCTCCAGCAGCGACCGGAGCTCGTCAATTCCCTGCCCGGTTGTGGACGACACGGCAACCATGGGCGCCCCTTCCAGGAAGGTCCCCTCAAACAGATCCTCCAGGTCCTCCATCACCAGACAGACCCACTCCTCCTCCACCAGGTCGACTTTGGTCAGCGCCACAATCCCCCGGCGCACCCCCAGCAAGTTCAGGATGCCCAAATGTTCCCGGGTCTGCGGCATCGCCCCGTCGTCCGCCGCCACCACAAACAGGGCCAGGTCCACCGTGCAGACCCCCGTCACCATATTCTTCACAAAACGCTCGTGGCCCGGCACATCGATAATTGTCACATTGTCTTTCCAGTACGCAAACCCAATATCGATCGTCACCCCCCGCGCCTGCTCTTCCGGCAGCGTATCGGTGTCGATACCCGTAAGCGCTTCGATCAGGGCGGTCTTGCCGTGGTCGATATGTCCGGCCGTACCGATGATCACATGCGACATAATCGTCCGCTCAGTAGCTGTGTCGATCCCGGGCGCGCGCGCAGGTGCGCCCCCGCACAAAAATCCGTCTTCATCCGGGGTTACTTTTCTCTGGCCTCTGTCTTTTCCACCGACCATCGCAGCGCCTCAGCCACAATCGCCAGTTCATCGGGCCGAACCGTTCGCAGATCCAGAAACAATCGGTCTTCCCGAACATACCCCAAAACCGGTGGTGTGTGCCGTCTCAGACGGGCTGCCAGGTCTCCAACAGAGCGCCCGGGCCAGGATAGGGTCAACGCCGTGCTGGGGATCTCCTCCAGCGGGAGCGCGCCGCTGCCTGTTTGAGCGACCGAAGGCTCCAGGCCGAGCCGGACGCCCCGGTCCGCCAGGTCCGCCAGTCGCCTGAGCAGCCGGACGCCCCGCCTCCGCAGCGATCCCGCAGGTTCGGTCAGCATCCGCAGCGTCGGATGTTTCCGGAGGAGCGCCTTCCGGTTCAGAAACAGCTTCAGCGTGGCCTCCAAGGCGGCGTAGGTCAGCTTGCCGCAGCGCAGGGCGCGCATCAGCGGATTCCGCCGAATCCGGTCCAGCGCCTCCCGCCTGCCCACCAGCAGCCCCGCCTGCGGCCCCCCAAGGACCTTATCCCCACTAAAGCTTACCACGTCGGCTCCCGTAGCAACGCTGTCGGACACAAGCGGCTCGCAGGGTAGCCCGTAATCCCGCAAATCCACCAGCACCCCGCCCCCCAGGTCGTGCGCCACTGCAACCCCGTGCCGCCGTCCCAGAGCCACCAGCTCCTCCAGGGCAACCTCGGCCGTGAACCCCATCACCTTATAATTGCTTGGATGGACCGCCAGCATCAGGCCGGTCCGGTCGCTCAGCGCCGCCTCAAAATCCCGCAGATGTGTCCGGTTGGTGGTGCCCACTTCCACCATCATCGCACCGCTACGGGCCATGAGATCGGGCATACGGAACGAACCGCCGATCTCAATCAGCTGACCCCGGGAAACGACCGCTTCCCGGCCCAGAGCGAGCGTATTGAGCACAAGCAGCACCGCAGCGGCGTTGTTGTTCACCACACAGGCCGCCTCTGCGCCGGTCAGTTTACAAAGGATCTCTTCCACCAGTGCGATTCTGGCCCCTCGCTGCCCCGATTCGAGGTCTACTTCCAAGCTGCTGTAATAGCCTGCCGTATGTGAAATTTGCTCGAGGGCCGCCTTTGGCAGGGGCGCCCGCCCCAGGTTGGTATGCAGTACGATTCCAGTGGCATTCACCACCCGAAAGAGGCTGGGTGCAAGCGTCTCATCCAGACGCCGACGCACATTGCCCACCACCTGCTGGACCATCGCCTCCCGGTCGCTCCCCACGGCCTCACCCCGGCCCATCGCCTCCCGGAGCGCATCGATACAATCGCGCACCAGCCCGGTTACCACGGGCGCATCAACCTGTTCAAACAATGCGCGTACTCCCGTTTCGGAAAGCACGCGGTCTACGGAGGGGATCACAGAAAAATCGGCCTGAGTCCTCGTCGCTGGCAAAAATGGCGTCCTTTCATTCAGGGTATGATCTCAAATCGAATCTCTTTGGAGACCTTCTTGTTGGCCAACAGGTCGATAACCGCCACCTGAACCTTTTGTCCGCCCGGCCTGGTCCGGGTCAGGTCGAGTTCCACATACGCCACTTCATCCTGTTTCTCCCCGGTTTGCTCGTATGCAATCACCACTTCCTGGCCCTGCTCCGAAATGCGGAACAGCCGGCCAAAGCCGTGCAGCACCCGCGCGGGAACGGAGCGTTCCTCGTAGGACCGGAGTTTATATTCCACACGGTACTGAGTCTGCCCGAATTCATCCCGCCTTAAATTGTAAATCTCGAAATACACGAAGGCGTTCTGATCGTCCCGAAATGCCCGGGACGACATTGGAATGATCTCCAGACCCTGTTTGACAAAGGGGCCCTCTTCCACAGGGGCCATCGAGAAGGCCAGCTCAATATCGCTGATCTGCAGCGCCTCCCTTCCCCTGTAGTCCTCCAGCAGGATCTCCTGCTGGTAGACCTGGGACTTACCGGAAGAGAAATCCTGGACCTGGAAGGCCATATGGTATGGGCCCGGCGGCAGGTCAACCGGCAGGATACCCGGAATAAAGGCCCCCTTCTCGATCTGCTGGTCCGTAGGAACCTGAAAAACAATCTGATCCTGAACCCGGTGGACCTCGTTCCAGAGGCTGTCGAAGATGGCCAGCCCCCGGCCCAGCACGAGCAGGTCGGTTTTCTCGTCCACGTTCAGCCGGACCACTTCGGAGGCCGGCAGGCCGTAATAGATCTCCAGGCGGGTCTTATCTTCCGGTCCCCGATAACTCGCCGGATAATAGTGGAAATCGATCGGGAGGTCCGCAAAGTCGGGCGCGTAAATCGAAGCCTGTTTCACCGCGATCTGGTCCACAATGACACGTCCGTGCAGCTTCATCAATTCGGTGGTCAGGGACATTGAACTCCCCCGGGGAACGGGCGCAAACACATAGCGCCGATTGCCGTGCTCGCTCACAAACGTAATCTCGGTCCCCCCGTCGATGTCGGCGTACACCCAGTACTCCCACCGGACGTCTGTCCTGACCGGAAACATGGGAAGGCCGGGGTGCACCCGAAGCCCGATGCGAAACCGGTTGATAAAATTGGTCCTGGCATCCTGGATGTAGGGATCGAGTTCGGCCTGGATGTCGCTCGACCGGCTGACGTGGTCTGGATGGCCCAGCCGGATGTAGACACCTCCCCGGTCGTCCCAGGGGAATGCCGCTTGAGCAAAATGCTGCCGGGCGTGGGCCACCCGCCGGTAGTGCTCCACGAGGCGTTCGTTTGAAGCCGACAGCGGAGCGGGGTCCCGGCGCTTCCAGAAACGCCGATTCACCTCCTCTTTCTGGTCGTCGGGCGTGTTTTCATAATGCGTCAGTTCTTCCTTTGTGGCCACGAAGGAGATATCCCGGTAAAGTCGCTGTTCCTCCCCGGGCAGCTGGTCGATGTAGGTTTCGAAAAACTGCTGCGCGTGCTCAAAGTCCCGGTCCGCCTGGCTGATGAGCGCCATCTCCAGATGTATCCGGGGCTCAACCTCGCCTCCGGCCGCTATCATCTCCTCGAAAATTTGCACAGCCTCCCGCTTCTGGCCCTTTCCAAGCAGCAGCTTTGCCAGCCGGTAGCCCGCCCTGGAATGGGCCGGATAGGCCGCCACCTGCTGTCGATAGGCAGCGATGGCATCAATCGAATCCTCCTGTTCCTCCAGCAGCAGGCCGATCCGGTAGTAGGCATCCCGGTGGCGGGCATCGAGTTCCAGAACCTGCTCAAAGGCCTTCAGCGCCTCCGATGGTCGGGAGTCCTGGTAGGTCACAGCGAGGTTGTACTGCGCCTCCACAAAGGTGGGGTCTTCACCTAAAGCGCGCCGGAAATTGACCCGTGCACGCCGCTTATCCCTATCCTTTAAGTACACCAGACCGATCCCATTGCGGCCTGCGGCCTTCGCCCCCAACTTGATCGCCTTTTCAAAGGCCTTTTTCGCCTCTCTTCCATCTCCTCTACTCAGACAGGCGTGGCCCAGAAGAACGTAGACCTCGGCCTGCTCATAACCGGCGTCAATCACCGTCTGCAGGGCGGCAGCCGCGTCCTCTGGTCGTTCATCCCGGATGTGCGCTTCCGCCGCTCTCCGGAGGGAATCCCCCTGCGCAGGGGTCAGCACACCCTGTGCAGCGCTGATATTGGCAGTAAAAAGAAGCATCAGAAAACAGAGGATCAACCGTTGACCTCGCATGGAAACGCTCCCGCTAAAATCCCTGCTCAAATGAGATCGCCCCCCGGTATTGCAGCGAGAGGCGGTACATGGTCAATATCAATAAATCTATGCAATATTGTGTTCTTGAGCAAAGGAATTCTTGAGACCCGTTAGAGGCGGCCAGGCGGTGCGGTCCGCCGCGCTTCTCCAAACGCGTTTCAACATTGACAAGACCGTACTCAGGCTATATCTTTGAGCCAGTGACCCCCGTCCCTGTATACAGGTCATGGAGAAGCCTATATGTTACGAAAAGTGGTTATTCCGGTAGCCGGCCTGGGCACCCGTCTCTTTCCCACCACCAAAGCCCTCCCCAAAGAGATGCTCCCCCTGGGCCCTTATCCTGCCATCCAGCACGTGGTGGAGGAGATGGCCGCGGCCAACCTGAAGAAAATTCTTTTTATCACCTCTCGGGGCAAAGCCATCATAGAAAATCAATTCGACAACAATGTCGATGTCGTCATCCACCTCGAACAGGACGGACGGTTGAACGATCTGGGAGACTTCGACTACAGCAGGCGTGGAATCGAGTTTTTTTATACCCGCCAGCAGGTACCGGCCGGCACGACCAAACCGCAGGGTACCGGAGCAGCGGTTGCAGCGGCCGAAAGCTTTGTAGACAACGAACACTTTGTGGTCGCCTACGGCGACACCATCATCCGCTCCACGCGACCCCCGAGCTTTATCGGCCGGATGATAGAAGCACATCTCAAACACAACGCCACCTGTACCCTGGGCGTTCGACACGTTTCACCGGACCTGGTCGGTCGATATGGCATGGTAAAGCCGGTTCCGGACGAAGACCTGAAGGCCGACAGTTTTCGGATCGAAGACGTGGTGGAAAAGCCCGCCGCAGACGAAGCGCCCAGTTCTATGGCCGTGAGCGCCCGCTACATCTTTGGCCCGGAGATCTTTGAACTCTTGGAACGTATTCCCCCTTCCGAATATCAGCTGACCGAAGCCATTCGGGGCCTGATCCGGTCCGGGCACGTGGTCCGCTGCGTGCAAATGCTACCGGACGAGACCCGCTATGACATCGGCAGCCACGAAAGCTATTACAAGGCATTCATCGACTTTGCCCTCCAGGACCCCAGCTGCGGAGAAAGTATCCGGTATTATATCCAGGCCTGCGCCGGTGGACATCCAGCTGAGGCAATCGCCTCAAATTCAATCACAACCAGTTCCTGACCTGTCCCGATAGTCTCCCCCTGCGATGCGGTCACCATCGCAGGGTAAAAGATTTCCCCTATGTATAAAAGGGCCTTCCAGACAGTGCTTCTGGAAGGCCTCCACCCTAAGAAGCTGAGTGCTCCGCCGGGTCGCCCCTGCGTCTTATGTTCAGACGCGCTACCCGTCGTCTTTCACCAGCTTCTTCCCGTCGAAAATCAGCTTTCCCTTCTCGTAGATACACCCGGTCTTTTCGTCGAGTTCGTACTTCATCAACTGGCCGAGGGACAGATGCTCGAAGACCACCCTGGGGTCTTCGTATTTCTGGATCAGCTTTTCAATAGGGCCTTCAAACTGAAGCTGCCGGCGTTTTGGCTTCTCCTTTTCACGCCGCTCTTGCTCCTCCTTGGAGAGAATAGGCAAACGCTCGGCAGCCGGCCCTAGCCTGCTGGCGTATTCCTGCTGCCGTCGATACCGGTCATGGCGTTTTTCAAGTTCGGTCTTCTCCTCCACATTCTCGTAATATTCTCCGACCTCTTCGGCCTTCCGGCGAAATCGTTCTCGCTCCTCCTCTTTCAGATCGTCATTGCCCGCCTTCCGCATAATATCTCTGACGGACCTGTTCATCGTTTAACCTCCAATCCAATTTCTTTCATTCCGCATGGGGGGTTCGGTACCTTCTGCGGTCAAAAACATACACCTCCACGCACCATTTGTCAACGGCTATTTTCCTCTTTCCCGAAACGGTTGACTTCCCCCGCGCATCCGGTTACTTTACTCAGGTAGTGTTCAGCATTTTCCCGAGGAGTCCGCCATGGTTCACTTCGACAAACTGGTAGAAATTATGGACCGCCTGCGAAGCCCCGAAGGCTGTCCCTGGGACCTGAAGCAGACCCATCAGACCCTCAAACCCTACTTGATCGAAGAGGCCTATGAAGTCTTGGACGCCATCGACAGCCGGGACGACCGTGCACTCCGGGAAGAACTGGGCGACGTCCTCCTTCAGGTGGTCTTCCATGCCCAGATCGCACGGGAAGGTGGGCGGTTTACCATAGACGATGTGGCCGCCGCCATTTCAGAAAAACTCATCCGTCGCCATCCCCACGTCTTTGGAGACACAACCGTAGACGGTGCGCACCAGGTGGTCGAAAACTGGGAAGCGATCAAATCGCGTGAACAGCGGCAAAAAGGGCAACAGGGCTCTGCCCTGGAAGGCGTTCCCCGCCACCTGCCGGCCCTCCTCAGAGCCCGTCGTATTCAGGAAAAGGCCGTCAGGGTCGGCTTCAAATGGGCCGATTCGGACGAGGTCGCGCAAAAAGTCCGGGAAGAGGTGGCGGAATTCCTCGATGCACAGGCCTCGGGAGATTCCGCCAGAATTGAAGCAGAATTGGGAGACGTGCTCTTTGCACTGGTAAACCTGGCCGGTTTTCTGCACATCTGTCCGGAGGAGGCCCTGCACAAAACCATCGAAAAGTTCCAGAATCGCTTCCGGTTTATCGAAGCCGAATTGAAAAAACAGGGCAAGCGGCCCCAAACGGCCACCCTGGAAGAAATGGATCTGCTCTGGGAAAAATCAAAAGAAGCGGGGAATGAGGAATCAGAGAATGGGGAAGGGTAAGCCGCCCGCTTTTGGGGAGAGGGAAAGGTCCCCATTCCCTGAGATGACTGCCTATTCCCTCTTCCAACGCCTCTCTTCAGCAGCGTGTCTTAACCGTAGAAATCGTAGTATTCGGAGAGCTCCAACACCGGTATAGGCGACTTTTCCCAATCATGAATCCAGCAGATGAGACTGTCACAGCCCAGATCATCCAGCCCCTGTTTCTGGAAATCGCTGCTCCTCACCAGGGTATGCGCCCGCACCAGCCGATCCTCCGAGGAAAGCACGTAGTGGGGGAACTCATCCTGCGACTTCAGTACCTCAAATCCCAACTTATTGTAGATCCGGATAAACAGCTCTCGTACATTGGTCGGGTTGCGCACCCCCGGATACGTGGCCAGGCGTTCCACATGAACATCTTCCTTCAAATGCCGGTCAATCACCTCCAAAGCGGCTTCGGGAACGGCCAGGGACTTGGCGTTCTTCTTCGCCAGTTCCACCTCCACCCGTTTCAGGGTCAGTTCGGCCACCTCCTTGGACTCGCTTACCGATTTGCGCACCCGATTCCCCCCTTCGTCATAATAGCCGATCCACCACTTTTTGCCGCGCTGGTAGAGCCAAGCCATTGTCTGTCTACTCCCTGTGTTTACGCCTTTTTATCCACAAATGGCCACATTCGTAGTTGACAAAAATATACACAACCATTTTATTCTATTGTATTTTATGCACAAGAATCCTGTTTGCTGATACACGTTATTTTGTGGCTGTTAGCCACAAAATATCCCCATAAATATGGAGAAAACCACATCTCAAGGCAAGTAAATTCGCCTGCGCTTGTACAAAAAACGGGCAGGCTGCCAACAACAGCCTGCCCCCTGATTCCACCGCGCTTTCAGACGGCCTATCGCAACAGCAGCATCCGCCGGGTCGCTTCAAACTTCCCTGCTGCCAAATGGTAGAAATAGATCCCACTCGACACCTTCCGCCCAAAATCGTCCCGGCTGTCCCAGGTGACCCGGTAGCGGCCTGCCGGCCGCATTTCCTTCACCAGTGTCCGCACACGCTGTCCCACCAGATTGTAGACTGCCAGGTCCACCCGGGCTTCGGTCGGCAGCTCAAACGCAATGGTCGTTATCGGATTAAAGGGATTGGGCACGTTTTGCAGCAGGCGAAATGCCCTTGGGCGAAGCTCCATCCGCTGTGCCGTCGGCAGATGTAAGGGTACGAATATCCCCTCATCGGTGATCACCATCCCCCTTTGTACCTTCAGCGCCACCCCAATGGCCTTCCCTATCGGCCGGAACCGGAATTGAGCCAGGCGGCTGTCACCCTGTCCCTCCCATCGTTCCTGGTCCTGTGCGTACCCGCCTGCGATCATAATCGACCCGGATTGGTCGTGGTGCACCAGAAAGACCCCGCCCTCGAAAGGCCCTTCAGCGCCCTTGCTTATGCCGAGGTACTCCGCCTCCATCGGATCGTAGACCACCCGCAGCACATATCCCTGAGACGCGGGGACCGACTCGGCCTCCAGCCCTGCGACCACCTCGTCCGCAGCCCCCTCCAGCTGCTGCCACACCAGCGTGCCCGATGAGGGTGCAATCTTCCCTGCCCCGTTCATCAGCCGGACCAGCACCAGGAAATCCTGGAAGTCGAGCTGGCCGTCCTTGTTCAGGTCGAAGTGGGCGTCTGCATACCCCTGGGATTTGCCCATCATCTGCCTCACAAAGAGGACCAAATCAGCAAAGCCGACCAGGCCGTTCCCGTCAAAATCGGCCGGAGACCGCAGTGTCAGCTCAAAGAGGATGTCTGCAGGCGATTTCTGCTTCCCAACCACGACTGGTACTGCCTGGCCGGGTTTGGGCGTATCTCCATAAAACTCGGCCACATAATCCCTGGCCCTGGCGCGCAGCAGATAGCGCCCGTCCCTCAGTCCGTTCAACTCATACGCCCCCGTCTGGACCGTCCGGGTGCTCCAGACCTCGTCCCGGTCGAGCTTCCGGGCCGCCACCACCGCTCCGGGAATGGGCCTCCCGGTCCTATCGGCCAGCACATAGCCTGAAATCGACCCGCCGCGCGTCAACGCGAAATCGACCTTTGACACCTCCTGACCCAACGCCACCTCCAGCCGCCTGGCCGCACCGGCGCTATCTGCCTCGCTGTACCAGGAGGGGATGTACCCCCGGGCCGATGCCCGTACCATATAGGCGCCTTCGGAAAGTCCGATAATACGATAGGCCCCTTTTTCGGCATCCAGGATCTCCGCACGGAACTGCTTTTGCACAATCGCCCTGTCCCGGCCTTCGGACGGTGAAATCGAAACAGGCGGCAGCGCGTCCACAATCCCTCCAGTGGATCCCGCAGCCGGGGTGCGCGGCACCGGCACCGCCACCACTTCAATCTTCTTCAGAGCCCCATCCTCGACAGCGGTCACCCGGCCGGAGATAACCCCCAGCCTGGGCAGCACCACATCCATTCCCGTCACCACCTCCTCAATCCCCACCGGAATCTCTGCGGGCCCCGTACCCCTGTCTTTCAGGTAGAACCGGGCCGCAAACCCCACCGCCGTTGCCTGCAGCGCGTAGGTCCCCGGGGGCACGTCTTTCATCTGAAAGGTCCCATCCACCTCCGTCTCCACCGCCCGCCCGGTCGGATGATGGGGCAAGACACGACCCGGTTTCGCTCCTTCTGCTCCGTCGGGCCGCCCGGGGGTGGTCAGAGGAACCCCGGGCTCAGGACGGCCACGTAAAAACACGACCGCACCACTCACCGGTTTCCCTTCTGGATCCGTTATCTTTCCAGAAACCGTACTCAGGCGCCCGAGGGCCAGATTGATCCCGGTGGTATGGGCGTCCGACAACACCCGCACCGAATTTGCATCCTGGCGTTTCAGGGCGTTGGGATAATATTGGGCCGCATAGCTTTCGGCCCGTACCCGGACGGTATAATCGGCCGTGGGCAGGTTCGAAATCACATATGCTCCATCCTCTCCGGTATGTGCCTGCCTCTGCTTTCCCCCCGACCGGGGTGTTGCAACCACAAGCGCCCCCACCACAGGGTCTCCGCCCGTCCGGGCCTTCACCCGCCCAAAAATCGTCCCGACCGGCTTCAGCTGAAAATTGACGCCCGCAGGCTGGACCTCTGAGGTGACCCGTACAGGCGTCGCCTCGTCCCGCACGGCCGCGCCGTCGTAGAACGCCCGCCCATACCCCTGCTTTGCGGCGGTCATCAGATAGTTCCCGGGCGCCAGCCCCGTCAACCGATAGGTCCCGTCCTCGGCCGTCTCCGCCGCCTGGCGGCGTCCATCGCCCACTACGGGCCACGCGAAGAGGGTCGCGCCCCCCACCGAACGCCCCCCGCTGTCCACCACCCGCCCCGAAACCCCCAGTCCCTTGG
>JAAXHW010000178.1 GCA_012270675.1 Candidatus Latescibacterota bacterium | reverse complement strand
CTGGGGATTTTAAGACAGCTTCTAATCTATCCTCAGCCTCGCCCAGCGCGTATGCGTAACGCCTCCAACCGTACACCAGAAATACGTCATCAAATCTCCGTCGGCAAGGCGGATGCCACCTGGCTTGCCGAACGCGATCTGCATATGTTCGGCCAGGAAATTATCCGTCTCAGGCGCCCCCAGAGTCGCCTCGGCCCCCGCATCGAACACCACGACCTCGCCCGGCACGTCAAACGCTTCCAGGTCCTCGCTCAGAGCCACGCGGATGCCCTGGGGCTCGTGTCGGAAATTGTAGATCGCCGCCACCCGCCCGTCGGCCAGCGCGATGGGCGCGCAGACCTGTCCGCGCAGGTTCGTGGGCCGGGGCCCGGACCAGGTGCGGCCCCCGTCTTCCGAAACCGTCCAGTGATTGGGCAAATCCTCGGAGGTCCCGTACCGGTGCGTCCACAGCATCGTATAGACCCTCCCGTCCGGCAGCAACGTACACATCTGGTCCCACCAGAGCAACACGCCCGACAGGTCGTCAGCCACCACCGTGAATTCCCCCCATGTCTGCCCCTGGTCAGCAGAAAAAACCGCCGCCGCCTTCTGATCGGGCGGGCCCGTATACCCTTCCGGCTTCCACGTCTCCAGCGGATTCATCCACCGGTCCGGAGCGAGCTGAAGGAGTACACCGGCTCCGTTCCAGGTGTACTCCTCGGGCGGCAGGTCCACCGGCACGACCTGCGGCGCGGACCAGGTGTGTCCCGCGTCCTCCGACCAGAACAGCAGCATCTCCGGCCGCTGCAGCACCTCGGACTCGGGATCGAACAGCTTCTCGCCCCGCGTCTCGAACCGGGTCGCGGTCATCACCAGCCGGCCGTCAGGCACCTCGCTGATGTGCGGCCCCCGGTAGCTCCACCCGTCTTCAGGCGGCCCTCCACCGTGAATGCTGCCCCCGTTCACCCACGTCGCGGCCCCATCGGTCGAGCGCAGGACCTCGATATGGTTGTCCGCAGTGCCCAGCCCCTCTCCCACGTGCTGGCAGGCGATCAGGCTCCCGTCCGAAAGCGGGGTGATCGCCGGCATAAAAGCCCCCCGCCCGGGCTGCCGGGAAAGAATACCACCGTCAACAACCTTCAGCATCTGCTCCCTCCATCAGACGCCGCCGTTGTCCCTGGGAGCGCGGGCGTCTCGCCCGCCTGTCAACAAACAGTCCTGGAATCGACCGCTGCCTCACTGCGGAACCGGTTCAGCAGTCAGTCCTGTGGTTGCTCCAGAAATACCGTCACCCCCAGACCGGCGTACTTCTCCCGTGTCTCCGGTGTCCCGTTCCGGTGGCAGATCCTCAGGCGCGTACCCTCCAGCGACCTGCCCAGGTACCCGATACAATCGTCAACTGACTGGAGTGCGTGGTTCGGATGCGACTTGATATTGAACGTCATATCCGTCGGCCCGATCGATACGCAGTCCACCCCCGGCCATCTCTCCGCCCACAGGTGTGCCCTCGTCGTCGCCTCCACCGATTCGATCTGCATCCAGAGCACCCCGAAACGGTTCCACCACGCCCCGTACTCCTCCGGACACTTCCCCTCTGCTCCCCGCCGCGCCTTCCCGCCAAAACTCCGTCCGCCCTGGGGTGGATAGTAAAACGCATGCTGCGCTTCCTCCACCGTCGAATCCAGCTCCGTCTGCGGCACCTCCACCCCACACGGTCCCAGGTCCAGGTAGTTTCCAATCAGGTACGCATGCCGCGTATGTTTGATCCGGAACTGGACAAACACGTCCAGTTCCTCCGCCATCCCGCAGAACGCAACCAGCCGTTCTTCGTTGAGCGCCGAATGCTGGCTGTCGACCGAGACGAAAGCGTAGTCGTCCCTCCCCAGAATCGCCTGCAACCGCTCTCGTTCAACATCTATTGGCACCCCCACCCCGACAATCCGCTCCCCGTCGCGGATCCGCTTCTTCAGCCCAACCGCGTCTCCAAACATCTGTATCTCCCTCCTTGTCGCCTTCGCTTTCGTTGCCGGATTTCAAATCTTATCTACCCCCCACAAATGCCCCATCAGGTAGCCGTTTATATTCCCTCGCTCCCCGCCGATGCCGCCCAGATGGTAGGCGCCATCCACGGGATTCGCGGCGATGTAGTCGACAATGGCGTCCCGTTCCCGGACCAGCCGCTTCAGGTGGTCCTGATCCCGCGTCCGGTGGTACGTTTCCGCGGTCCGCCTGGCGCCCATCAGCCGGTCTCCGTACTCCACCTGAGCGGCCAGGACGTCCAGTCGGCCCTGGACGTCATCGGACGGTTCCGCGTCGCGAGCCTCGCGCACCAGTTCCCGTCCCGATTCGATCACCTCGGGCAAAAGGAACCCGCCAAGGCCCCTCGACATGGGTTCGTGGGCAACCAGCGCCCGCTCGAACGCCTCATGCAACGCCCTGACCGGTTCGGCCGCGGCGCCGAACAGACACCGGAAATAGTCCGCCTGAAGCGCGTCGAAATCCACCTCGACGTCCCACATCGTCCGGGCCTGCACGACGTGGTTCAGCCCGTAGAATCCCCATAGCGTCCCCTCACCCTGGAATTCGGCGCCCACGAACCCGTGCCGGTGCAGCCATCTGACGTCGCTGTGAAACCTCCGGCCCGCCGAAAAGGGGGCATGGGCAAAGGTACTGTGCGGGTTGTATCCGTAATAGGCAAGCGACGTCCCCGTCGCCGCCCATCCCTCCACGGCCCTCTGGAAGATCCAGTTATTTCCCGCGGGGTCCTCGAGGGGTCGGTTGAAGGACACGAACCCATGCGGCGAACAGGCCAGCTTGATCATTACGTTCGGATGCACGGCAATCGTCGGCGGCGGAATCGTCTGATGGTGTCCCAGGATCATGAGGTTCCGGTCCGGCCAGCGCTCGCAGAACCGTTCCGCCACCCGGTTGGCGAAGTCCACCATACAATCGGTCCGGATGATCTGCTCCTCGCCCAGAAACACCAGAGATCCCTGGTTGCACTTCGACAGGCAGGCCGGGCACCGGCAGTGGAACTGTCCGTCCGCCTGGGAAATGCTCACGAAGCCGGCATCGGGGTCGCGTTCCATCGTCTCAAGGGCCTTCCGGACCACCAGGTCCAGGACATCGGGATTTGACCTGCACACGTGTATCCCGTACTCATTCGCCCTCCTCTCGAACAACTCGCCGTGTTCGTCGACCGCGAAGTATTCCGGGTGCGACTCCCAGTATTCGCCAGGCGGCACCATATAAGGCAGGGCGTGAGCGTGGTCCACACACGCCACGCCGCCGCGCCTGCCGAAGAACGACGTGACGTCCGGATCGTCGAAGGGCCACTGGCCCGCGTTCAGCCGGTTCTTCACGCCCCAGTCCAGCAGCTGTTCCCGCCGGGGAGACGAAAAGGGGTGCCACATTCCCGACGCTCCCAAACCGACCATCGCCGAGAAGAGGCACCGGAGGAAACGGAACCGGAAGGACGGGTTGATTACCTCCATTCCCTCGGGAAGCGTCAGGTCTCCCGCTCCCGGCACATACTCATCCTCGGGGTTCGGGCCGTACCACCGGACACCCAGCCGCTCGATCAGCTCATACACGGCATACAGCGTTCCACGGTCGTTCGCGCCTGCCAGCGCGATCCTGTCCGGCAATACGCACAGCACAAATCCGTCATCCCGCACCTCATTCACCGGCAGGCCGCCCGCCTCCTCCCGGGCGCGGCCCCCCACCAGAATCCTCACGGGCGCGCGGCTCTTTTCCCCCTGGTGAAGTTTGATGGATACACCGCCCAGCTTCCCCAGGTAGCGCACCAGCGCCTCCCCGGCCGTCTCTTCCGCCGCCGTCAGCTCCCGCGACATCTCCACCGCACATCGCGCCCGGCGGTCCGCGGCCAGAATCACCGGTTTATCCATTCTCTACCTCCACGTCCCACGTGTAAGCCGCGGAACCGCTGGTATGCGCCACGCGGCAGGTCACCGAATGCCTGCCGGACCTCTCGCGCACAAACCGCAGCGACCTGCCGTTTCCGGGGGTCGCCTTCCCGTCCACCGACCACGAAAACCGAAGCGTCGGATCTTCGACCTCGGAGACAGGCAGCTCCGCGCACCCGATGTGGCGATAGACCCCGTCGCCGTCCCGCTGGCGCGAGCCGTCCGGAGCGACCCACCCATCATCCAGGTCCCGGGCGGAATAGTACATCACATACTTGCCCGGCAGCTTCAACACGTGCGGGGTGGACGTGTACCGGCCGTCGAACGCTTCCCTTCGCGGGTTCGGGGGAAAAGTCGGCACGTCGTTCTGGTAGTACCAGGTGCCGCCGTCACGCGTCCGCCCGAACGAAATATCGAAGGCGCCGCCCATCCGGTGACCGCCAAACCACATCGCCAGTTCGTCCCGGTCGCGCATCACGAAAGGATACACGCAAGAGCGATAGATCCCGCCGTACCGGACTGCGTCTCCCTCCGCTTCCCAATGCAGACCGTCCTCGGACCGGGCCGAAATGATGTTTTCGGTCATCTTCAAATCCGGCGTCTCCGTCGACGGGGCGTTCACCCACATCCGGTACGTCCCATCGTCCAGTTTCAACACGCATGGACGCCGCCCGGTACGCAGCACCGGCTCCGGGTGGAACGTCCATGAAATCCCGTCGGGACTCTCGCCGTACCCCACCCTCTGATTCAACCACGGGCGTCCCTCCGCGTCGATTTCATCGACGGCGGTAAACCACATCTTATAAATCTTCTCCTGCAGATCGTAAAGAACATAAGGCGTCTGGAAACGCCGTCCCCAGGGAATCGCATCGTCGGTCACAATCGGATTGTCCGGATACGCGTCCCAGCGCGACCCGTCCGCTGACGTGGCATATCCCAGGTGGATGTACGACGGCGTCCGCGCGTGATCGGAACTCCCCACGTACCACATCTTGTAGACCCCGTCCGCCCTCAGCACGCAGGGCAT
>JAAXHW010000177.1 GCA_012270675.1 Candidatus Latescibacterota bacterium | reverse complement strand
GTCTTGATATCTCAGAAAAAAAGCAGCAATATGGGCTTACTATCCATCAGTAGAAGAGTACGAATCCAATCCGGAAAAGTATTCATGGTTACAAGGGGATCAGTTTGCAGGTTTGTTCTCGTTCCCCTTTTCCGATTTATGCTTGAATAATCTTCCTACTCATCCTGCCATCGTGGAATTCGCCGAGACTGCACTTGGATTCTATGATATTCGACTCCTTCGTGCAGGCCTTCAAGCGAAATTTGCCGGTGCCGCAGATTACGAGCAAGTGTTTCACTATGATTACCCGAACCACACCCTGGTTGTACCAGACCAGCGAAGGGACTACGGTTCGATAGGTTTCTTTCTTTATTTGTCTGATGTCACAATAGATCTTGGTCCGACGTACTTTATTCGAAACGACAAGCACCGGTATTGAATCCGAGATTCACACACTTTTTTCGTGATCCAGCCGCATCGCATACCCGACATGACTGCATAAATACCCCTGAACTGTATGAACTCGAGGTGCCGGCAGCAGGTCCGGCCGGTTCGTTATTGGCGTACACCACAGACACACTTCATAGAGGTTCGGCAATCACAGCGACGTCCGGTGTTAGGATGACGCTCGGCTTCGCGTATGGCGGATCTCATGCCTGGGAGGGTTTCCAATGCTGGCCAAGACTGGGCGAAGAATTAGACCTGATCGAGTTCATAACAAAGGCAACGCCCCGTCAGCGAGAGCTTTTTGGTTTCCCACGCATTGGCGATCCATATTGGACATCTGACACAATCTCGGCGGTCGAGGCACGTTATCCAGGAATAGATCTGTCTACCTACCGTCAGGGTCTCTGACGTTTTTGGAAAAGTCGAACCGGCGTATAATATCTGGTTTTCGCTGCGGCGCGGAGCGTGTCCTGAGCTTGCCGAAGGACGCCTTGGCCTGACGGTAGCCCGCCTGCGGCGGGTTACGCAAGTGGCGAGAACGTTATGTGCAATGCATGACAATTCATGACCTCAAATCTCCTTATTCGGCTAGCTGAGGACGCAGATCGCGATGCGGTATTTCATCTTGCCTGCGATTTCGCCACCTCGTTCGAAGTAGATAGGCAAGCGTTCGATTCTGTATTTGATCGAATTCAACGCGAGGATTCGATCTGGCTTGGAGTGGCAGAGTCCAATGCGGAGGTCATTGGCTATCTTCTTGGATTGGATCATTTCACGTTCTTCGCGAACGGTCGGGTTGCCTGGATCGAGGAAGTGGTAGTGCATCAAGATTGGCGACGACGTGGGGT
Organism: Candidatus Latescibacterota bacterium; assembly: GCA_012270675.1. Classification (GTDB taxonomy): domain Bacteria; phylum Latescibacterota; class UBA2968; order UBA2968; genus JAAXHW01. Next base: position 21,374 of record JAAXHW010000177.1, on the reverse strand, counting down.
AGGCCGGGCATTGACCGCCGCTTTTGAGAGTTGGACTGCGAATCGTGGTGCCAGGCTCATAGCGCTCGCGACGCGTCGTGCCGCAGAGTTCTATCAATCCCTGGGTTACGAGGAGTCAGCTACGTATTTTCGAAAGCTAATTTGAGAGAGCACAGCACATAACAGCACGTTTTGTGCTGTGACGCGGAGCTTGTCCTGAGCTTGCCGAAGGACGCCTTGGTCTGATGGTAGCCCGCCTGCGGCGGGTTACGCAAGTGGCGAGAACGTTAGACGGCATTGGGTGCAGAGGTAAATGCGGACACACCCTTAATGGCGACAGTGAAGTCTGATGCTTGAGCAGCTATCCGATCGAGTCTATCGATGGGTCGAAGTGCACGGAGCGGCCCGAGGAGAGCCCTATCCATGGAACAGTTATGCGGTGCATATACCAGAATGTGAGGCTCTCGCTTTGATTGATCCTCTCGCGATGGCCGAGGGTGAAGCTTTGGCCTTGCAGAGACTCTGCCGGCCGTCTCACATCGTTCTGACTTGCGAGTATCATCTCAGGGAGGGCGAACAATACCGAAAGCGTTGGGGCTCGACTCTGTTGGCAAATGACGTTGAGCGGGAGAGGTATAGCACAACTCCGGACGGCTGGTTCAGCGATGGGGACACGCTTCTGGAGACGATCAGATGCGTTCTCGTCCCAGGAGGGTTCTATCCTGAGACGGCACTGCTCGTGCAAGGAGGTCCAACGGTCCTCATCATCGGCGATATTCTCTCAGGAGCGCGATGCGATGCTGGCATTTCGGATGGCGAGCTTGGTATCGCATTTCCAGAGTACGTTCCTGATCTAAGTTCGATTCGAAGGTCTTTGGAAAGGCTGAGCGGCCTGGAGTTCGACGTACTCTGTTTCGGACATGGTGAACCAGTCCGACGACAGCCAAGAAAGAAGCTCATGGAGTTGTGCGAGTCGGATGAAGTTTGGGCGAGGCTGGAGGAATTGAAGGAAGAGCGAGGGCCGAAGGAGGCAGAGTAAATTTGTCCGCCCGTTGCATTTCGTTTTAGCACCAGTGCAGAGGAACTCAACGTCGTGTAACACACCGTGCCCCCGGCTTCAGTGCATTCGCAAATCGCTACGCGGTTCGGGGGCACTAAGCCATGCCTCCCTGTGGGGTCGAGTTGCCTGGACTGAGGGTGCAAATCCCAAGACCTGTTGAATTCCATCAAGACCGTGGACGCTACATGATTCTATCCGGCAAGAAAATCAAAGCGCTCTTAGGCAAGCAGATCGTCATCGAACCTTTTGACGAGAATCAGTTGAATCCCAACAGCTACAACCTTCGTCTCCACAACGAACTGATGGTATACGAAGATGAAACGCTGGACATGAAGAAGGAAAATCGGGGAAAAACCATCCCGATCCCAGAAGATGGACTGCAGCTCGAACCCCTCAAGCTCTATCTGGGGAGAACCTTAGAATACACGAAAACGGACGGCTATGTGCCGATGTTGGAGGGGAGGTCCTCAATTGGAAGGCTGGGTCTTTTCGTTCACGTGACGGCCGGATTCGGCGATGTGGGCTTCGCCGGCTTCTGGACTCTGGAGATGTTCTGTGTCCATCCCATCCGGATCTACCCGAATGTCGAAGTCTGTCAGATTTACTATCACACCATCGAGGGCGATTACGAGCCTTACGCAAGTGGGAAGTACCAGAACAACGAAGGCATCCAGCCGAGCCTTCTGTTCCAAGACTTTGAAAAGCCAAAAGCTGGGGAAAACCGAGCGTAGGCTGCACCCCAGGAGAATCTATGAAGAAGGCTGATCCAGACGAGCTGCGTCCAGGATATCGCCGTGGAGATCTCGGTCCTGGTGTCCGGGGGAAGTATTTGGAATCCTTTCGCTCAGGGACAAATAACACATGCCGACTGACGGTCCACTGAATGAACAGGATCTTGAGCAGCTCCGCACCCGGGGCTACGTCAAGGTGCGCGCCTTTACGGCCGAAGACGCCGCAGAGATGGAATCAACGATCTGGCGTCGGCTGGAGATGGAGGGAGTACAGCGGGATGATCCTGCGACCTGGCGGAAATACCCGGGAGGGGTCAGCCGGTCCGTGAGGAAATCCCGCATCTTCCGGGAAGCCATGACGGCAGAATTTGCGGCGGTGGTAGACCAGTTGCTCGGTCAGGGACGGTGGTATCCACCCAAAGATTGCGGCACGGTGCTGTACACCTTCCCCGAGCAGCGAGAGCGCTGGGACGTGGCAACCGACTGGCACTGGCACGGAAACCCGCTTCGCAATGTCGACCAGCTCCGCGACATCTTCATTTTCTGTTTTTTGAGTAAGGTCGACCCGGAAGGAGGAGGCACGGTTCTGGTTGAGGGCTCACACCACGTTGTGTGCCAGTTCTACAGTGAGCTCATCCCGGAGCAGCTTGACTTGAAGGTCAGGGACATCAAGCGAAGGCTTTTTGTCTCTCACCCCTGGCTGCGGGACCTGACCAATAGAAGGGACTCCGGGGATCGCAGGCAACGGTTCATGGAGAAACCCACCGACGTTTTGGGTCACCCCCTGCGTGTGGTGGAGCTGACGGGGGACCCGGGCGAGGCGTATGTCACGAACATGTCGGCCCTGCACTCGAGGAGCTTCAACATCCTGGATCGACCCCGGTTCATGACGGCGAATGGAATCAGCCAGAGCGATGCAGCGCCGAATCTCTGAGAAGTTGCTGGTGAGGAATGTGTTGCTGCGAAAGTTGAGCAGCACTTACACTCCGAAGCAGCAGTTTCTATCGTACCGAGCCGTAGTGCGCCCCCCAGTCGGCGGCAATCTTCCTGCCCAGCTTCTCCAGCCCGGCTTCCGATTCGGCGAACAGGGGCGTGTGGTTTCGAGCCCATTCGAGGTTCTGGATCAATTCCGCCCCGTTATACATCCCTACAACCGCCGTTGCCACCCCCGGCAGGCCCAGCGCATAGTTCAGGGCAGCCTGGTGGTCGTGTGCGCCGTGTGCTGCCAGCGCTGAAGGGGTCGGACGGTCGTATTTCATCTCCAGTGCCCCGCCGTAGACTTTCATCGCCACCACCCCCACCCCACGCTCGCGGGCCAGAGGCAGGACCGTTTCTTCAAAATTGTACGTGTGCCGGTCCGCGAGATTCATCGCCAGCATCACCACATCCACATCCGCCTCTTCAAGCGCCCTGGCCGCCTTCCAGGGCGTATTGTGCGCCGAAAACCCCACATAACGCGTCCACCCTCGCCGCTGCGCCTCGCGGAGGCCCGCCAGAGACCCATCCACATCCAGCACCCGGTCCACATCCCGGTTGCCCAGGGAGTGGACGTAGGTCAGGTCCACCTGCTCGGTCTGCAGATCTTTCAGACTCTGCTCCAGGATCTCCAGCGCCTTTTCCGCATCATCCGCACCCGTCTTGGTCACCAGAAAGACCTCCTCACGCCGCTCTGCCATCACCGCCCCCAGCTGTACGTGCGCTCGTCCGTACCCCGGCGCCGTGTCCATACAGGTCACTCCCAGGTCAATCGCCCTGTGAATCAGCGCAATCGCCTCTTCATCGCGCAACCCCATACCACCAGGCGCTGTGCCGTATCCCAGGATCGGCACGCGTTCGCCCGTCTTGCCCAGCACCCTGCAGGGAAGTTCAACAGATCCATCTTCTCCATCCAGCTTCTCGACCACTGCGCTCTGAGATGCCATCGACATCGGGTCCCTCCTTTTATACTTTGTCTCGCCTGCGATCTTCCCTCCTCAGGCGCTTCTTAGAAAATAGGCTTTGGGTCTCCGTCATCTACAACCCTTCCCCGCCCTTCCCATGCCTTCGGCGAGGNNCGGGGGCTGCTTTTCCGCGAACCGTCTCTGTGGTGGAAACGTGCGTTTGTGCCCAGCGGACGTTTTGGGCGTTTTGGGGCGGAGGTGCCTGGGGGATCTGCGCGGAAAAGCCCCTTCCCTTCACACCAGACCGGGGACGTCGGCAAGGCAGGGGCGCCAGCCCGCTCGCGCTGGGGAACACACCGGGAATTTTAAGACAACTTCTCAAGCCGCTCCAGAATGGCCTCAAGTACCCGGTCGCCCGTGCCCGGTACGAAATGCGTTGAAGACGCCGTGGCTTCATAGCCCACGCGGTCGTATTCGTAGGCAAGGGGCAGGTAGGCCTGGTAGCCTCCGCAGCAGGACACCAGAACGCTGTCCGGAAAGCGTTCCTTCATCCTGAGGCCGATCTCGGCCAGCACCTCGAACGGCAGACCCACCAGCGTCGTCCTCCCGATCCGGACGAACTGGACCCTGATGCGCCACCTGTTTTCGGGATAGAGGCGGGCCCGTCCGCAATCCCGCAACTTCTGTGTGAATACCTCGTTGCGTTCGCGAAATTGTTCACTCTTCCTGTTTTCGACCGCAAGAACCGCCTGCCTCGCCGCTTCGTACTCGGCCTCGGCCCTGGCCGGGTGCGTCTTCAGAATCGTCTCGGCCTCCACTTCTACCGTCTCGGCATTCAGGTCGGTGGAGGGATCGGCCTGAAACGTGCGCTCCGCCAGCACCGCCGCGTTTCCCAGCACGCTGCCGATGCGTTCCCTGCAGTCGTCGCGGCGGTTGATCGGCACGGCGTCTCCGGCGGCACCCAGTGTGAACAGCACCGGGCAATGCCATTTTTCGGAAATGGTTTGCCGTGCGTAGTACGGATAGTCGGCTGAGAATTTGTAATTGTCCTCGTCGGGCCAGCACCCTGTGACCGGATGACAGCCGAAGTTCATCAGCACGCCGCGGACCCCGCTTTCGTCCACCAGACGGTGGACCGTCAGTTCGGAGTCCACCGGGCTGAACGTGTACGGAGAGGGGTCTTCCGGGTACATCAGGTTCATCTGCACCATGCCGTCCGACCTTCGCACCGTTCGCCGGTTGTACACCACCTGAGGCACCTGTATCCGGGCCGTCTCAAGGCGCATGGCGCGCGCGTTGGCCAGGGCCTCCCCGGCCGCCTCCACGAGCCGGGCCTTTACTCCATTCACATATTTCTCGTCGCGATCCACAAAGGCAATCGCCGGATCGGCGAAGGCCGTTTCGTGCAGCGCCGGGGCAAAGTGCGTGTGCGACCCCGAGATCAGGATGTTGGGGTAGCCCACGCCCGTCTCCTTCTCCAGCAGCGCGTACAGCTCGTCGCACACATCGACCCGAACGCCGATCATGTCCAGCGCAAAAATCAGCACCCGGGTCTGGCCGTTGGTAACGGCCAGACATCCCACAGACAGCGGTTCCCGCACGCCGGAGGACTTGCGCGTACGTGCGGAGTACCCGTGCGCCCAGACCGGGTAGCGGGGTGTAATGTCACGAACGGCCATGCCAAATTGCAGTTGGGCCATCGGTCATCTCCTTTCGATGCATTGCCTCCTCCTGTTTGTCTTTTGCAGGTCCCTGTACCTGTGAATCGGACCATGCGTCAAATCTCCGTTGTATCCACGATCCCGACCGCGATGTCCTCCTTATTGACCGAGTAACCGATCAACAGCCTGTGGCCATCCACCACGCAGCTTGGATACTGGTAGCCGTGGGCCTTCAGATGTCCCTGGAAACGCTGGTAGGCGGGTTCTTTGATGAGCTGGTACATCTTGTTGAACCTGGCGCCGTCGTCGGAGAGGCTCAATGCGAAGAAATTGCGGTCCATGTAGACACGGGTCGCGTTCCCGACCTGAAAGAAGCGTCCGTCGCAGAGGCGTCCCGCAAAGGTGCGTGATTTTGAATCGGGGAAGTTGGTGCGCATCACCTCGGTCCACGTCCTGCCTCCGTCCTCGGAGAGCGTCAGACCCAGGTACGTGGACCCGCTCTCGTCGCGCCAGTACATCCAGATGCGGTCCTCGTCATCGGTGTACCAGGTCGCCTCGCCGTAGATAAACCGGCCTTCGTCGTGGCCGGCGAAGTAGTCGTCCCTGTTGCCGTGCCAGGGCTGGTGGATCACCTCCGGCGTCTCTTCGGGATCATCACCGGGCCACAGCACGACACCGGGCGCTCCGTCGTGGTCCGTGATCGGGCCCATCAGACGTCCACCACTGGTCAGCCTCGGGTTCTCGAACATCCAGCGCACATCCACGTACTTCCGTTTCAGCAGTTCCCAATTCTCGCCGTCCCTGCTTGCCCAGAGATCGTTGCGGACCGACACTTTCGAGTTGTCGTGAGCGCTCATTTCGGGATGCGTCGCATGGGCCAGGTCCCACTTCTCCTGGATGAACGCGTAGAGCGTGTCGCCGCGTGCGTAGAGCCCGCCGAGATTGCGCAGCATCCCTCTCTTCGCATCCCCGTCGGCCACGAGGATGCGCCCGGACCACGCCACACCGTCGGTCGAATGCGAGATGAACGTCCGCTGTCCCGGCCATTCCTCGTTGACCATGCAGTTGTCCCAGGCAAACCAGTACTCGCCCTTCCACTTGACGAGGTTCGGGTGGTGGTTGTAGGTCCCCAGGTCGGTGGAAGTCTTGAAAACGTCGTGCCGTTCCATTTCATACAGCGGCACGACCCCCTGTCCGGCGAACCCATCCTCGCGCGTGCAGCCGCAGATGGCGAACTGGTGCATGGTAAAGTGGTCCTTGACGAGCTTCTTCATCCGGGGCGTCAGCACGTCGATCATCGTGCGCTGGTAGATATCCGGCTTGCTCATTGGGCGTTCTCCCGGGTTGAACAGGGCTGTTGTTCAGAAGCTGTCCGACATCAGTTTTTTACGTGCACAATAACCTCAAGTTCGTCAACAACAACATCCCCCCGGGCCCCCTCTTTACTTCCAAGGAGCCTGACCCCCAGGTGGTTGTCGCCGTAGACCCCCGGGGGCGCAGTCAGGTTCAACCGGCATTCGGTATACGGCGGCAGCGGCCTTCCCTGCCATGCAGGCCGGCCCTCCCGGTACCAGATATGTCGGACACGGTCGGCTGGAACCTCCTGGCCGTTTATGTCCACCGCAATCTCATCGTCCGGTCCCAACCCGATCGCTCTGAAGATCAGCCAGACGCCCGGAACCCTGCCTGTGCTGTTGAATTGCCCCGTGTACACACCGCGGTCATCCTCTGGCAGATCGACACGCGCGGGCAGGTCCTCGCAAATGCGGAACCGGTACTGGGCGCGGTGGTCCGGCTCACTGCGCTTCAGCACCGCTTTCGGGTGCGGAATTGTAATCCCGCGATACCCGGCAGGGTGGCGTTCGTGGGGCCAGAGGGGGAGAAACAGATAATGCCGGTCTCCGGCGGCCACTGTATCAGGATGCTTCAGGGTTTTGAAATAATCCAGCGCTTTCGGGTACATATCCGCCGGGCCGGGGTAGTGCTTGCTCCGCAATTGCCCCCACATGTAGACGTCGTAGTTGTGCGTGGAAGTACCGTCGGCGCCCGCGCCATAGAAATTTTGCACTGCGGCCCGGTAGTTGTCCAGCGACATGATCGCGCAGTTGCCGGGCACATCGGCCTGGATGGCCGGATAGAGGAAACAGGAATCCGAGGACCGGGTCAGCTCGGAGAATGCCTCAACCCCCATGTTGAAATTCGTGTAGTGATAGTCGGTCGGAGCCACATAATCGATCAGTTTTTCCGAAACCCACGCGGACAGATCGAATCCAAAGTGGCGGCATTCCTCCAGTGTGGTGGGCACTCGCGCGCCCAGCAGGAGATGGCGTCCTCTCCGTTTGCCGACATGGTCGAGCATCTTGCGGACGCGCCGCATAAAGTCCGCCATTATCGGATGCTGATCTGCGGCCGTTGCCGGCGGAAAACAATAGCCGTGACGAATGAAGTTGAACTCGATCCCGTCCACGTCAAACCGATCGGGCACTTCCTCTACAATGGAAAACATCCAGTCCCGCACCTCCGGCAGCGTGTAGTCCACGCCGTGTCCGAGGTCCTTCAACATCCAGTCCGGATGCTCCTCAAAGAAGGACTTGTGGACGCGGTGACGGTCGTTCATCCGAAAACCGGCCAGTAATTCCATTCCCTGTCGGTGCGCTTCCTCGACAAAGATTTCAAGCGGCATGGTTCCGGAATCCATGATGGGGTCGAAGCGCCTGTACCCTGGCGCATCCCAGTTCGGACATCGGTCGCTGCGATAGTAAGCGTTCAGACCATCAAAATAGACCTCCGGCACGTAGGTGTCCGCGCCGCCTGCGGCCACATTGCGAATCCAATTCCGGAGTTCTTCGGCGGTTGTCGGATCGCCAAAGAGCCAGGTTCCCTCGCCAAAATGTGAGCCCATGTCGCTGGTGTGAATCATCCGCCGGGTGCCCCGCGGGCTTTCAGTGCCTGATATCATTGTCTCGACCTCCTTAGAAGCTGCTTGGGGGATCTGCGCGGAAAAGCCCCTTCCCCTTACACCAGACCGGGGGCGTCGGCAAGGCAGGGGTGCCAGCCCGCAGGCGCGCCGGTGGGGGGATCGCAGATTCGCTCGCGCTGGGGAACGCACCGGGAATTTTAAAACAGCTTCTTATTCTGCAAAAATCGATTATCACCCGTGAAAAGCAGGCCTATTCATCGCTCGTATTCCACATGCGCAACAACCTGATAAACGACAATAGGCCGATCCGACAGCGCGGTGTTGTCGCTGGCCCAGATGGACAGTTCATTCCGACCGGGTCGGGCAAATCCCGCCGGTGCCTGGACGACGAAGCCGAGGTCGGTGCGCGTGGGTGCGGGCAGCAGGCGGTGGTTCAACCGAAGCCACACGCGGCGGTCCGTTGCGTCGCCGTTGGCCAGGGCGGTGATCGTGATCTTTGCGTTCGGATCGCCGCCGTCGGGGCCGAGCTGGAGCGGCAGCCTGTGCTCCTGTCCAACCAGAGCGATGGGCAGGGGGGTCGGGCCGGAGCCGAACCGGGCATTGCCGCCTGAGTCCTGCGCGCCCTGGATGCAGTAGATCTTGCTGGTGCCCGCCAGCGCCGCCGGGTCGCCGATCTGGTTGAGCACCTGGTAGGCGACCTCCGGAGGCACCGCCCGTTCCTTCTCATCCATGCAGAAGAGGTTGAACAGGTACTGGCCCTCAAACCCCTCGTGCCAGTAGTGTGCGGCATGGGCGCGGACCGCTTCGGGGAAAGCCTGCGGCCGCCTGGGCAGGTCCCGGCACAGGGGGAGATACGTATTGGTGTTCACGGACGGATAGATCGGCACGCCGTAGTGTTTGCCCAGTGACACCCATTCAGAGCAGGGCACCGCATAAGGGAGATACCCTGCGCCGACGATCAACACGTCGATCAAGCCCTCCTGCAACCACGTTACGACGTCGTGACCCTGGCCGAGCGAGGATTCGACCGAGTCGTTGACGTGCACGACAAAGGTGAAGGGCCGTCCCCGCTTTTCGCCTATGTCGTTCAGGCGTGCGCGCACCTGCCGGATCAGGTCGGTCATCTTCGGGGCCAGTTCGCGTTCCCGGCCCAGTGGAAAGTAGAACCCGTGGCGGGTGAAGTCCAGTTCGTAGCCGTCGAAGTCGTGGGCGGAGGCGTTGTGCCGGATAAAGTTGAGCCGGTGCTGCCGCACTTCGGGCCGGGCGTAGTTGAAGACCGTCCACTGGCTGCGCTCGGCCAGTTCGACCGGCAGGTGGCGGTGCTCCTCGGGCGCAACGAGCAGTTCCGGGTGCTGCCGCTTCAGGTTGTCGTGGACGTGCTCCAGACCTCTGGCCCGCGAGTCGTGGATGTCGTTCATGCGCAGTGAGGCCCATACTTCCATCCCACGGGCGTGGCACTTTTCCACGATCAGGTCGTTGGCGTGGGAAGCTGACTTCACACCCGGAACGAGTGAAGCGTCACCGTAGGGCGGGTGCGCGCCGTTTCCCACGCACCATACGTACGTGTCCACGTGCGAATCGAACGTAACCGTGGTACGCGCGTTGAGGAATGACTGCTCGTCGTGGACGTTGTACCCGAAGGCGCGGTCGCCGGCGGACCTCTGCTGATCCCCGTCATCGTTGCAGATAATGCGTCGCTTGCGGTGTTTGTCAAAAGCTGTCATTGTTTCACACACCTCAGCTCCCGGTGATCGTCGGTATGACGTATTCGTCTCCGGGATTGACCAGGTAGGTGTATCCACCGGCGAGGTCGGTGCCCTCCTTCAGCCCTTTTACAATCGTCATGTCGCCCGTGGAGATGCCCCCGGCCGTGACCGCGCTGATTTTGTAACTCGTATCCATCGGCAAATCGTTGATGAAATGGATCGTGCGGCCGATGAGGTCGTTATCCTGCGGCAGCGGGGGATCGAGGAAGACCTGGTTGTTCCCGGCGTCGGAAGCGTCAATCCGCGATACTTTCCCGCGCCAGGCGGCCCGGTCCGCCGTCAGCTTCGCATCCCCGCAGGCGAGCAATGTGCCACCGATCAACCGCATCAGCTTCACTTCGCCGTCAACCAGACGGACCATGCAGAAGGTCCCGTTGAATGCGATGCCGCCTTCGACCGTACCCTCTGTCGTTTCCTCGCAGCTGATCAGGATATCCGTGCGACCATCGGCCAATACCACGGCCACGGCGGCGGCCGCATCGGCACCCCCGTTGTGCTCCACCCTCAGTGGGTGGACCTGATGGATGAACGGCCTGGTGTCATAGGGTTCAAGTACGTTGACAAACTGGCTCTGCACATCCTCGCCCAGCCGGCTCTGGATGAGGTATCTGGGCCGTTGCAGCCTGCGCGGCGAATCCCCCGTGGCCAGCGCGACCTCATCGCAGGAGGTGAGCGCGTGCAGGCGCAGATGCGGTTGGTGGCCTTCCCGGATGCGGTCCCGGATATCTTCGATCTTCCAGTCGACGGTGTAGGGCGTTTCCACAGGTCCGGTGGAGCGCTCCACGTCATAGAGGTAGGTGAAGCCGCTCTGTTTGTAGAAGTCGGCATCCGCGCCGTCGAGCCTGGCAAACGGCACATCCGGACCGGCGAACGTGCCGCTCTCCTGTCTGACCAGCTCAAGGCCCGCAACCTGCGCCGCTTCTGCGGCCCCGTGCCAGGAGAGGCGGTGGTTGCTCCCACCCCGTCCCCGGAACAGATCGAAAACATAGCTGTCATCCTCGCCCACGTCCACCAGCGCAACCGTACGCCGGTAGGTCCGCATCCCTTCATAAGCGTTGGGCGCGTCCACCTGCATCACGTGCAGGGGCGTTTCAACCGCGAAGCACTCGATCTGTCCGCCCGGGCTGTATGCCGATCGGGTATCGCCCACCACCAGTGTATTGTGACTGATCGTGTTGGCCGTCCAGGCATGCCGCTTCGGCCAGGTTCCGGTGTACTCCGGGTAGCCCAGATCCGGAATCATGGCCACATTTTTCGCCAGCAATCCCAGGTTGAGACAATCGTGGTGCGAGTGTCCTTTGTCCTGTCCGTAGTGGATGAACACGGCGCGGCCATTGTCGGAATTTTCAGTCTGGAGGCACGCCTGCCCGTATCGGCCGAGGTGCTCGCTCTTCAGTTCGGGCGGCTGGTCCTGAGCGACCTCCCGCACCTCATGGATCAGCGCGTCCGGATGCGCCTGGTAGATGTCGTCATCGAGGCGCAGGGACGATCCGTGTGTTTTGTGCTCGAACCACGCCAGGGTGGCAAAACGCGGGTCCCGGTACAGCTTGTACGCCAGGAGGTAGGTCGCAGCACTGCCCTGTCTTCCCCAGGCGCCGACCGCGCCGCTGTCGCCCGTGTTGGGCATCATCCCGTCCAGCACATTCAGCCGGGACTCCACGAGAAATGCCTGTTTGAGCTTCGGGTAATCGGCAACCAGGTTGTGTTTCACATACTCGGGATAGACGGCCAGAATCTGGACCAGCTCTTGCATGTGGCGCGTCCAGATGAGGCCGTAACCTCCGCACTCTCCGCCCATGCCATCCCGGTCGAGGCCGTCGGTCAGCACCCACGGCACCGGGTCTTTCCGGTTCGAGTGGTCGCCGGGAAAATCGGGGTGGAACAACCAGTCCAGCCACTGCGGCGTCAACCCGGGATCGTCCAACGCGATCGCCGAGGTAGCCAGCGAGGTGTGGTTCATCCCCGTGTTGCCGTTAATTCGGCCGTCCTTCACCGACGCGAGCGCCTCCAGCAGCAGGTGATCGTGAATATGCTCGCAGATGGCGGCAATACTGCTCTTGTCGCCCAGGTCGTATTGCGTTGCCCTGTCCGAGCAGAACGCCACCAGTTCACCGTCGCCCTGGATGCCGTCGAAGATTATATCATAGCTCCGGGCCAGGCACTGAGCCACAAACGTCTCCCAGATGCACCCCTCGATGCGTCCTCTGCCCGAGCCGCCCTGGCTGTGCTGAAAGCCCAATTCGTGCAAAGGCAGGTAGTCCATGTCGGGGTAGACATCGGCGATCCGGTCCAGCAGCACGCCTGCCTTGTGGGCATAGCGCTTATCGCTGGTGAGCGCATAGGCTTCGGCCAGCGCGGTCACGCCCGACTGGATGCGCCGCCACACCGCTTCAAAATTGTAGTATGCGATGATGTCGTGTCGGTTTCCCTTCTCGTCGAACATCCCATAGCCGTCGTCAACGTAGCGCCTGTGCAGCGGGTCGGTGGGGTCGGGATGGTCCGCATTAAACAGCAGCGATCGGTCGCCCAGCGCGCGTCGGAACATCCCGTGTGCGTCCAGAGCCGTCTTGTAGAATGCTTCGAAGTCGTTCCTGGGGTAGATCTCATGGCAGTGTTCGCACTGGACCTTCCACGGCCTGTGCTGGTCAAAATTCCACCATTCCCGCCCCGATTTCGCCGGTGCCGCCTCTCCGCAGCCGGGGCAGTAAGGCTTCCGGCCCCTGTAAACCACGCCTTCATTGGTGTAAGTCGTCCGGGGCAGTTCCTGCGAGGTAACCATTGCCCACAGCGTATCGTCCGTGCGGCTCACCCACGGCCTGGCCGCCGCGACCGCGCGTTGTTGCTGCTGCCGCACCCACTCGTGTTTCTCCGCATTCGCCAGCGCATTGGCCCGCATCCGGGCGCTAACGAATCGGCTGCGCTCTTTTTTCGGCATTCTGTTGACTCCTTTCGGTTTGGCATAAGAAGCTGTCTTAAAACCCTTCCAGAAATTCCCAGAGTGCCTCGAACCGCGCGCCCTGAACGGGCTCGTGGCGCAGGATCGAGTCGATGTCCCGCTGCGCCATATAGTCCGGCACGAATGCCAGCCCTCTGCGCAGCTGCTCACGACCCAGTTCCATCTCCGTCGGCCGGCGTCGTACCCTGCACCTCTCCAGCCTTCCGATCAGGTCTTCCGGCTGCGCATCGCACAGCCAGGCGATCAGGAGCGCGCCCAAGGCAACAAGCTCACCGTGAATCCAGCTCCTGTTGTTCACAAACTCCAGGGCGATCAAGAAGTGATGGTCCCCACTCCTCATGCCCGGGTGCCGGAGCGCCCTGCCGTCCCGCTCCTGCAAGCATGTCATAATATGATGTACGCTGTCGGCCGTCAGGTTGCGCTCACCGTCGAGCGTTTCCTCAAACCTCCGGGTGAACGCTTCGTGGTGTCTGATAACCGTGGCCATGGCCGCCTCGTCACAGGCAGGTCCCTGGCCGTTCCTGGCCCTCCACCGCCACTCCGCCAGCCCGGCGTACCCGCAGAGGATATCGCCCAGCCCGGCCGTATTCAGATAATAAGGCGCTTCCAGCACCAGGTCGTAATCCACCAGGACATACTCGCAATCGACCCACGGCCAGTCGGTATCCTGTACAGGCTCCCTGCCCTTCCATTTTGCACATACGCCGTGGATAATCGCCCCGGTGGATGCGATCGTCGGAACCGTGATCAGAGGCAGGCCTTTTTCGAGCGCTACGAATTTGGCTGCGTCCACGGCACGTCCACCGCCGAGGCCTATGACCAGTCCCGCATCGTCGGGCAATTGTCTGCTGGTTTCGTGCAGGTGGTCCCAGTCCAGCCACCGTACGCAGGCTACGCCGGCCGGTTGCCGGGACAGGTATGGGCGGGCGGTCCTGTACGCGCTGGGTGTGGTTACCACCAGGGTGCGCGGCCACCCGGCGCTTTCCTTCTTCAACAGCCCGGAGCCGTAGCGGAATTCATATTCCGCCGCCGGTTTCGCCTGGCTGCGGTTATCCCAGCCCCGGCCATTTCCCGTGCGTTTTTCTTCTTTCTTCACGGTTTTCCTTTCCTATGCGTATACTCACCGGGAATTTTAAAACAGCTTCTTACAGAAAAGCCATAAAAAAACCCGCTGTCAAATGGTTTCGACAGAGGGTGAGCGCCTTTTTGGACAGGCAATAGAGAAGATATCGCAGGAACAGGTCACGAAGTGCAGCATCTTGCGGGCACCGGCTCGAAGCAGCCCCTCCGCACCCGGGATCGCTTCATCTTTGACTATCTTTTCCACTTCGGAGGGTGTATATTCTATGGAGCGTATGCTTTCTCAGATCGGTTGATGCAGGCTGTTGGAGCTGTGGGCGATGGCCAGGAAAGCGAAGATAGACCGCCGGACGATCTCGATTTACTGCGCGAGGTGTAAAACGCTTCTTTATAAGTACCATAAAGGGGGCCGGGGCGGTCTGGTCAAATGTTTTGTGGAGCGGATTGTTGAGGATCGCACCGGAGGGGACTTAACGTGCCCGCAGTGTGAACAGAAGTTTGCCAGGCTGAAGCTGATCGGAGGCCGTCCGGCTCACAAGATTATTCAGGGTAAGGTTTATACGAAGGGGATGTCCAGGCGGTGAAGGAGACAGAAGACCTGAAATTCACACTGGCACCAGAAGTGGAAAGGGTATTTCATGAAAAATGCAAACGAACGGCGTCTGGTCGAGTTGAAGGAGGCGCTGGGTGCGCTTCCACGGGTTTCTCTGGCCAACTTGCCCACGGACCTTGAGCCGTGTCCGGGCTTGACGCGCGAACTGGGCGGGCCTGAGATCTGGGTCAAACGGGACGATCTCACCGGGCTGGCAGCAGGTGGAAACAAGACCCGTATGTTCGAGTATGTTCTGGGTGAGGCCGTGGAGGGCGGGGCGGATACGGTTGTTGCCGGCGCTGCGGTTCAGTCCAATTTTTGCCGGCAGCTCGCGGCGTCCTGTGCGAAGCTGGGGCTGGCGTGCCACCTGGTCCTTCGGAAGGTCCGGGGGAAGCGGGACGACGAGATTCAGGGGAGTTTTCTTCTGGACCTGATCGTGGGCGCTCAGGTAGAAGTTTTCGAGGGGGAAGACTGGACGGTTCAGGGCGAGCGCATCCGGCAGCGGGGAAAGGCGTTGGAGGCGCAGGGGAAGCGGGTTTACGTGTCCCGCGTTGGAGACGAGTCGAGGCTGGGGCTTTACGCGTGCGGGTACGCGCAGGCGTTTGTGGAAATGGTGGAACAGGCGGAGGATCTGAATTTGAAGATCGACGAGATCTGGGTCTGCTCGTCGGATACGACCCAGGCCGGGCTTGCCATTGCGCTGAAACACCTCGAGTCTCCCATTCGCCTGGTCGGTCTTCCGGCGCTTCCGGACCCGATCACTCCGGGCTGGACTTTTCCGGAGTGTATCTCCCACATCGGAAACGAGTGCGCCGGGATTCTGGGGTTGCCGACCCGGCTTACCCCCGATGAGATCATCAGTACGGTCGACTATGTCGGGCCCGGTTACGCGGTGGTGACGGACGAGGGGAAGGAGGCGATGCGGCTGGCCGGGCGCAGGGAGGGGCTGTTGCTTGATCCGGTGTACACGTCGAAGGCGATGGCGGGTCTGATCGATCACGTCCGGCGCGGTTTGATCGATCCGGGTCGAAAGGTCCTTTTCATTCATACCGGAGGTCTTCCGGCGCTGTTTGCCTATTCGGATGCGCTCGCGCTGGAGGAGTTGCTTGGGAAATAGGCTTTGGGTCTCTGCTGTCGTAAAACCCTCCCCTCCCTTCCCCATGCCTTCGGCGAGGCCTTTTTCACCTTCGCCCAAAAGGAGTGTTGTCCTATGGCGTTCTCTGCTGCGGGTACTGCCCACCGCGCGACGGTCACAGGTACCCGGGGGATGGTTGCGTCGGCCCACCCTCTTGCGTCGATTGCCGGTTTGCGCATTCTGATGCAGGGGGGCAATGCGATCGATGCGGCCGTGGCCACTGCGGCTGCGCTGAACGTGGTTGAGCCTTATATGTCGGGCATTGGCGGGAACGGGTTCATGCATGTTTACAGTGTGCGGGAGAAAGCGCATGGGGTGCTCGACTATATGGGGCTTTCGCCCGGGGCTGCAGAGCTTGCGCTCTACGACAGCCCGGAAAAGCGGGACCGGGGGCCGCTTACGCCCCTGGTGCCCGGTGCCTGCGGGGGGTGGCTGGAGGCGCTGCGCCGGTACGGAACAATGGATGCGGGGACGGTTTTTACACCGGCGATCGAGTACGCGGAGCAGGGGTTTGCGTTTACCGTTAAGAACCATCTGTTCACCGGGTCCAATGCGGCGGACCTGAGCAGGTATCCCGCTTCGGCGGCGACCTATTTGATTGATGGCAGGACGCCGAGGCCCGGCGAAGTCCTGGTTCAACAGGACCTCGCCCGCACGTTTTGTGCGGTTGCGGAGGGCGGGCCGGATGTTTTTTACAGGGGGGAGATCGCAGATCGGATTGTGCGGTATATGGAGGAGAGCGGCGGGTTGATCACCCACGAGGATTTACGTGGATTTGAACCGGTCTGGCTCGATCCGGTCCACGTGGATTACCGGGGGTACAGGGTTTTTGCGCCGCCTCCGCCCTGTCAGGCCGTGCAGTATCTGGAAGTGCTCAATATGATGGAGGGGTTCGATGTGGGCGGGATGGGTCACAATACGGCGGCGACGCTGCACCGGTTTATCGAGGCAACGAAACTGGCGACGGCGGACCGGGCGGAGTACACCGGAATCGAGGCTCCGCCCGTGGCCGGCCTGCTCTCCAAGGCGTACGCAAGCGAGCGCCGCAAGCAAATCGGGGAACGGGCACGGGCTACGGGAGGTGAGGTCTACACGGCGACGAAGATGGCGGATGAGGTGCTGGCCGGAGATCCCTACGCGTGGATGCGGACCGAGTGTACGACGCATTTCGATACGGCCGATGCGGATGGCAATGCGGTTGCAGTGACCCAGAGCCTGGGCAGCGGGTTCGGTTCGGGCATGGTGGTGCCGGGTACGGGGATTGCGCTGAACAACATGATGCGGTGGTTCGATCTGGAGCCGCAGAGTCCCAATGTCGTGGGGCCGTCCAGAAAGATCGAGATGTGCATGTCGCCGGCTCAGGTGTGGGACGACCAGGGGCTGCGCCTGCTGATCGGCACACCCGGCAGTTACGGTATTTTGCAGACGACGCCCCAGATGATTATGAATGTGCTGGATCACAATATGAACGTTCAGGCGGCCATTGAAGCGCCCCGCGTGAAAGCCACTTCGCCGGGCTATACCGTGTGTGCGGAGACGCGGATTGCCGGGGAAGTGCTGGCCGCGCTGGAGGAGATGGGGCACCGGTTCAACCGTCTGGGGGACTGGTCCCCCGGCCTGGGCGGCGGGCAGGGCATTATGGTAGACCCGGAGACGGGGTGTTTTATGGGGGGCGCCGATCCGAGGCGGGATGGGTATGCGATTGGGTGGTAGGCCCAATTGCGGATTGATTACGGAGGCGGAGATGGATTTTGATCTTAACATTCGGTATGTCGAGTCGCTGATCCAGAAGCACAGGACGTTTCGAGAAAACTGTTTGAATCTCATTGCGTCTGAGAACACGCCCAGTCCTCTGGTGGAAAGGCTGATTACCGAGGACCTGGACCGTCGGTACGGGTATTACAGCGGTATCGATCCGAGAATGCAGACTTACCAGGGAAGCGGGTTTGTCGCAGAGATCGAGGTGTTTGCGCAGGAACTGGCGAAGGCGTTGTTCGGCGCGGGGTTTGTGGAATTTCGTCCGCTGTCGGGAAATCTTGCGGGGATGATCGCGGTGTTTGCGCTGGGCAGTCCGGGCGATACGGTGCTGGAGGCCCAGAACGGGCACCGGTATGCGGAGAAGCTGGCCTCATCGGCTTTGAACGTGGACCTCCGGCCGGTTCCGATTCCCTGGGATGGGGTGCGGTTCAACGTGGACCTGGACCGGACCGTTTCGCTTATTCGCAAGCATCGGCCCAAGATCGTGAGTATCGGGTCGTCCACTTTTCTCTTTCCCCTGCCGGTGCGGGAGCTCAAGGAGGCCATGGAGAAGTACGCCCCCGGTTCTTATTTGATCTACGACGCGGCGCACGTTATGGGGCTGATTGCGGGTGGGCGGTTTCAATCCCCGCTCCAGGAAGGGGCCGATGTGGTGATTACCAGCACCCACAAGACCCTTGCCGGTCCTCAGGGGGGCATGGTTCTGGCCAACGACCGGTCGATCGCCGAACGCATCGGGTCGGCAACTTCCCCCCTGATGATTGCCAACCACCACCTCGGCCGCCTGCCCGCGCTTGCCGGGACGTTTCTGGAGTGGATGGCCTGCGGGGAGGCGCATGCAGATGCGATTATCGGCAATGCAAAGGCGCTGGGCAGGGCGCTCTGCGCGCGCGGCATTCCCGTGGTGGGGGCGCGGTTGGGGATTACCGCGTCTCACATGCTCCTGCCGATTGTGGATGCATTTGGTGAGGGCAAGGCGATTGCCGATCGGCTTGAGGCGTGCCATATCATTGCCGGGGCAGCGGGAATTCCCGAAGAACTGGGGAGGCACGGGCTGCGCATCGGGGTGCAGGAGGTGACCCGGTACGGGATGACGGAGGCGGATGCGCCCGAGGTCGCCGATTGTATTGCGGATGTGCTGAACCAGCGGGATGCGGAGGGTGTGAAAGACCGCGCGATTGCGCTGGGTCGGCGGTTTAAGCGGGTGCGGTTTACAATGGGTACCGGTCCGGACGACCCATCCCGTCCGGACACATTTGAACTTGATTCAGAGGGCTGAAAAAGCCATATTTAGGGGGGATGAATTCTGCTGGTTGTCAACCGATTTGACGGTGTGCTGGTCACCGTGAACGGACCGGGATAAAGGAGAGACCCGTATGGAAATGCCGAAGTCGAAAGAGCGTGCTGCCGGGCGGTGGGTGTCCTACCGTGAGGAGATCAAGGTTCTGGACTGTACGATTCGGGACGGGGGGTTGATGAACGATCACCAGTTCGATGATGACGTGGTCAGGGCCGTGTACAACGCCTGCGTGGAGGGCGGTATCGACTATATGGAGATTGGGTACAAGAACTCCAAAAAGCTTTTTGCCCCGGCCGAGCACGGCGCGTGGAAGTTCTGTGACGAGGAGCGTATCCGGCGTATTGTGGGAGAAAACGATACGCCTCTGAAGCTTTCGGCGATGGCGGACGCGGAGAAGAGCGATTACCGCGAGGACGTTCTGCCCAAAAGCGAAAGCGTGCTGGATATGATCCGGGTGGCGACCTATATCCACCAGATTCCCACGGCTCTGGATATGATCAAAGACGCCCACGACAAGGGCTATGAAACCACCGTCAACCTGATGGCGATTTCAACCGTTCAGGAACGGGAGCTGGACGAAGGACTGGCGCTCCTGGTGAATTCGGAGGTGGATGCCATCTATGTGGTGGATAGTTTCGGGCATCTCTACAGCGAACAGATTCAGGCATTTATGAAGCGGTTTCTCGAGATCTCGGAACCGGCGGGGAAGCAGGTGGGCATACACGCACACAACAATCTGCAGCTGGCCTACGCCAATACGATTGAGGGGATTGTTCTGGGCGCAACGATGATTGACGCGACGATGGCGGGACTGGGACGCGGGGCCGGCAACTGTCCGATTGAGCTGCTGATCGGTTTTTTGCACAATCCGAAGTTCCACCTCCGGCCGATGCTCCAGTGCATCCAGGAGCATATTGAGCCGATGCGGTCAGAACTGTTGTGGGGGTTTGACCTGCCGTATATGATTACGGGCATTTTGAACCAGCATCCGCGTGCTGCCATGGCGTTCAACACCACGGAGGACAGGGGGAACGTGGTCAAGTTTTTCGACGCTATGACCGAAGATGAGTGAGCGTTTAATCCCAGCTGAAGATGACGCCGAGCATGGACTTCTCCCGGTGAAACGCCATCTCGTAGGCTTCGACCATTCCGGTGTAGTGGAACCGGTGCGTGATCAGGCGTTTGGGCTCCAGGCGGCCTTCGGCCATCAGCGAGAGGGTGTGCGCACAGGCGCGGATGTCGTCAAAACGGTTTTCGGGCGTGGGGTATAAATAGCCTGCCTGCTGGCTTACCGCAATCAGGGAGATGCCTTTGTTGTAGAACCATTCCATGGCCAGGGGGTTGAAATCGAGGGGCGGTTCGCCCCGTCCCAGCAGGCTGACGATGGAGACGCGGCCGTTGGGGCGAACGATCTGTACGGCGGTGCGGAAGGCCGGCCAGGGGTTTGCGGTGAGAATCACCAGGTCGATGCCCACGCCGTCGGTAAACGCGTCGAGTCTGGTTTCGAGGTCGGGGTCGTCGGACAACAGGGCTGCAGGCGCGCCCATGCGTTCGGCCATTTTCAGGCGGACCGGGCTGTTGCCCAGGCCGACGACGCGGGCGCCGAAGAGCGGGCCCAGGGCCACGGCGCCCAGGCCGAGGACGCCCAGGCCGAGGACGGCGACGTTTTCTCCGGGGCGGAAGAACGCTTTGCGATAGCAGTGGGCGCTGAGGGTGTAGAGGTGGGCAAATACCCCGTCTTCCGGGTGGACCGCTTCGGGCACTTTGACGATGGACTCCGATTCGCGGGCGATGTACTCTGACTGGTGGTAATAGCGGGATACGACCCGGTCGCCGACCCGAAAGCGGGTGACCGCACGGCCGACGCCGCGTACCATCCCCAGGTTGCTGTCGCCGACCCAGCGGGGATAGTCCGGCGCTCCGGGGACCTGTTCCGCGCCTTCGTAATTGCCCCGGTCCGTGCCGATTTTCAGGGCGGAGATTTCGGTTTTTACCCAGATCTGGTCGGGTTGCAGGTTCGCGGTATCCAGGGGACGTTCTTCGATGCGGAGGTCGCGCGGACCGTGGAGTATGGCGATTTTCATGGGCTTTCTCCTCTGTGGGGATCAGAGGGTAATCTACACCATATCCGTGGGTGTGTCAACTTGACAGAGTGGGGGCGCGGGGTTATATTTTCAGGGTTGGCTGTTGCTTTCTTTTGCGTGGGGGCGACAAGGCTTCGACGGAGGGGGGGAGACGAGAGCTGCGTGTCGAGGTCCCATTTACCTCGTTAAACCAGTGGGAAAAAAACGCAACTGCGAACGATGACTCGTACGCACTGGCTGCGTAATTAAAGCGCAGCCCGTCCCGCCAGATCCCGCTTGCAGGATATGACCGGGGCGTCGACTGATGCAGGCTGGCCCGGGCGCCTCCGCTCGAGGGTTCCGGGTGAGATTTCAATCGGGCTGGCGTGTGGGCAACCCTGTTTACCGGGGTGCGGGCGCGTGAGACTCAAAAGGTAGACTACACACGTAGACGCTGTCGTTGAACCGCCTTCGGACGCGGGTTCGATTCCCG
>JAAXHW010000176.1 GCA_012270675.1 Candidatus Latescibacterota bacterium | reverse complement strand
TTTATACCACACAACTTGAGTTAAGTTTATTGATATAACGTAATGTGTGACTTTAACTGAGAGGTGTGCATAAATCTTGACATAGTCGGCAAAAGGTCACCACTTGTAGAAGACACCCATCTTCACAAGGAGGCGACCGATGAAAGAACCAACAATCACCGACTATGTCGAGCTCATACATACACTATTTGACCGCTTTGCACAAGCCCAAACAGCCACCCCCAAACAGGGGCACCCATACATCTACAAAAATAAGCCCTTATTGGTGTTTTTCACGCTGATGCAGTTTCAGTATATCACCCAGTTTAAAACGCAACATCGCTGGCTGAAAACCCATCCTCAGCATCAGCAACTGCTGGGATTTAAGACGCTTCCAGATCGCAGTACACTGTCTCGTCGATACAAGGTACTCTATCCCACCATACAGGCCTTAGTCGCCTTCGTGGGAGAAGATGTTGCGGATCTGGAAACAGGCTTTGGCGATAAAAATCTCTATGAGGACAAGAGTCCTTTCAAAGCCGCCGGTCCTGTATGGCATCAAAGGGATCGCAAAGCGGGTCGCGTGCCGGAGAACCTGCGGCACTTGGACCAAGATGCCAGTTGGTGCAAGAGCGCCTATCACAAATGGGTCTATGGGTATGGCCTGCATCTGACCTGTTCACAAGTCGGATTTCCTAAGCTGGTGCAAGTCGAGACAGGCACAATGTCCGAAAGTCAGGCCATCGATGAGAAAGAGGAAGCGTTTTTGAAACAGATCTGCCCCCATACCCTGACAACGGACAACAGCTACGCCAAAGCCATGCGCATCCGAAGATGGGCAAAAGCAGGGATCGCACTGATCTCACCAGCAACAAAGTGGACCTCTGGAGGCTGTGCGCAAGCCTATCATCGTTTCATTGCACAAGACGAAAATCAAGCGCTGCTGGGAAGCCGCCGCACAGCCATCGAACCCGTTTTTGACCTGATCGCCAAATTGGTGGGTGCCACCGATAATCATAAACAGATTTCTATCCAGGGGCTGTGTAACGTGCGCACCCATTTGGCCTTAGCTGTTTTCACCCTTCAGGTTGCGATGATCGCCAATAGTATTTGGGGGATGCCTCTAAGGACCATCTCACACATCATCGCTGCTTGTACCTGAATTGTGCACACCCCTCATAATAAAATAATCTACAACCGATTGATTCATTTTGTCAAGGCTTTTTTTATCTCGACAAAAGGTGCGAAAATCAAAACTCACCCCCCGTACTGAAACCGGATCTCCCGGGTCGCGCTCTCACCGGTGACAAGGTCCTTAATCTCAACCTCAAGGATGTTAATCCCGGGCCTGGCCTTGCTCAAATCGATTTCCACGTATCCCTGTTCCGCCGGTTCGAATCCGGTCTGTTCATGGGTAATCGAAACCTGGGGTTTTTTGCTCTTGAGGAGGGAACGAACCCCCCCCGCAAGCGACCCCAACGCCCCCTTGATCGGCTTTGAGATCGACCGAATCAGATACCGTACGCTGAAGCGCGTCTGTCCGAAAGAGTCCTTGCTGAGGTTGTAGACCTCATAATACGCGTAGAACTTCTGGGATTCCCGGTAGTTCCGGGTCGGCATCGGCACAACCCACACCTCCCCCTTCCGGAACCTCTCGGCCGAACCCGTATCTTCAATTGCCGCTGCAAGCTGGATATCGCTGATGCGGAGGGCGTCTTCGGGATACTCCTCAACCTCTACCGACTGCCTGTAAATCCCGGTACGCCCGGAAACCAGATCCTTGATCTGGACCTGCAGTTCATATTCTCCGGGAGGGACCTCCACCTTGAGGAGTTCCGGCATAAACGATCCCATCGCCTGCGCTTCAGATCGGTTTGCAACCCGGTAGGCGTTTTTCAACGCGGTCCGGTGGATTGAGGTATAATCCGAATTCGCTAAGGCCACGGCGCACTGCACGTGGACCAGGGACGTGTCCGACTTCTGCACGGCCTCGACCTGCTCGGGAGGTATCCCATAGTAGACCTCCAGGGCGGTTTGACCCTCCGAAGCCCGGAAATCGGCCAGGTCGTAGTAGAAGTCAAGCGGGGGATGCTGAAAGCTCGGACGGTAGTAGTCCGGCACCCGGGCCGCGGTGTTCGCGAAGATCGTGCCGGGAGCAAATTCGTTGATACGCGCCATATCGCCAACGTCTGTGTCGTAGTCAGGCGGTGGGATGGGCGCAAAATCGAACTGCCCGTTGCCCCTCTCGTCTGTGAACGTAATCTCGATGCCGCCCCCGATCTTCGTATACGTCCAGGTCTCCCAGGGCACGGTCCCGAACTCATTTCCCATCGTGATGGGGGCGAACCCCCCAAAATTGAGCTTGGTCCTGAAATTACCGAATTCGTCGAAGCGGCCCTCCGGATTATCGAGTGGATTCACGTCACGCGAATTGTCCTCAATCGACCCCTGAGGCCCCGCCGCGTCCTCTGGAACTTGCGTAGCGGCATCCTCGTCAAAGGGGTCATCCGCCTCGTCGGGCACACCGGTCTCGTCAAGCTGGCTGTGCAGGCCCGCAGCGTTTGGATTGTGAATCGACCGGACCGGAAACACCGGACCGGTAAAGGTCAAAAAAGTGGCCTCCGCGCCATACATCTTCACAGCCATATTGTTGCGCACCTGCTCGACCTCGGTACTCTGGACAAACTGCCTCTGCGTAGACCGGGAGCGGTAATCCGGCTCTCCATACCGGATGTAGACCTCCCCCCGCTTGTCCCAGGGATGAATCCTGTCCGCAAACGTGGTCCGGGCATACCAGACCCGGCGATAATGCTCGATAATGCGCTCGTTGATCTTGGTCAGAATATCCGAATCCCGCCTCAGCCAGAACTGCTCCAGGTAGGCCACACGTTCCTCTTCAGGGGTCGCCTCCAGATCCTTGATCTCCTGTTTGGAGGCCACCAGAGAGATATCGGTGTAAAGCTGCCGCTCTTCCTCGTCCAGCGTCTGCAGATAGCGTTCGAAGTTTTCTAAAGCCAGATCAAAGCGTTCCAGAAAAAAATGCGCCTGAGCCACCAGAGGAAGAAGCTGCACCGCCTGGGGATGCTCCTTCAGATAGGGCACGAGATACTGGTCCACCTTCTCGTATTGCCTGGCCTGAATACAGGCAATCCCGAAGGCGTAAAGCCCATCCGGATTGTCCGAGTCCAGTTCGATATACTTCATAAAATACGCCACGGCCTTTTCATGGTCTTCCTCGAACGTCTCATAGCCCTCGCCCAAAAGCCAGTAAGCCGGTGCATACGTGGAATCGATCTTGATCGCCCGCTTGGCCTCGCCCACCGAACGCCGGAAGTTGTAATAGGCGGGCACACCTCTCGCGGGCGTCTTCAAGTAGGCCATCCCCAGGCCCACATAAGCCTCAACCAGCGTTCCATCGAGTGCTTTGGCCCTCTCAAAAGCATCCCGGGCCCCTTTGAAGCCTCCACTTTTCAGATACGCATGGCCCAGCTGGATCTGAAGCATGGCATCCTCCCGATAGGCCTCCGCGAGGCGGGCGAGGATGCCCGCGGCCTCCTCGAACACGCCCGCATCCAGTTGCTGCTCGGCCCGGGAAGTCAGAGAATCCAGCTCGGCGCGCGAGTAAAGAATCTCTCCTTCCTTACCGTCCGATACGCCCGGGCCCACAACAAAAACCAGAACCAGCACCCCGGAGAACAGGTGGACCAACCGGGTAAAATGGCAACCTCCAAGCCTTGTCATCCTTCTCTCCTCCAAGAATCTGGTAAACGCCCCGGCTGATATCGGCTCAACAGTACATGTAAAATTACACAATCACGTATTCGTGGTCAAGACCTGCTTGACCCCTGTCGAGATAAAAATAGCTGCCCGTACACACCCGTTCACACGTCTCGCCTCCCCCGCCTTCGCTGCGGGGAGGAAGGGGCTTTTCCGCGCGGTTCCGTGTCAGGCCGCCCCCTTTTCCCGAAACCGAAACGCAAACAGATCCGCATCCTTCATCACAAACCGCAACCGCACCGGTCGGCCCGCCAGCGCCCCCACATCACCCCCTTCCGCCCAGCGCACCACGTCCTCGATCTCATCTCCAAAGATCTCGGCACACTTATCCAGTGCAAAACCGGGCAGAGGGCCTCCACCGGCATCCCGGATCTCCACCCGAACCGACCCCACCGCCGATGTCGCGTAGTTCAATTCCAGCTCATCGCCCTCAAAAACCAGTGCCGGGGTGGTAAATTCCCCCCCTGCGAACCCGGCGTTGACCGACACGAAGCCGTCGGTTCGGAGGGTATAACGCGAGATGCGAACAGAGGGCAGCCGCCAGTTCTCCATCCCGAACATCGACATCTCCGTCGACGACGTCTGCAAAATCCCCCGTTCCATGTAAACCCCGCGTTCGTGCCAATTCCCCTCATCCGGCCCGGGCCGGCGGAAAGCCTCCATAAAACTGCGGTCAAAATGCAACCCGTCCCGGCTGGACATAAATACGATATCGTTCACGCCCGGGCCGTATTTCCAGCCGGGCGTCGGCTCGCGCTCGGGCACGAACCGGGAAGGGAACATCAGATAGGTGCCCGGCGACCGTTCGTAGGGAACGCAGGCATTGGTGTAGAGGTGTTCAAACGGCGTATCGCCCACATCGATCGGCTCTAAGCGCGTCCAGGTCCGAAAGTCCTGAGAGGTCGTCCGCCGGATCCACCGGACGCCGCCTGAGAAATTCCCTTCTCCGGCCACACCCCGGCAGTAGATCACGTACTCATCCTTCCAGGCATCCCGAAACGCGATATTGTGTGAATCGAAAGGCCCTTCGGTCAGAATCGGCTCCTCCTGCATCAACCGCCAGCGCAGCCCGTCTGGAGACACGAGCGCGAATACGCCGGGCCGGTCCCGGACAATCGCCTTGTAGCGTTCCTCCCCGGGCACGTCCGGAGCATCGTCCCGAAACGGCGACATATTGTTCCCCGGGCCGGTCCAGACCAGATTGTTTTCCCTGCACCCTGCAAATTCGATAAGGCCCAGCACCGGCTTCTCCCAGTGAATGCCGTCCGAACTTTCGGCATAGGCAATCAGGACCTGCCGCTTTTTGCGAACGTACATCTTCGCGTCGCAGCGGTACCAGCCCCGAAAGCGGTCCCCCTCCCGAAACGCCACCATATAGGAAACGCCGTCCCGCTCCCAGGGGTGCTCGGCAGCGATCGCCACATCCCGGCGCACCGGCTCGTGCAGCCGCCGCGTGACCCCTTCCGAATGGTCGATCCAGAAATCATCCACAAAGAGCTGGCGGCGGGTCCCGATATTTCGTTCTGTCATGGCATCACCTCACCCAGTGCCGGAAAAGGGGTTTCGCATCCCCGGGCAGGCCATCGTAGACCTCCTTGGGCACTGGCGGCTGCTCATTCTCCGAAGCGCCCGTCTCGTCCACCATCCGCGCCCGTTCGGCCGAACCGGGCATCAGCACATCCGTATTGAGCCACCAGGGCGCATAGCGGACCACAACCGACACACGCGGTTCATCGGTGGTATTGGGAGCCGAGGCGTGCCACATCCGGCTGTCGATCACCAGCACACTGCCGGCCTCTCCGGTAGCCTGGAGTTCGCCCGGCAGGAAATCCATCGGATCAATCCCATTGTTCCCCGTAGGATTGTTGTCCGCCCGGTGGCTGCCCGGCAGAATGAGCGTCCCCCCGTTCTCCAAACTGAAGGGCGAAAGCATCCACAGCGTCGTCAAATGCGCAACCACATCCGGGTAAGGCGCCCGGATGTGCCCCACGTTGTTCTGGTTGAAAGGCCAGTCCGCATGCCATACCCCGCGTTTATTTCCAGGCATATTTATGGTTGCAGACGTCATGGAAATTCGCACATGATGACCCAGCAGCGCCCCTGCAATGCCCATAAGGCATGAATCCGCCAGGTAAGGGGCAAGCGCCTGATCGTACGCAATAAATCCCGACACATGCCCGATGCCCTTCTGAAGCGCTTCGGGATTGCCGTGCCGCTTAACGCTCTCCAGGACGCTTTTGCGCACCGCCCCCACCCGGTCTTTGGGCACAACCCCTTCCAGAACACACCACCCGTTCACCCGCATCTGAACCAGTTCCTTTTCCATAAACTCCCATCCTCCGGTTTTTACGCCTCCGCGCTGAACCTCACTTCCGTCGCCCCCACGTGTTCTTCAACCTGCTTCGGACGCTTGGTCTCCCCAGATCACCGGCAGCCGCAAAACCCGGACAATTGCCAGTTGCACCAGGCTGATCCCCTTGGCCTGATTGGCATATTCAAAATGCCGGGGGTCCCAGTCGTCCACCCCGGCCACCCCCTCCATATCCGTCATCATATAAGCTGCCCGAACCGACCCCATTGGCGTTCCTCCCAACTTAGTTTACTTCTCCGCATCTCCGAGGTGAAGCAGTTCCCCGGCGTTTTCCTTTACCTTCGCAATCGCATCCACAATATCGTTCATCCCGTCCGGCTCATCCAAAAGCTATGGACTGTGAAAAATTAAAAACCCCTTCCTCACACGCCCATTCGGACACGGGGCAGGGCATGCATCGAAACCCGCCCTGCGCACCCTCGACCCGACCCGTTTCCCGGTCGAACATCGGGTTGTCGTAAAGCGGATACGTATACCCTCCGCAGGGGATGCCTTCGGCGGTCAGAGCCCTGGAAAAGGTCGCCTTGGGAAGCCCCTCAAACGCCTCGGGCTCGTAGGTCATCGCAAAAACGTGCCAGCCGTGCCGCGTCGCATCCGGACCAGGGTACGGCGGACCGATCCCCTCAATCTCGGACAACCCCCGGATCAACAGCCGGGCGTTCTCCTCCCGCTTCAAACTCTGTTCCTCCAATCGCTCGAACTGTCCCATCAAAATCGACGCCTGAAACTCCGTAAGCGGATGGGAGAACCCCAGACGATGGTGCTCGTACCAGGGATGGTCTTTCTTGCGCCCGAAGGTGGAAAGCGTATAGCGGAGGAAATCTGCAAGCTCGCCATCGTTTGTGGTAATCACCCCCCCCTCTCCACACGTCAGATTCTTCGCATGGTTGAAGCTGTAGGCAGACACCGGCTCCAGCCCTCCCACCTTCTTCCCCCGCCACTCGGTCGTGTGGGCGTGCGCTGCATCCCACACCAGCTTCAATCCGTGCGTTTGCGCCACCGCCTGCAGGCCCTCCACATCTGCGGGATGCCCCGCAAAATGTACCGGAATCACCGCCTTTGTGCGGGGCGTCACAGCCGCTTCCACCGCCTCAGGTGTGATGCAGAACGTCCGGGCATCCATATCCACAAAAACAATATCCGCGCCCGTTGTCAGAGGCGCAAGCGCCGTGGCGATAAACGTATAAGCCGGAACAATCACCTCATCGCCCGGTCCCACCCCAAACGCCCTCAGCGCCAGCTCCAGTCCGGCAGTGCAACTCGTCATCCCCACCCCGTATACGGCATCGCTATAACGCGCGAACCGCTCGCAAAACGCCGTCACCTTCGGCCCGTGAATCGTCCCTCCCCACTGGCTGGTCTCCAGCACCTCGCGCACGTACTTCAGGTCCCGCCCGTCCGACTGCGGCCAGGATGGAAAGGGCCGTGTCCTCACCGGCGTCCCCCCCAACAGTGCGGATTTCCCCATTGTTGATCTCCCTTGGGGGTTTTAAGACAGCTTCTAAGACAGCTTCTCAGTTCAGATAACCGCTTAAAATCTCACCCAGAAGCCCCGGCTTCTGCCCGAAAGCCTCCACAAACGCCTCGTACGCAGGCAGCACACGCACCTTTACCTTGGCATCATGGTGAAGCGCAATATCGGCCAGCCGGTGGTCCAAAAAAGGATTGGCAAACCGTTCCAGAACCTGCTCCGCAAAACGCCCGGGGCCTTCTACACACCCCTCAAGCGTGGGCACGATCTCTTCAAACACCAGCGCTCGCAACCACGGGCCGATCTCTGGATGCAGCACCGCCTCCCGAACCGTTTCAATGCCCAGCGGCAGTGCCTTACACACCAGCGCCGTATGCGCCCCGTTGAGAATCCGCACCTTCCGAAGCGAAAACGGCCGCACATCCCCAACCCGCCGGAGCACGGGATGGTGGAAAAGGGGCGCAGCCTCTCCCCGTTCCTCAATCACCCAGAGCGCGAACGGCTCGGCCGCCGTCAGCAACGCGTCCTTACCCGGCAGCGGGTGCCCCTGCGGCCTCCCGCTCACGATCCGGTCCACCAGCGTATTCAGCCAGCGTACCTCATGCCGCAGCCAATCGGTCAGAGCGCCCGCAATCCCCCAGACCCGCGCCTGCTCCAGGACCAGGTCCAGCAGCCGGTCGCCGTTCTGCTCGACCAGTTCACACGGCAGAACCGTCACCCCTGCCCCTCCGGCCCTGAACCGCGCGTTAAGCACCAGCAGCAGCTTGGCCGGAAACGACCCCGGTGCCCCGCCCTCCGCACGGTCATCCGCATCCAGCGCATAACCCGCCTCGGTCACATTGGAAACAATCCAGCGCAACTCCGGAGACCGCCCCACATCCAGCACCGCTTCCCAGTCCCTCTTTGCCACCAGCGCCCGACTGATACTCTCCACCGCATGCACCCGATTGACCCTCTCCCCACCCACCAGCCCCCGGATCACCACGTGGTATCGCCCGCCCTGGACATTGAGCAGTTCCGCGCGGTTGCTCTCTGTCGACTGTACCACAACCACGCGCCCCACCGCTTGCCCGGCCTGGTTCGCCTCGTGTACAAACAGGTCGACAAACGCCCGGAGGAAATTCCCGCCGCCGAACTGCAGAATCGTCTCCGGTAAAAAATCCATATGCGTCCCGATTTCTCAGAAGCTGTTTTGAATGATGCCAAAATAACACACACCGCAACGAAAGGCAAGAACAGCACACAGAGGTATCCGTACTCACCAGATAAAATAGCCCCTTCCGCCAGCAGAAGAGGCCCTGGACAAAACCGGGATACAGTGCCCCTTTCAAGGCACCTGTCATCTACCCGTCTACCCGGTGCGACTCCCAGTTGCGATAGGGCATGGACGTGTGCGTCTGCGCCAGCCGCCACCCACCATCTTCCCACAGCATCACAACCGTCCACCGTTCGCCCTCCAGCCGGTAGTGTTGCCCATCCACCCGGCCCTCGCCATCCCACATAAAACTTCCCCAGGCCACATCGCCGTGGATACGCACAACAGTATGCCGCCGGGCAATCCGAACCTCCGACCACCGGGCCATATGCCGCTTCCAGGTTGCAATCACGGCCTCTCGACCCCGAACCGGTTCGGACGTTCCGGAAAAGACGGCGCTCACTTCCCTGCAGAACAGAGCAGCCAGGGCTTCCGGGTCCCCCCGGGCAACCGCCTCTTCCAGACGCTGCAGGAGATCGTCAATCGCCCGCACATCCTCTCCAGAATAACACCCTGTCTCCCGGGACATGCCTATTTCTTATCCGGCAGCTTGCAGCAATCGGTCAGGGAACGCGCTACCGCCATCAGAAAACACCTCCTCTTCTTTGAACTCAGGTGGCTCCAGGTTTTCCGGTGAAGACGCCGGGGCGTACCTGGACAAATAAAAAAAACCGTAGGGGAGGCCCTGCGGCGTTTCTATCCACAGCGTTGATCTACGGCAACACATCCAAAACCCGATCAACCTCTTCCTCGGTATTATAAAAATGTGGAGATAACCTGAGCCCACCCCCGCGCACAGCCCCCACAATATTCGCCTCGTACAGCTTCTCATACAGGGCTTCGGGTGTGATGTCAGCATGCCGGAACACCACAATACCAGACTTCTCTCCAGACCGCCGGGAACTGACCACCGTGTATCCCTTCTCTTCAAGTCCGGCACAAAGCTGGTCGGTAAGCATCAACACCCGCGCTTCGATCTCTTCTATCCCGACCCTGTGAATCAAATCGAAACAGGCCTTCAGGCCGTACATACCCACCCTGTTGAGCGTACCGCACTCAAATCGCTGCGCATCGGACAAAGGCGTCGTATCGTACGACAGAAAATCCCTTGGATTCACCACACTTGCCCATCCCAAATTGACCACCCTGAGCCGCTTCATCGCCCGACGAGAACAGAAAAAAATGCCCGCGCCCTCCGGCCCGAGCAGCCACTTGTGCGCATCGGCCGAGGCAAAATCGATCGCCGCTTCGGCCACGTCCAGTCCAAGCGCCCCCAGGCTTTGAATTGCATCCACGAAAAAGAGAATATCGTGGTCTTTGCAGAAGGCGCCGATCGTCTTCAGATCGTGGCGAAATCCACTGGCAAACTCCACTGAGCTGATGGAAATGACGCGTGTGTGTTCCTCCACTGCGCCCAGGAGGTCCTCCAGCCGGATGCGGCCGTCCACCTCCGGGGCCAGCCGCGTCTCCACCCCTCGAGAGGCTAAGTTCAGCCACGGATACACATTGGCCGGAAACCCCCGATCGGCAATCACCACACTGTCTCCGGAACGCCAGCGCAGACCGTTGGCCACGGCCAGAATGCCTTCGGTCGTATTCTTCACGAAAGCGATCTCCGAAGGCCGTGCCCCGATCAAACGCGCAGCCAGCTTCCGGGTCCGGACCTCGGCCTTCCGCCAGGCCTCCACTTCCGTCATCCCGTTGCTCGCCACATCCCGGAGGTACCCGTTCATCGCCCGATAAACCGACTGCGAAATCGGCGCGATGCCGGCATGGTTCATATAAATCCATTTCCGGACAACCGGAAACTCCGCCCGAATGCGGTCAACCTCAATCGGCATATTCATCTCCTGAGTTCTGGATTTCGGAAGTGACGTTCACATTTATTCCAGCCGATAATTCGGCGCCTCTTTTGTGATCGTAATATCGTGCGCGTGACTCTCCCGGACCCCCGCCGGGGTAATCTTCACAAATCGACCGTTCTGACGCAACCCCTCAATCGTACGCGCTCCGCAGTACCCCATCCCTGCGCGCAGACCACCCGCAAGCTGGTAGATAAAGCCCGAAATGGATCCCTTATACGGCACCTGCCCCTCAATCCCTTCCGGAACCAGTTTGTTGTGCTCGACGTCTGCCTGGAAGTATCGGTCCTTGCTGCCCCGCTGCATCGCCCCCAGCGAGCCCATGCCCTGGTAGACCTTGAACGTCCGCCCCTGATAAATAACGGTCTCTCCCGGACTCTCATCCGTGCCTGCAAACAGGTAGCCGATCATAACCGAATTCGCACCGGCTGCGATCGCCTTGGCAATATCCCCCGACTGCGTGATCCCTCCATCTGCAATAAGTGGGATGCCCGCCTTCTCTGCGGCCTCCCAACAGTCCATAATCGCCGTAATCTGGGGGATGCCCACCCCGGCGATAACCCGGGTGGTACAGATGGCCGACGGTCCCATCCCTACCTTGATCGCATCGGCGCCTGCCGAAATCAAATCCTTTGCCGCCTCCGCCGTACCAATATTACCGGCAATCACGTCCACCTCCGGAAACGCCGCCTTGAACGCTTCCACGGCCTCCAGCACGCCCCGGGAGTGGCCGTGGGCCGTATCGATCACAATCACATCCACTTCCTGTTCAACCAGAGCCGCAACCCGCGCTTTGGAATCCCTGCCCACACCTACGGCCGCCCCAACGCGCAGCCGGCCGATGTCGTCCTTGCAAGCGTCGGGGTACTGGATCTTTTTTTCAATATCCTTGACCGTAACCAGTCCTTTCAATTTCCCCTGTCCATCCACAACCGGCAGCTTCTCAATCCGGTGCGCCTGAAGAATCTCCTGTGCCTCTTCCAGCGAAATGCCCAGCCGGGCTGTGATCAGCCCCTTTTGGGTCATCACCTCACTCACCTTTCGATTCACACTCTTCTCAAACCGGAGGTCCCGGTTGGTGAGGATACCCACCAATTTTTTCCCCTCATCCACAATCGGCACCCCGGAAATCCGGTATTTCTTCATCAATGCCAGGGCCTCGTGGATATAGCTATCCGGAGAGAGTGTCACCGGGTCCACAATCATCCCGCTCTCGGACCGCTTCACCTTTTCCACCTCCCCGGCCTGCTCCTCAATCGGGAAATTTCTGTGGATGATACCAATCCCACCCTCCTGGGCCATGGCAATAGCCAGACGGGCCTCCGTGACCGTGTCCATGGCCGCGCTGACCAGGGGAATATTGAGCCGGATGCGGTTGGTCAGCCGGGTGCTCAGATCCACCTCCCGTGGCAGCACTTCGGACTTGCCCGGAACCAGCAGCACATCGTTGAAGGTCAACCCCTCCTGTACGATTTTGTCCACCGATTTATCCATCGTATTCACCCCCTCTTTGATGACATGGAAACCTGTTTGTCTGCGATCAGATACAAAAAACCCCCTTGACGCACGCGCATCAAGGGGTCATAAAAGCCGGGACACACACCTGCCCGGGCCCCATAATCGGCGGGGCCAGCCTCCTTATGTTGAAGCCATGATAACACGAAGATATGATGACCATCCAGGCCTCTTGGTATCGGTCCAAAAACCGGATGTCAATTGCTGAAAAACAAATATACAGACTCCCCCAATCCTTGTCAACCGCCTTTTCGCCAACCGTTTAAGAATTCTATTGACACGCCTTTATTCACAAGTTATACTTTCTTTAAACGCCCTATTGTCGTGAACGACAGGTTGTTGCGGCAAAAGAACCATAATACAGATTTTCTACCCCATCTTTTTTATTTTCGCTGGAAGAAGGGACAGCCGATGGGGGCGCGGTCGGTTGTCTTCATCCCGGTTCGCCAAACTTAAATAAGAGGCTCGGACAAATTACAAGCC
>JAAXHW010000175.1 GCA_012270675.1 Candidatus Latescibacterota bacterium | reverse complement strand
GGATCAACACCATACCGGCTGCACCGCCCAGGAAAAACCCGTAGTCCGCCGGTACTACCGGAGTGGGGCTCAACACTTCGCTTACCGCCTTCTGGTACTGCCAGGGGCCATTGCCGATGATCAACCAGTTGGGTCGAAAATTGTAGCCGCCGATCGTATATCCCAGCCAGATGTTGTAAAGCGTGGAGGTAACCATCCCGACGACGAAGGCCGAGCTTAACGCCCAGAACAGTCGGCGTTTTCCCTGGATCATGGAATCTGCCAGACGGTTGATATGGACCAGTGGCATCATCAGGAAAGCTCGATAGTGGGTCATGGGAAACCAGGCCAGGCAAGAGACCGCGTTTGTGGGGCCCCTGAGGGCCTCTGCCCCACCCAGCAGGGTCACAGAAAGGTTCCAGGCGGAGGTCGGTGGATTCGTGTAGATGAGTCCGGAATCCGCCACGATCTTGGTCACGCCAAGAAACAGAATCAGCATAAAGGGTATCAGGAGCAGAATAAGTCGCAGGTCGATCCCGATCTGGTTCAGCCAGGTCGCCACATAAAGGCAACTCAGGGCCAAACCGATCAGGGCGGTCCGGTAGGAGAGCAACTCCCTGCTGTCGTCTATGGGAGAACGGTCCGGATGGAGGGCCTTTTGAAAGACCTGGCGCAGATGCGGACGAGAGATCCAGACCCACCACAGGACCAGTGCCACGAACGCCCCGGTGGTCTGCCACCGGAACGACCCCGTCGTGTAGTGAGGGGAGGTGGCCGCCAGCCCCAGACGGTTCAGGGCCCCGGCCTCGAAAATGTAGAGGATGTCGAAAAACCAGATGCTGAAGAGGACCTCCAGGCTGGCGAAATAGGAAAAACAGATCACTACCGTGCTGAGATTGA
This sequence comes from Candidatus Latescibacterota bacterium, assembly GCA_012270675.1. Taxonomy (GTDB): domain Bacteria; phylum Latescibacterota; class UBA2968; order UBA2968; genus JAAXHW01. Next base: position 19,624 of record JAAXHW010000175.1, on the reverse strand, counting down.
TGAAGATCGGAGGGTAATACTCGGAATAGAAAATCCAGTTCCACTGGGCCACCGGAAAGGTCGGAACGTGAGGATAGAACCAGGAAATCATGTTCCAGCAAAAGATCGTCAGAATCAGGATGAAACCGGTCCAGAAGATTTTTCCCACCATGATCTCCGGCATTGCTCTCCTCCCGGTGCCCGCCTGAGCCGTCAACTCCGCAATTGGGGTGATCATGGGATAGATCAGTTTCTCATTGTCCGACCATTGCCGGTGAATGATTACCGATGCGCACACACAGGCGAATCCCACGGCACAGATCAGTATAAACCACGATATGAGCGGTACCATCCATATATTCCACGGGATGGCAGCCCCTCCTGGCAGCCCCTCGAAAAACCAGCTCATGGCTTCGCTCTCGTTGGTTGGTACAAGCCAGGTCGGGAGGTGGGGATGAAGGTACTCGGACCACTGGTTTTCCGGACTCGCGAAGTAGTAGGGCGCTGAAATGATCCCTACAAGATAGCCGCTCACGCCGTAGGTGGGACCGTAAGCCCCGACAAGCCCCATTGAGAAGATCGTGATCCATTCCGTTTGCGAGAACACAAACCACCGCCCGAACCAGCGGGCCAGGGCTGCAAAGAGGAGCATGGACAGCAGAAAGAGAATAAAATTCGACATGGGCATGTGGCTGAAGGCCATATAGGACCCATGTTGCGCAAAACGGACCGTATTGGCCAGCAGGCCCACGGCCGCAGAAAGTAGAATTCCGAAGGTGAACGCCCGGGGCGTGACCCCTTGCCCGCGATGTTTTTCCGCAGTACCCTCCGGATCTTTTTCCAGCGCGCTTCCAGATCGTTGCCGAGACACATTCCGCTCCTGGGATTCGCTCATAGAAAGCCTCTCTGCGTGTGCATGGGCTGATGCCACAGTATAGTTGTCATGGACTCACAGTCAACCTTTTTTTTGTCCCTTAACCCAGCAGAGGGTACTCAGGCTCCAATGGCCGAAATATCATCCCAGGCACGGGCCAGACTTCTCCTGTTCGGGGAAGTTTTTTGTTGATCCGAACGAAGCAATGTATTAACATTCAGGCAGATAAACGACCGCCGGAGACCCACTTCCCGGTAGAGGCAGGGCCGGCGGCCTGCAGGGTGATGCGAGGCGGCGCTACAGTCTTCTCAGGTGTCCGATAGAGCGGGCTGTCCGGATGACGATGCTACATTTTTGAAAGGGGACTCCCGTATGGGAACGTCTGAGACCTATTGCAAAAAAATAGCTGTTGATCACACAAAGGTCTCGAATGAGGATCTGATCGACTTTCCACTGCTTATTGTCTTAGAGGACAGCGCGTTGAGGGGTGTGGCTTACGGCGGCGCCCGGCAGGAGGGTGGGGATATCTACTTTGTCGGGGCCGACGGCAGCCGGTTGGACGGCGAGATCGAGCGTTACGATGCCGCTACGGGCGCTTTGAGGGCGTGGGTGAGGGTGCCGAGGCTTTCGCATACTGCGGATACGGAGATTTTTCTCTGTTGCGGTCAGGGGGGCAGTGCTGGTGAGGGGGCGGTTTGGGACTCGGGCTACCGGCTGGTCCGGCATTCGAATACGGGGAGGCATGAGATCGTTCCCCACGCCGAGGATTTGAACATCAGGGATGCGATTACGGTGGAGGCCTGGTTTCACAGTGAAGAGGGGAGGTCGGACGCGTTTCAGGCGCTGGTGTCGAAGTGGTCGCTGCGTTCTGCGATGGAGGTGTTTGAGACTTACGATGCTGAAAATACGGATGGCCTGGACACCAGGGGGTTCTTCGGGGCGGTGTGTAATGGGCGATATATCTATTTTTCGCCTCAGTCCAACAGCAGCGGGCGCCACGGGGAGGCGCTGAGGTACGATTCCTATGGCGCATTTACGGATCCGGCGAGTTGGGCGGGGTATTCTGCGGGAAGAACGGGGGGAATGAATACCAGGGGCTATTACGGGGCCGTCTACGACGGGCGGTACGTTTACTATATTCCGCGCAGGGACAATGACGGTTTTCACAGCCGGGTGCTGCGCTACGATACGCGGGGAGACTTCAGAAGCCCGGAAAGCTGGTCCGCATTCGATGTGGGACACCCGATTTCCTATCAGAGCGGCGCGTTCGACGGGCGCTATGTGTACTGGGTTCCGGGATTTGATGATTACGACCAGGGCAACAGCGGCAGGGTGATGCGCTACGATACACAGGGCGCGTTTGACAATGCCGAGAGCTATGTCCTGTACGATGCGGGAAACACCTCCGGGCTGGGTTCGAAATGCTATGACGGGGCCTGCTTCGATGGGCGATACGTGTATTTCGCTCCGCTGGACGGCAATGAGAACAAAGGGATTGCGCTCCGGCTCGATACGGAAAGCGATTTCTCCTCACCGGAGAGCTGGGCGGCTTTCGACGCGAAGGGGTCGGGGCTGGGTATGTGTGTGGGCGCGATTTTCGACGGGCAGTATATTTACTATGTGCCTTATGCGCACAGTGTGGTGGTCCGTTATGATTCCCGGGGAGATTTTCAAGACGCGGGAAGCTGGGAAGCCTACGATGCTGCGGATACGTCCGGTCTGTGTACAACCGGGTACGACGGCGCTGTGTTCGACGGACGCTACGTCTATTTTATTCCCTTCCGCTACGGAAAGCAGCAGTTTGCAACCCCCCATGCCTGTCTGCTGCGTTACGATACGGAGGCGGGTTTCACAGATCCGGCAGGATGGGACGCCACGGATGCAGGGGCGCACACGTCTCCGCCCAATCCGGGGGGGTTTAACGGAGGGACCTTTGATGGGCGCTACGTTTATTTTGCTCCCTGGCGGTTGGGCACCGATGAAAACGGCGGTATTATCAGCCACGGGCAGGTGCTGCGGTACGATACCACAGATTCGGATGCTTCGTTTATTCTTAAATACGCGGAGTGCGGACACAACGGAGGGCTGTGCGCTGCCCTGCCGGGGCCGACGTTTTCGGTGAATACGTCCGAAGGGGTGCGCAATGTGCGGGCAAATCGCTCGCCCGGTCCGGGCTGGCACCACGTGGCAGGGGTTTACGACGGCGCCCGGCTTACGCTCTATGTAGACGGTGTCCCGGTGAACGAAGTGGAGGGAACGGGTTGCATCCAGGCCGGGCAGGCAGATGTCGGCATCGGCCGGATTGCGGGCGGGGGGGCGCAGTTCAAAGGGAGGATATCCGAGGCCCGGATTTCGGCTACGGCCAGGTCCGGGGCGTGGATTCAGACGACGTACCGGAATCTGAAGGCGCCTCATACGTTTGTCAGGGTTGGCGAGGAAGAACGGGAACAGGAGAGGCCGCATGCACAGTGAGAAGCCCTTACGCGTCCGGAACCGAAAACAGATGTTTATCGATAAGCGGTTCGTCCACTCCGGCCGGGGCGTTTCCCTGCGGATGAATCGGCCCCGGCTGGAAGACGTCGCAGTGGAGCCAGGGCCGCCCGGATCGTGGGATGATATGTCCATCACGGGGTATGGCCGGGTGATGGAAGACGAAGGGATCTACAGGATGTGGGTCCGGTGCCATTCGGTGGATCGCATGGTAAAGAGGATCGCCCGCGACGATCCCGTACCCAAAGGTAACCGGCTTGGATATATGGAATCAACCGACGGTATTCACTGGCGCAAGCCGGAGCTGGGGTTGTTCGAGCATGCCGGCTCGAAAGACAACAATATTGCTTATGTGGATGCCGGATATGTATTCATAGATCCGAATGGGCCGGATGTCGAACGATATAAACTCCTCGTGCAGGGCCGGTATCTTTACGACACGCGAGAGGGGGGTAAGCCGGACCCGGACAAAGGGGGGTTCTATATCCTGACTTCTTCCGACGGTATCCGCTGGACGTGGCACGGAAATCGGGTGTTACCCTTCCTTGCGGATACGATCAACCAGCTTGAGTGGGATGGACGAATCGGAAAGTATGTGGCATATGTCCGCACGTGGCCGAATGGCTTTCGAGACGGCCATTACCGGTACGGACGGGCCGTCGGCCGCGTTGAAATAGACGATTGTATGTGCCCATGGCCCCACGAGAAGATGAAGTCTCCATTTGCCTCGTCCGACCCGTCCAAGCGTATTGTTACGATAAGCAAAGAGGTTCCCACGGTTCTGGAGTATCCCGGGTACTCAGAACCCGGGAACTGGACGGATCTGTATACTGCTGCCGTTCACCAGTATACCGAGGCCGAAGATGTCTATCTTGCGTTTCCTTCGTTCAACAATTACTTTCCGGACTCGGACCTTCTGAATCACAGCGTTCTGGATATCGGCATGGCGGTGAGCCGGGACGGTATCCACTGGGAATGGCCGTCGCTGGACCCCTATATCTCTCGGGGGGAACCCGGGAGCGGACGCAGCGCAGCGCTGTATATGGTGTACGGAGTGCTGAAGGTTGACGACGCCGTTTACCAGTATCACAATGGAAGCGATATCGACCACGGCGTGCTCTCAAGGGTTGAGCCGGATCGGCTTTATTGCGCATCGAAGATCTATCGTACGGTTCAGCGGCTGGACGGGTTTATGTCGCTGGATTTCCAGGGGTCCGGCGGCGAGATTACGACGCCGTTGCTGGACTTCACGGGCGGTGAGCTTTATCTGAATGTTGACGCCTCTGGAGGGTTCGGCAAGGTGGGCATACGCGATGAGACGGGTGGCTTCCACCCCGGCTACGAGGTAGGCGCCTGTGATGGGATCCAAAGCGACAGCGTTTCACACAAGGTAACCTGGAACGGCGATTCTCGCATCAAGGGCCTGCGCGATCGACCCGTCCGGTTGTGTTTCCGAATGAGCGGCGCCCGACTTTTCTCGTTCCAATTCCAGTAGGGCGCAGACTGATGACACGGCGTGCATTTATTATCGGACTGGTCCTATCCGCACTCACCACCCTCTGGCCGACCTATTCCAGCCTGATCGTCGGCTCTTCCCGGGCCGATTTTGCGCATCTGTCGGATGCGCTCCTCATCCCCTTTATCTGTCTGCTGGGGATCAACCTGGTGCTGAGTCGGCGGGGGAACGGGCTGTCTCCGTCCGAACTTCTGACCATCTGCTGCATGGGGATGATCGCCGGGATGATGCAGGGGGAGTGGCTCTCCGGCTATCTCCTGGGTGTGATTACGGCTCCCACCTATTTTGCCACGCCTGAAAATCGATGGGCCGAAGTTATCATTCCCCATATGCCCGACTGGAGTATTGTGGCGGACAGGCCGGCCAGCATCGGATTTTACGAGAGCCTGCCGAAGGGGGCGAGCATTCCGTGGGCACCCTGGGCCGCTCCGTTTCTGTGGTGGGGAGGCTTTATGGCCGCTGTGCTCCTGGCCGGTTTCTGTTCGGTGATCCTTCTCCGGAAGCAGTGGATGGAGAACGAGCGGCTGCCCTTTCCGATTGCGACGGCCGTGCTGGAACTGACCGGCGTTTCCGGTTCGGAGGGGACGCTTTCGAACCTGGTCCGGTCCCGGCTGTTCCTGGTTGGCTTCTGGGCTGTGCTGCTTCTGTTTTTCTGGACGATCGCGACCTGGTTTATGCCGACGATTCCCCTGCTTGAGTTTCCGATGACTTCGCTGTCGGCCAAGCGAATCCTGCTGGGCAAGGGGTTTCCTCCGTTCATGTTCTCGGTCCATCCGATGACGATTGCGTTCAGCTATTTCACCAAATCGGAGGTGCTGCTGAGCATCTGGTTCTTTCACTTGCTGGCCATCCTGCAGGTGGGGATTTTCAGCCGGATCGGCTTCGACATCGGAGGCTCGGACCCCTGGTGCTCGTTCGATCCGGCGATCGGATGGCAGAGTTTCGGGGGGATGATCGTGTTCGTGGGCTGGGGGCTGTGGACCGCCCGGGCGCATTTGAAGGAGGTCTTCCGGAAGGCATTTACCAGAAGGGGAGAGATCGACGACTCCGAGGAACTGCTTTCCTATCGCACGGCGGTCTATCTGTTGCTCGCATCTGTGATTTATCTGATTTTCTTTCTGCGCCGGGCCGGGATGGACTGGGGGCCGCTTCTCGTCTTCTGGTTCGGGACGTTTATTCTCTATATGGGGCTTGCGCGGATTATCGTGGAGAGCGGGCTGGTCTACCTGCGGGGGCCGCTCACCGCGCAGGCGTTTACCTGGCACCTTTTCGGGATTGCCGGATTGGGACCGCCCAGTGCGGTGGCCCTGGGGCTGACGTACACTTTTTTCTGCGATGCCAAGACGTTTGGCGTCACTGCGCTTGCCCACATTCCCCGATTTGGCGTTGCGATGAATCCGAGGCGGCGGCGGCTCCTGGTGCCGGCCGTTCTTGCAGGCGGGCTGGTGGGTGCGGTGACCGTTATCGGATATATCCTCCACCAGGGATACCACGTGCTGGGGAGTTATAATTTCGGTGTGGTCAGTTTCAACGGATCCAGCGACGGCGCGGTGGGGATCTGGTCGCTTACCACCAGCCGCATTCAGGAGGGGACGTTCGGAACGGACTGGAACCGGGTGAGCTTCCTGGGGATCGGCGCACTGTTTACCTGTCTGCTCTTTTATATCAGGTATCGGTTTCCCACCTTTCCGATCCATCCAATCGGGTTTACGATTTCCGCTTCGGGCGTTCTGAGAAGCAGCGTGGCTTCGATTTTCCTGGTGTGGGTTACCAAGACGCTGCTGCTGAAGCTGGGAGGTTTAGACCTCTACCGCCGGACGGCTGTGCTTTTTCTGGGGATGGTGCTGGGGTATCTGACGGGGGTCGGGCTGGGGATTCTCGTGGATACCATCTGGTTTAACGGGAATGGGCATAAACTCAATGACTGGTAGGCGTTGACAGACAGCAAGCGGCCGGGGGCAGTTATGGGTGGCCAAAATATGGGGCTGGAAAATGAAACCAGCCCCAGGCTATTTGAAGCGGTTTCTATGAAAATCGGTGGTGTCACATTCATTCTTTCTCTGCTCCTGGCCATTCTGTCAGGTTGCTCACCAGATGCGCCCCCGGGTGTTGAGAAGGAAAAGGTCGGCGGGGCGGGCGTTGCCGCCGGTCCGGGAACGCCCACCAAAGGCGGCACGTACGTGATGGCCTACCACGGGCCGCGCCACGCCTGGACGCTTTCGCCCTTCTGGGACGGGTTCGGGCATCAGATCGTGATCAACCAGTTCCACTACAATACGCTGGCCGAGTTGGATGAGGATATGCAGAGGTTTGTGCCGGGCCTGGCCGAACGGTGGGAGATCTCCGAAGATGGCCTGGAGGTGACCTTTCACCTGCGCAGGGACGTGAAATGGCAGGACGGTCAGCCCTTTACGGCTGAGGATGTGGTGTTCACGGTGCGGGCGTGGTTCCTGGTTGCAGACGCCTATGTCGATGAGCCGATTCTGACGCTGCTGAAGGGCGCAAGAGCGTACTACGAGGGTGTGACCGAGGAACTGGCGGCGGTGGCGGCCCTGGATCGGCATACGGTCCGGTTTGCTTTTGCACAGCCCAGTCCGCTGTTTATGGACGAACTGAACCGGCGGCCGATGATGCCCAAACACCTGCTGGAGGGCAAGATCCGGCGGGGAATGAGCTTAGCGGATGCAGGCGCGTTGGATTTTGCCAGGAAGCCGGTGGGGACCGGTCCTTTCAAGGTGGTCGATTACAAGGCGGACGAGTATATCATTTACGAGAAGAATCCGCACTATTTCCGGGGAGAACCCTATCTGGATAAACTTATCGTGCGGCTGGTGTCGTCAGAAACGCCGATTGCCACCGGTTTGGAGACGGGGGAGATTCACGCGGCGGTGATGTGGAACAAGGAGCACTTTCCACGCCTGTTTTCGCTGGATCATCTCACGGCGTGGGAGGATTCGATCGCGTTTGGTTCGTTCAGTCTGATGCCCAATCTGCGCCCCGAGCGGAAAGGCCATCCGCTGCACGATGTGCGGTTCCGCAAGGCGATTCTGTATGCGATTCCCCGGAAAAAGATTGCGGAGAACCTGCGGGTGATAAGCCGTGGCGTGCCCAATCAGGCCTATTCGCCCAGGTTCTTAGAGGGGCTTCCACTGACGGATTACAGTTACAATCCGGAAAAGGCCAGAGAACTGCTGGCGGAGATGGGCTACGATCCTGAGGGGGCGCCGGAGCTTATTTTAGCGCACCTGATTTTTGATAAAAGCCCGGAGCAGCCGGCGATGCAGCAGGCCTTAGCGGAAGTAGGCATCCAGGTGAAGCTCTTAGCTGTTGAGACCGCGGGGGCGATCAGCCTGGTGGCGAACGCGGAGGGGTGGGACCTGTTTCAAAAGTACTCGCCGCAGTATCCGGACGCCGGGTGGGTGGTCAGCGATATGCTGAGGTGCCCCGGTCCGCCGTGGGAGGTGTGCGGGTGGGGGGCCATGCATACGTGGAAGCCGCCGCCGCGTTATGCGGAGATCGAAAAATTGCAGCGGCAGGAGCTGGATCCAGAGAAGCGGAAGGCGCTGCTGCAGGAGGCGATTCTGATCCTGGATGAGGAGGTGCCGACACTTCCGCTTTGGACGGAACCGAACGTCTATTTTATTAACAAACGGGTGCACGGGATGCACAAGGGGGTGTACAAATACGGGGGCCGCGTTCAGATTTACGTTGGGGCAGAGACATGGTGGGTGGAGCCGGAAAATTGAGTGGGAACCGCAAATTGGTTTTGACGGCTCCCGACCCCCATCCCGGGGTACGGCATGCCCTTACGTATCTTCCACCCAGTGGCGGTAGAGGGGCTTTACATCGTCGGGCAGGGACTCGTAGACATCCCTTTTTACGGGCGTGGATTCGTAGTTTTTCTCTCCTGTTTCAACCACCATGCGGGTGTGCTCCGGGGCGCCGATCATGGTGGGATTCAGATTCAGCCACCAGGGCGCATAGCGGACGATGAGGGCTACGCGCGGCCTGTCGCTGCGGTTGGGGGCGACCGCGTGCCAGAGTCGGCTGTCGTAGAGAAGCACGCTGCCTGCGCTGCCGGAGACCTGGGTCTCAGCCGGATGTGGGGCATCGGCGTCAACGCCCTCCATCCCTCCTGCCGAGGGATTGTTGTTCATCCGGTGGCTGCCGGGCAGGACGAACGTGCCGCCCGTTTGGGGACTGAAGGGTGAGAGCATCCAGATGGTGGACAGGTGCATGATCGCGTCTGGGTAAGGCGCCGGGATGCGCGACGCGTTGGTCTGATTGAAGGGCCAGTCCGCGTGCCAGTAGCCGCGCTCGTTTCCAGGATGGTTGATAACACAGTCGGTGCAGGAGATCCGCACGTATGGACCAAACACGGCCTCGGCGATGTCCAGAATTCGCCGGTCTGCCAGATAGGGGGCGAAGGTCTGAGTGTGGTTGATGACCTGATTCAGGTTTCCGACGCCTTTGACGCCTATACGGTGACCGCGAGCTCTGGTCTTTTCCATTTTCGCCCGCGATTTTTCATCATGGGCCGCCTGCGCTGCCACCACGCTGTCACGCAGGTTGTCCATCCTGTCTTCGGAGATGACGCCTTCGATCACGCAAAACCCGTTCATCTCCAACTGGAGCGTTTTTTCACTGACAGACATTGTTCCCTCTGAGGTTTTCAGACTCGCAGCGTGTTGACCGTTTCCCGTTTGATGGTCAATATAGCACGACACAACGGAGAGTCAAGCATTTAATGTGCGTCAACATGATCGGCGCGGGGACATGGTGGATGGAGCCGCAGCTTTGGGGAGGCGTGTTGTGAACCACTTTTTGGTTCGACGGCTGCTGGTGCTGATTCCGGTTTTTCTGGGGATTACGTTTCTGAATTTCGTGCTGATGAATCTGCTGCCGGGAGATGCGGTGGACGCGATGATCAACCCCCGGGACTCGCAGCGCTGGACGCCGGAACAGATCCAGGCGAGGCGCGTTTCGCTGGGCCTGGACAAGCCCTGGCCCGTGCGATATGTGGTCTGGCTGAAGGAGCTGGGGAAAGGCAACCTGGGGTATTCTTATTTCACCAAGAAGCCGGTGACCGAGGAACTGATCGCGCGTATGGGAGCGACGCTGAAACTCCAGATCGTTTCGTTCACGGTGGCCATCGTATTTGGTATTGCGCTGGGTGTGTATTCCGCGCTTAGACAGTATTCTTTTTTTGATTACCAGTTCACGCTGTTCACCTATATGGGGATTTCCATCCCCACGTTCTTTTCCGCGCTGGTGATTATCTATGTGTTCGCCGTGAACCTGCGCTGGTTTCCCACCTCCGGCCTGCGGGTATACGGTGGGGAATCGTCCATTCTGGATCAGTTGTGGTATATGGCGCTGCCCACTTTTACCCTGGCCATCGGAAGCTGGGCAACCATTATGCGCTTCTGTCGCACGAGCATGCTAGAGGTTTTGCAACAGGACTTTCTGAGGACCGCGCGGGCCAAGGGGTTGGCGAATCGCTCGGTGATCCTTCGCCACGCGCTGCGCAATGCGCTGCTACCGGTGATTACGGTTATCGGGTTGAGCATTCCCAGACTCATTACCGGCTCCATCCTGGTTGAGACGGTTTTCGACTGGCCGGGGATGGGACAGTACAGCGTGCTGTCTATCGGACGGCGAGACTATCCCGTTTTGATGGGGGTGACGGTGATTTTCTCACTGGCTGTCCTGTTGAGCAATCTGTTGACGGATATTGCTTATGCGGTAGCCGATCCACGCATTCGGTACGACCAGTGGCACAAATAGATTTACACACGACGGAATCCGAATCGATCCGGGAGAGGGACTATTCGCTCTCGGCCTTGACGTGGCGGCGGTTTTTGCGCCACAGGATGGCGGTGGTTTCGTGCGGTTTGCTTGGGCTGGTGGTCCTGATGGCCGTTCTGGCCGATTTCATCGCGCCCCGGGGGCCATACGCGGTGGACTACGAACAGGTTCTGGCTCCTCCCGGTGCCGAACACATTCTGGGGACGGACCGGGTGGGGCGAGACGTGTGGGCCCGGCTGTGCGTGGGGTCCAGGGTGTCTCTGGCGGTGGGGCTGGTGGCGGTGGTGATCGCACAGTTCATAGGGATTGTATTCGGGGCGCTTGCAGGCTACTATGGGCGTGTGGTTGACAGCGTGATTATGCGGTTGACGGACGTGATGCTGTGTTTTCCATGGTTGATTCTGATGCTGGTGGTCGCGGCGGCATTCGGACCGGGGCTTTCGCGTACGATGCTCGTGATCGGGTTGATCAGCTGGCCCAGGCTGGCCCGGATCGTGCGCGCGGAGTTTCTTTCTTTGAGAGAGCAGGATTTTGTTCTGGCTGCATCCTGCCTCGGGGCGTCCGGCGGCAGGTTGATTCTGTATCACTTTTTGCCCAATGTGGTGCCTTATGTGATTGTAGAGGCGACCTTTGGCATGGCCGACGCGATTTTGAGTGAGGCCGCGTTGAGCTTTCTGGGCATGGGGGTGGCGGTTCCCACGCCCAGCTGGGGCAATATGCTCCGGGATGCCCAGTCTCTCCATGTGTTGAGCAACGCCCCCTGGTTCTGGCTGCCGCCGGGTGTTGCGGTTTCGCTGACGGTTCTGGCCATCCACTTTATCGGCGACGGGTTCCGGGATGCGCTGGATCCCCGGGCGCTGGTCGAGTCGAGGAGGTCATGACACAAAGCCGCCCATCCCCATCCGCTCCATACGATGCTGCGCCGCCGGGCAGGCGCGTTATGACGGGCAGGGCGACGGCGGTGGGCCTGATGGCTGTGGTGACGGTTACGCTGGCCGGTCCTTATTCGGAATGGGTCGTCCGTTCTTCTTATATGACGACCAATTATTTTCCGCTGGGACTGGCTTTTATTTTTATTTTTTTGGTGGCCGTGCTCAATCCCCTGCTGAAGCTGGTCGGGCGCTGTTACGGGCTTGGGGGAGACGAGCTGGGCGTGGTCCATATGATGCTGATCGCAGCGGTGTCCGTGCCGACGTACGGGATTACGGGGTACGTGATTTCGATTGCGGCGTCGCCCTTTTATTACGCTACCACGGAGAACGGGTGGGCGGAGTATCTGCATCATCATATTCCCCGCTGGGTCGTTCCGGGAGGCGGGCCCGAGGTGGCCTGGTTTTTTGAGGGGTTGCCTGCGGGAGCGTCGATTCCCTGGCGGATCTGGCTTGCGCCCCTGTTCTGGTGGGGGTCGCTGATTGCGGCCACGCTGGCGCTGTGTGTCTGCCTGGTGGCGATTTTCCGGAAGCAGTGGGTGGAGCAGGAGCGGTTGAGTTTTCCGGTGGTGCACGTGCCGCTGGCGATGATGGAGGGAGCCGAGGACGAGCGGCTTTTGCCCCGGTTTATGCGCAGCCGGCTGTTCTGGGTCGGGTTTGGGATTGCGGCTTTCAAGATCGTCTGGAATATTCCAGGCTATTTCAACAGCGGATGGCCCGGCCTGCCGCCGGTTATTTTACGAATCCCTCAGGGACAGATTTTTCCGGGGATTTCGACGATTCTCTCACTGCCTCTGGTGGGGGTTACCTATTTTGCAAATGTGGATGTGATTTTCAGCATCTGGGTGTTTTATCTGGTCAACCTGGCGGAGGTGACGCTGTTCAACCGGACCGGCTTCAGCATCGGCCCTCCGGAGATGCATTCCATCCGGCCTTCGGCGCTGTCCTGGCAGGCGTTTGGAGCGTTTGCGGCGATTGTGCTGGGTGGAATCTGGGTGGCCCGGGAGCACCTGCGGGAGGTGCTGCGCAGGGCGTTTTTGAACGATGCTTCCGTGGACGACGGGGAAGAGATTCTGTCCTATCGGACGGCGGTTTTCGGGTGCCTGGCGTCGGTTGTTTACATTCTGTTGTGGCTGCACGCGATCGGGATCGCGCTTTCCATAGCGATGCTGCTGGTGTATGCGGTGGTTACCATTTACCTGGGGCTGACCCGGGTGGTCATCGAGGGGGGGCTGATGTTCGTGCTGGGACCGCTGGTGCCCCAGGCATTTCCCATGCATATGGTGGGTCCGGCGGCGCTGAGCGGGTCCACGATGACGGGGCTGGCGCTTTCTTACGGGTGGGTGTGCGACCCGATTATTGCTTTTTTGCCCTGCGGGGCCAATGCCGCGAAGGTGCACAGCGACCGACGGTTTCCCAGGGGGACCTACCTGCGGGCGATTGCGCTGGCGCTGGGGGTGAGTCTGGCGCTTTCTTTCTGGTTTTCGCTGAAGCTGGGGTACGGGTTCGGGAGCTACAATTTCGGGGATTTTGTATTCCGGCGGGGGGGGCAGGTGCCCTTCGATACGGTGATCAGCAAGATGAAGGCGGCGGAGGGGTTCACGTTCAACCGGTTTGCGTTTCTGGTGCTGGGCGCGCTGACCACGTTCGGGCTGACGTATCTGCGGCACCGGTTTGCGTGGTGGCGGCTGCACCCGATCGGGTTTGCGGTGGCGCTGACGTCGCCGGTGCGGTGGACGGTGCTGTCGTTTTTTGTGGTGTGGGCCGTGAAAGTGCTGATCGACCGGCTGGGGGGATTGATTCTGTACCATCGGGCCAGGCCGTTTTTCATCGGGTTGGTTGTGGGGTATTTTGCGGCCGCAGGGATGTCTTTTGTGGTGGATGTGATCTGGTTCCAGGGCCAGGGACACGTGCTTTATTTTTAAGAAGCTTCTAAGGGAGGGCGTCATGCCTGATGAACAGGGTGCGGCAGAAGCAAAGGAGAGGGTTGCGAGCAATCCTTATCTCCGCGATGCAGGAACCATCCGGGAGCCGCCGACCGGCTTTGGGAATACGCTGAAATTTCTGGGGCCGGGGCTGATTCTGGCTGGATCGGTGGTGGGATCGGGTGAGATTATTCTGACCACGACGCTCGGTGCAACCGTGGGGTTCGTGATGCTGTGGTGGCTGCTTTTGAGCTGCTGGGGCAAGAGTTTTGTGCAGGCGGAACTGGCCCGGTACACGGTGTCGTCCGGAGAGACGGTGCTGCGTGCGTTCAACCGGCTACCGGGCAAGCTTCCGGGCCCGAAGGGGAGGGTCTCGTGGTTCATCTGGGTGTGGCTGCTTACCATTATCCCGAACAACCTGCTGGGTGGAGGCGGGATTTACGGGGGGGTCGGGCAGGCGGTGCACATGGGCCTGCCCTTCCTTGATTCGCGGTGGTGGACGGTTATTTTCGCAGCGCTGGCCTCTGCGCTGATTTTGACGGGGACGTACCGCCTCCTGGAGAAGGTGATGGCCTTTATGGTGTGTACCTTCACGCTGGTTACGCTGGTCTGCGCATTTTCGCTCCAGTTTACCCCATTCGCCATTACCTGGCCGGACGTTCAGGCGGGGCTGCTGTTTGAGTTTCCCGCGTTTGCCATTGCAGCGGCGCTGGCGTCCTACGGCGCTACGGGGGTAACGGCGGGGGAGTCAATGATTTATACGTACTGGTGTGTTGAGAAGGGCTACGCCCGGTTCACCGGGCCGGTCGATAAAAGCCCGGACTGGGTGCGGCGTGCGCGCGGGTGGATTCGCGTGATGCAGACCGATGTGGTGCTGACGCTGGTGGTGCTTACCTGTGCGACCATCCCCTTTTATATGCTTGGGGCAGGCGTGCTGCACCGGATGGAAGCAACGCCCGGAGGCCTGGAGACGATCAGCACCCTGTCGAATATGTACACGCAGACGCTGGGCGCGTGGGCGGCGGATCTGTTCATGATCGGGGCGTTTTTCGTGCTTTTCTCAACCGTTGTTTCGGCGCTGGGGGGCGAGGCCCGGATGATTGCCGACTGTATGGGCGTGCTGGGGGTGATCGATTCTCAGAACTACCGGTCCAGGCTGCGCGTACTGCGTTTCTGGGCGGTGTTTTCCCCACTTGTGATGTCGCTGTGCTATTATTTTGTGGAGAATCCGGTCTGGATGCTGACGATCAGCGGTACTACCGCGGCCATGCTGTCGCCGATCGTCGCTGCCGGCACAATCTACCTTCGCTATAAGCACACGGACCGGCGTATTGCACCAACCTGGAAGGCCGACTTTCTGCTCTGGCTTAGCTTTATCGTTATGCTCGGCCTGGCGAGTTATACGGTCTATTTCATTTTTCAGGGGTATGTGCTTTGAAAGAGGACTGCCATGCAGAGGACTGACAAACAGGAAGCCGGGCTCCGGGAGATAGACCGCCGGTACCGGGCAATTGTACGGATCGTTTCGGCGCTGAATACGGACCGTCCGATTGAGGACGTGATGCAGGAGATAGGGGAAGTACTGCACGCGCTGATTCCCTGCGACCGTTTCAGCCTGGGGCTGGTCTCCTGGGACCGCTGGTATTTTCTGGAGGACGGCCGTCTCACTTCACGGAACTTCTCCTTTCCCCTTGTTGCGGACAACTCCGCCAGTGAATGGGTGATCCACAACCGCCGGCCCCTGCTTCGCCGGGATATCTCGAAGGGACATCGGTTCAGGTACGATGTGATCAGGATGGAGCAGGGGGACCGTTCGGACCTGATCGTGCCGCTGGTTGTGGACGGCGAGGTGATGGGCACCTTCAATTTCACCAGCCGGGCGTTGAACCGCTACGATGAGGGGTGTTTAGAGGGCGCTCAGTCGGTGGCCGATGCGGTCGCCGTGGCCGTCAAGCAGTTTCAGGCCCGGCTGGAGATGGAGGCCATCCGGGAGATTTCCGATGCGGTGTTGAGGCCGCTGGAACTGGACGAAGTCCTGAAGATGGTCCTGGCGCATATCCAGTCTCAGGGTTACGACCAGGTGAGACTATACCTGTACGACCAGGCGCAGCATGCGATGGTGGGGGCACTGCTGTTGGGGATGGAACACGAGCCTGCCTCTATTGTGTACCCTTTGAAAAACGATCCGTATTCGAAACAGACGCTGGCTTCCGACCGCCCCCGGATCTACCGGGCCGGGACGCCGGAATATGAAGAGGTGGTCCGTAGAAGAAGGGAGATGGGTGAATTCCTCTATTCGAATCCTGATATTCTGGTGTGGTGCGAAATGCCCTTGAAGGTTGTCGAAGAGGGCCAGGAGGTTATTGTCGGAAAGATCGCTCTGGACAATAGCCTCAGCAGGCGTCCCCTGGCGCAGGAACGTCTGGATCGGTTGATGGTGTATGCTTCCCAGGCGGCCATTGCCATCCGGCACGCGCAATTGTACCGGCAGATGGCCGGGCAGGTGGAGCGTCGTACGGCCGAGCTGAACGAGCAGAACAGGCAGCAGGAAGCCCTGTTGCACATCAACCGGGCTGTGCAGGAGGTGAGCCGGCCGGCCGACCTGGAAGGGGTGGTACAGGTCTGTTACGATCGGTTGAAGGCCCTCGGGCTGGACTTCCAGGCCCTGGTGATCCACCGGCTGATCGACAGGGAGACGCTGACTTTCGAATCCTATGAGGTTCAGCCGTCGGGGAAGTTCAACAGGCTGGTGATGGAGCGCGCCAATGTCTACCGGATGTGGCAGGGTGGACGAACGGTCTATCGCCCGGACCTGGAGGTGGACATGGGAGGCATGGCGCTCGAAGACCTGGAGGCGACAAAGCAGCGCTATGGGGTCCGTTCCCGGTGTGTTCTGGACGTGCCCCACCCCCGGGGCACGCTTGCCTTGATGAGCGTCCGTCGCAATGCCTTCTCCCGGTTCGAGGTGGCGTTTGTAGAACAGGTCACCGAGGTGCTGTCCGTAGGCATCTCCCGGGTGGAGGACCTGGAACGGGTGGAAGCCCACGCCCGGGCGTTAGGGGAGAGCCAAACCGAGCAAAGGCAGGCGGAGGAACAGCTTCTGGAGTATCAGGCGCAGCTCCGGTCTCTGGCGTCGGAATTGACATTGACCGAAGAGCGGGAACGGCGGCGCCTTGCAACGGATTTGCACGACCGGATCGGACAGACCCTGGCCGTGTCCAAGATCAAATTGGGCGCGCTGGGGACGTCGGCTGCCTCCACCGACTTTGCCGGACCTCTGGACGAGGTCCGAGCGCTTATCGACCAGACGATTCAGGATACGCGGTCGTTGACCTTTGAGCTGAGCCTGCCGGTGCTTTACGAACTGGGGTTTACGGCTGCAATGGAGTGGCTTGCCGAGCAGGTCCAGGAACAGCACGGCGTTCGGGTTGAACTGGAGGTTGACGGGCAGGTCCGGCTGCCGGACGAGGGGCTCCGGGTGCTTCTCTTCCGGGCGGTGCAGGAACTGCTGGTCAATGTTGTAAAGCACGCTCAGGCGCATACCGCAAAGATTTCCATTCGGGAAGATGGGGACAGCATACGAATCGAGGTTGAAGATGACGGCATTGGGTTTGAGCCTTCCAAAGCAGGCAGAAACGGTGGATTTGGCTTTTTCAGCGTCCGGGAGCGATTGCGTTTTCTGGGAGGCGATTTTGACGTTGAATCCGAACCCGGCCGTGGCACCCGGGCCGTGCTGGTGGCACCCCTGAAGGACAGTGGGGAGTCCCCGGGGAGCGGCATGGGATGAGAGATGACCACAGGAGCGCACACATTCCACTTCAGGTATTTCGAAGCCCGGAATCGGGAATTTCCCCGATTGCGTGTTTATTTATGGGGCGTACATTGGTCGATGCCTGGACATTGTTGGCGTGCGACGGCAGACTACAGGAGGTGCGAGGTGAGGATAAGGGTTCTCCTGGCCGATGACCACAAGATCGTGCGGGACGGTCTTCGCGTCCTGATCGAGCAGCAGGCCGACATAGCGGTGGTGGCCGAGGCGGAGGACGGGCGAACGGCGGTGGGGCTGGTGCAGGATCTGTCGCCGGATGTGGTTGTGATGGATATCGGCATGCCGGATTTGAACGGGATCGAGGCCACCCGCCAGATTATCGCGAAGACCTCCGACGTGAAGGTGATCGCCCTGTCGATGCATTCCGACAGGCGGTTTGTGGCGGGTATGCTCGGCGCAGGGGCGTCGGGTTATCTGCTGAAAGACAGCGCGTTCGAGGAACTGGCCGATGCGATTCGCCTGGTGTTTGCGGACCAGACTTACCTGAGCCCCGGGATAACCGGCGTTGTGATCGAAGACTACGTACATCACGCATCGGCGGCCGAAGACACGGTTTTGGCCACGCTGACAGCCAGGGAACGCGAGGTGCTTCAACTCCTGGCGGAAGGCAGATCGACCAAGCAGATTGCTTCGGATCTGAAGGTGAGTGTGAAGACGGTTGAGACGCATCGCCAGAATGTTATGAAAAAACTGAATTTACACAGTATTGCCGATCTGACCAAATACGCTATTCGCGAAGGGCTGACCGCTCTCGAACGCTGACGCGCACCGGCTCAGGTATTTCGAATGCCAAAATCAGGAATTTCCTGATTGCGCCTTTCTTTTTGTGATATAAATTACAGCTTTGGATATGTCATCTTATGTCATCTTAATAAATTGGAAAGCCTATATTATCAGGATGTACTGAAAAAATTGTGAAGCCGCTGGTGACCAAACTTCCTGGTATATGATGAGCGGCAGGGCAGGGCGATTTTCAGCCGAAATGTACATAAAGCCGGGTTGTATACAGGCATGGACGCCAATCTGGACAACAAAACGTCCGAAATCCACAGTCAAGCGGCAACCTTACCTCTCTACGAACAGGTACAGAACGATTTGTGCCACAGAATCTCTGAAGGAAAGTTCGGCCCTGAGGGACGGTTGCCCTCCGAGCGGGATCTGTGCGAATATTATAGCGTGAGCAAGGTGACGGTCCGGCGGGCGATCTCCGAACTGGTCCATACAGGGATGCTCCATACGGTCCAGGGAAAGGGGACGTTTGTCGCCAACGGGGGGCAGAGGAAGCCCCGCTCGCCCCACCCGGATGCCATCCGGTTCGTCACGTCCGAGCAAATTGTGGAACGCGGCATTATGCGGCAGGTTCTGGGGGCTTTTGCCGAGCAGAACCCCGGATACCGGGTGGAGCCGGTGGTGCTGGCGCTGAACCGGCTCATTCAGGAGTTCCTGAATGGCGGGCGGGCGGACCTGCTGGCGGTGGACGCGCAGGAACTGCCGATGTTGATCTCGAAGGGCGTGCTGTTAGACCTGACGGAGTTTGCAGCACGGGACCTGGACCTGGAGGCGTACTATCCCAGGCCTTTTCAGTTTGGCTGCATGGCGTCCCGGGCCTACGCGTTTCCGGTGACGTTTTCTCCGGTTGTTATGGTTTACAACCGGGAACACTTCCGGGAAGCGGGGCTGGACTATCCCCAGGCGTGGGACTGGACGACGTTCCTGGATTACGCCCGACGTCTGACGGTGACCGGCAAGGATGGGCGGGTGACGCGCTACGGGTTCTATTTGAGCGGGAACACCGCCCGATGGCCGGTTTTTCTGCTGCAAAACAACGGTGGGATATTCGATATACAGGGGAATTTTATCTTAGACAGCGGCCCGTCCTTAGAGGCGCTCCATTTCTGCCGGGACCTGATGGTTGAACAGCGGGTGGCGCCTGTGGGCGCGCCTTTTGAGATGAACCGACCCTTTGTTAACGGGCTTGCATCTCTGGTTATGCAGAGTTTTTATTTAAAGGATTTCGCCAATACTGATTTTGAATGGGATATCGGGAGGCTGCCACACGGGCGCACCCGGGCCTCGCTATACCTGAATGTCAATCTGGGCATCCACCGGGAGTCCAAACATCCGGATCTGGCGTGGGAACTGCTGAAGTTCTTTATCTCCCCTCCGGCGCAGCGCCTCTTTCTGGCGCAGCGCCAGCAGTGGCCTGTGTTGCGGTCTGTGGTCGAAGCGGAAGACGCGCCGCCCTGGGTTCCAGAACAGAGCGCTCTGTTCTGG
>JAAXHW010000174.1 GCA_012270675.1 Candidatus Latescibacterota bacterium | reverse complement strand
GATACGGGCGGGTTCTCCCGCCTTGACCACCACTTTTTCGCTCGCGCTCGGGAACTCACCAGGAATTTTAAAACAGCTTCTTACAGGCATCAACAGGTTGTGTGCGTACGGCATGGACTGGAAGGGCATGATGCATCAGCAGGTGCCGGAAGTCAAGCATATGTTGGATTGAAAAGGTGGGCGATGCATACGGGTATGGATTTGGAGGGATGTTTTTGAACCCAATCAACGTTTTTCTTCGCGCCTCGATCTATTTGATTCTGGGCCTCGGGCCGACAGCGGCCCGGGCCGTCTCCAGCGAGCCCCGGCTGGTGTCGTACGGTCCGGAGGGCGTGGTGGTGGAGATCAGCGCCCGGGAGTACCGGTTGCGGCGCGTTGTGCTGGACGGCCGGGCGTTTGACCGGGTAGACCTGCCCGGTGCGGTCTGGTCGCCCGAGCCGGGCACCCCGGCCGTGCCCGTGCGGGGGCTGTTGCTCGGGGTGCCCCACGGGGCCGGGGTTTCGGTTGAGGTGGTCGATGCGGCCTACGATGAGGTGCCGGATGTGGACCTGATGCCGGTGCCGGAGGCGCAGTTTGTCGGACGTGAGGACCTGTGGGTCGTCCAGCAGCGCTACGAACCGGCCCCGGCGGTTTACGGCCAGGATCGGTTCTATCCGGCGCAGCAGGCGGTGGTCACCCGAACGGGACTGATGCGCGACCAGCGTGTGGTTGGGGTGTCTCTGCGGCCGATTCAGTACCATCCGGTCCGCAGGGTGCTCCGAATTGCCAGGCGGCTGCGGCTGCGGGTGCGGTTTCTGGAGAAGGGACCGGGCAGGCCGCTCCTGCGTCCGGCCGATGGGGGCGCTGAGGGGGCGATGGAGCCGATCTATCAAAAGGCGCTTCTGAACGCCGAGCAGGCCCGGGCCTGGCGGGGGCATCCCGCAGCGGAGCGAGGCCTCCGGAAGGTTCAGCCGGACTGGTATGACCCCGGGGGGACCTATTACAAGCTGCGCATCCGGGAAGATGGGCTGTATCGACTGGATGCGGAATGGTTTGCGGCTTCAGGGATCGACCCGGGGGCGGGGGGGTTGGGACGGCTGAAGCTTTTCCTGAACGGGGAGGAGGTCCCGCTGGCGGTTCTGGACGGGGGAGATGGACGGCTGGACGCGGGAGACGGGGTGTTCTTTTATGGGCGGTTCCGACGGGCGCCCGACCGGGACTTTGAGAATGAATTCGGACGGGAGAACGTGTACTGGCTCACCTCAGACGGAGGGCCGGGCCGTCGCTTCCGTTCCGTCAACGCGGCGCCCCAAAGCGGGTTGCCGGAGGCAGAGTGGTTTGCGGCGGTGGTGCACGCGGAGGTGGATTCGATCTATTCTCCCCTGGGACTGGCCCCGGACGCCCGGCGGGACCACTGGTACTGGGGGCACACGGGGTCGCCCCTGCCGGGGCTTCAGGAATTTCCCATGACGGTGCCGGTTCTTCTGCCGGGGCTGGACCGGGAATCGGCACAGACCGCCCGCATCCGGGTGGGGATGCACGGGCGGACCAGCGTGCCGGGGCTGCACCCCGACCACCGGACCGTGGTGCGCCTGGCAAACGGCACGGTGGTTTCCGAAGACCGCTGGGACGGGCAGACGGCGTTTGTGGCCAGCGGTGAGGTACCGGTTGCGGAACTGGGGGATACGGTCCGGGTGACGCTGGCCACGCCCGGCTCTGTGGATTTTCCGGAATTCTATGTGGACCATGTGTTTTTGAACTGGGTTGAGATGACCTACCCCCGGCGCTACGAGGCAACGGAGGGCGCCCTGCTTTTCGATCCGGGCACGGCCGGGGGCCGCACGTTTTCGGTTGGGGGATTCCGGGCGCCGTTGGTATGGGTCTTCGGCCTGGAGCAGGCGCTTATCCTGGAGGGGGTGGAGGTGGTGGAAGACGGGGCGGGTTACCGGGCGCGGTTTGAAGTGGAAGGTGGGGAGGGGATGTTTCTGGCGGTCGATTCCACAGCGGTCCGGCGTCCGGATGCGGCAGAGGCGGACGCGGCTTCCAACCTGCGGGACGAACGGTCCGGCGCGGACTATCTGATTGTGACGCACCCCCTGCTCCAGGCGGAGGCGGAGCGGCTGGCGGACCACCGGCGGGAAGGGGGGTTGAGCGCGCAGGTGGTGGACGTGACCGATATTTACGACGAATTTGCCTTTGGGCAGGTCGTGCCGGAGGCTATCCGGACGTTTATGATCCACGCATTCGAGACGTGGACGCAGCGGCCGGTCTATCTGCTGCTGTTCGGCCGGGCGAGTTTCGACTACCGGGATAACTTCGGACAGGCCAGGGAGGGACGGCGAAATCTGGTTCCGGCGCTCCCCTTCCAGCGGGCCCGGCGAGGACTGGCATACACAGACCACCGCTTCGGGACGGTGGCCGGGGAGGATGCGTTCCTGGACGTGTTCGTGGGGCGGTTTTCGGTGAACACTACCGGTGAAGCGGAGACGGTGGTGCAAAAGGTGACCGCCTACGACAATGCCCCGCATGGGCGCTGGCGGGACCGGGTGCTCTACATGGCCAACTACGAGGTCGATCCCTCGGTCTACACAGCGCCGAACGATTCCCTGGCGGCGCTGTACACCGAACCGCTGGGCCTGGAGACGTTCAAGGTCTACAACCGGATGGATACGCCGCCGGAGCCGAATGAGGATACCCGGGAGGTGATCCGGCAGATCAACGAAGGGCGGCTGGTGGTCAATTTTACCGGGCATGGAAGCGCTGCGATTATGGCGTTCTTTTTCCGGGGCAGCTTTCAGCAGCGCTACTACAACTATATGGCACAGATCGTGAATGAGGACCGGCTGCCGCTGGTGGTGGCCATGTCGTGTTTAAACGGCCTGTACGCGGACCCGACACTGGTCTGTCTGGCCGAGGAGATGACCAAAAAATCGGACGGAGGGGCAATTGCCTATGTGTCGGCTTCGTCCCTTGCGTTTGTGTCTACCAATAACGCGATCAACGCGGGGATGTTTCGGCATCTCTTTCGGGATAGCATCCGGGCGTTCGGACCGAGCCTGGCTCTGGGCAAAGCAGACTGGCTGACCGCCGCTCCCACTGCAACGCCATCGGCGTACGGGATGAACCTGATGGGCGATCCGGCGCAGGCCCTGGCAGTGCCTGAAGGGCCGGACTTTTCCCTGCCGGCCGACGGCCTGCGGATTTCCCGGCAGGGGGCGCTGGTGGCGGGGGATTCGGTCCGGATTGTGGTCCGGATTGAGAACCTGGGCATTCTGTCGGAGGCGGGGCCGCAGGTGGTGCTGGTGGACCAGAACCTGGACCGGGCCGGGGTGGATACCCTTTTTATGGGCAGGCTGTCTCCCTTTGGGCAGGCGGACAGCCTGGCGGTGCTCTGGAGGCTGCGTGCGGGGCACCATCGGCTGGAGGTTGTGCTGGACCCGGCAGACCGGATTGAGGAGCTGGATGAAACGAACAACCGTCTGGCGGTGGAGGTGGACGTTTTTGGGGCGCTTGCGGCAGTGCCGACCATGCCGGCCGAGAGCCAGGTGGTTTCCGCCCCGGAGGTGCGGCTGGCGGTGCGCGCCGGGGCGGGTGTGGACGGGGAGGTGCTGGGCGAATTTGAGGTCGGCCGGACGCTGGTATTTGAGGGGGCGGAGGTGATCCGTTCGGGAGGGGTGGGTGGAGAGGCCGGGCTGGTGTCCTGGCAGGTGCCCGTCCCCGGTCCGGGCACCTATTACTGGCGGGCGCGGCTGTCGAATGGGCAGGCGCAGGGGGCCTGGACGCAGCCCCGGGCGTTTGTGGTCGCACCGTCTGCCCCGGAGCGGGAGGTGCTCTGGCAGCAGGGAGGGGCCGAAGCCTACAGGCTGGGCATATCGAAGGATGTGGCGCTGTTTGAAGACGGATCGGTGGGCCGGGTGCTGACGCCTCCGCCGATGCGTTTCAACCGGGAGGGGCAGGAGGCGGCGTTCGCCGCCGGGGGGGTTGCCGGCACGGCAGTGCTGTGTAGCGACGGGACCTACGTGTATGTGAAGGGGTATTATACCCCCAAAGGGCTCTATCCGGGCCGGGACGTGTTCGAGCGGATCGGGACGGGGTTTGGAGGGACGGACGCCGGGCAGAACTACGGGGTGTTGACGGAGGCGCCGGTCCGGGGGGTCTCGGCGACCTATCACGGCGATGGATTTATCTATGCCGACGACCGGAGCCGGGACGAACTGTTGCGGATCTCGCCGGTGACGGGAGCGGCCGACCGGGTGCGGGTGCCCGACGGGCTGCTGGACCTGGAGACCGGCCTGGTGTTTGACGGGCACTCCCTGATTACCTCCGACGGCACCCATATTTACAATGTGTCCTGGGGGGTGAATGGGATCAGGCGCGCCGGGTGGACGGTG
The DNA here is from genome assembly GCA_012270675.1 of Candidatus Latescibacterota bacterium. GTDB lineage: Bacteria > Latescibacterota > UBA2968 > UBA2968 > JAAXHW01. The sequence goes on along the minus strand of JAAXHW010000174.1, from coordinate 2,132 downwards.
CGGGTGTTCGACCCGGCCGACGGGTGGCGGGTGGTCCGGGAATTTGTGGTGGGCCCGACGTCCACGGGTTTTGGTTACCTGTTTACCGACGGTGTCATCGCGGACGGCCATTACCTCTACCTGGTGGAGTTCGGGACGGGGCTGACGCACCGGGTGCGGGTGGTGGACGCGCAGGACGGGCGTCTTGTGGAGGAGTTTGAGAGCGATCAGGCGGAGACCGATATCCTGAGCGGACAGTACGACTGGGTGAACAATAAGGTCTGGTTCGGGCAGCTGAACGGGCCGACCGTGTACCGGTATACCGGGCGCAGGCTGCCGGATTCCGGCAGCCTCACGTCGGTGCCGATCGGGCCGGGGGGCGCGTGGGCGGGGCTGCAGGTGGGGATTCGGTCGGGCGGTTCGGCCGGTGCCCGGGCAGAGGTGGACCTCCTGGGCGAGGATGCGTCCGGCGCGTTCCTGCCCCTGCCGGAGTGGACGGGGCTCACGCCCGGCGACGAGATCGATTTGAGCGGCCTGGATGCCCGCCGTATTCGGATTCGGGTGCGGCTGTTCGGAGAAGGGTTCAACCCCTCTCCGGTGCTGACGGAGTGGGCCGTTCGGTACCAGCCCGTTTCCGACCTGGCGCTTTCGGGGCTTCGGGCGGAGCCGGGGGCGGTGGAGGAGGTGCAGCCGGTGACGCTGAGGGTGGATGTGCTGAATCGGGGGCCCCTGGACCTGGTGCTGGGCACGGCGATTGCCTTTTACAGCGGCCCCCCCGAAACCGGACGGTTGATCGGCCGGACAGCGGTGCCTGAACAGACGCGGTTTGGCCGGCAGACGGAGGTGTCGATGGTCTGGAATACGGCGCGGTTCCCGGGGGAGCATATTGTCTGGGCCCGGGTGGAGGACCTGCTGGGGCGCCCGGGCGTTTACGAGCAGCAGGCCGTTGCGGAGCACCCGGTTGAGGTGATCCCCAGCGGAGACCGGGACGCGCCGGAGGTGGTGCTTGAGGCGCTGGACGCGGTCGGGGAGGTCCGTCCGGAGGATTTCCTGCCGTCCGAGCCCAGGTTCCGGGTCGTGTTCAGGGATTCGAGCGGGATTGATCCCGAATCGGTGCGGATGCTGCTGACCGGTACGGCAGGGGAGATTTCGGAGGGGATCGTTTCGTCCGCTGTGCAGGACCGGATGGAGGATGCAATGTCGCTGGGGTTTGTCTATGCCCCCACGCTGGAGGACGACCGGTACGTGCTGGAGGTCTCTGCCCGCGACCGGTTGGAGAACGGACCGGCACGCAAGTCGCTGGCGTTCCGCGTCTCGTCGGAACTCCAGATCGAGAAGGTGCTCAACGTGCCCAATCCGATGGTGGACGGGACAGCGTTTACCTATATTTTGTCCCGTCCTGCCGAAGTGACGGTGCGGATCTATACGGTTGCGGGGCGCCTGGTACAGGTTCTGGAGGATCTGCCCGGACGGGCGGGTTTCAACCAGGCCTCCTGGAACGGCCGGGATGGAGACGGCCACCTGCTGGCCAACGGGGTTTACCTGTATACGGTGACCGCCGAGGACGGTCCGGAGGTGGTGCGGGTGAAGGAGCGGCTGGTTGTGTATCGAGCCGGGAGGGGTGATGTCACGTATTGATGGGGGCTGCGCGGAAAAGCCCCTTCCTCCCCGCAGCGGATGTGGGGGGGCGGGACGGGTGACCGGGCGTGTATGGTGATGCCGTGGACACGCAGGGGCGACCGAATCGGTCGCCCCTGCTGTTTTGGGGATATGGTATGAGGTCGGCAGGAGTGACAATTTTTTTGTCACTCCTGAAATTTTGTTGTCGTTTGTTGTAACAGACTGCTGTTTAATGTATGTATGCAACGATAGATGACAATTTTTTTGTCACTTCAGGCGGGAAGCGCCGGGTGCGGGAATCGGGAGGTTAAAGATTTTTTCGTTCGTAATTTCAATGGGATACGCGTTTTTCGTGCGGTTTTTCTTTTTTGTTTTGTCTTCTGGCACGCGGATTGCGTTGTCCTGTCTATAACGTTTTCCCGCGCATGTTGAGGCGGGAAATCGAGAAGGGTCGGCTTTCCCGGCTGGCCGGCCCTTCCCTCAACCTTCAACTTCAGGACCATTTGCAAAGGAGTTAGACCATGGTCGGGTGG
>JAAXHW010000173.1 GCA_012270675.1 Candidatus Latescibacterota bacterium | reverse complement strand
AATAATTATCTGAAGACCTATAGCATCAAAAAAACAAAAAGGGCGAAGCAGCGCCGACCGATCCGGCCGGGCGCCGTTTCACCCTTGGTATGCGTGCAGTTCTGTTAGCTGTCGGCGGTTTCTACAGTATCCGCCTCACCTGCGGGCTGCGCTTCTGGTTCCGATTCTGGATCTTTGATCCCATAGCGCTGGCGGTAGCGTTCCACCCTCCCGGCGGTGTCTACCAGCCTCTGTTTCCCTGTGTAGAAGGGGTGACAGCTGGAGCAGATTTCCACGCGCAGATTGGGTACTGTCGAATACGTCTGCAGGCTGTTTCCACAGGCACAGGTGATGGTGGTTTCGACATACTCGGGATGGATGTCCGCTTTCATCAGTGGCTCCTTGGGATTATCCACGACCAAATCCTGGTCCGATGGTCAAATTTAGGATTGGTTGCCTGATTCTGACCCAACCAGTATAAATAAAAGCGGGTTAAAACGCAAGTGACGTTTTCACATCGGTTCGCTCATCGAGTGGAGGAATACTTCATTGTTCCTGGTGCCGGAAATCCGTTCTTTCAGGAATTCCATGGCCTCCAAGGCAGGCATCTGGTTGAGGAGTTTGCGGAGGATCCAGACGCGGTTGAGTTCTTTTTCGTCTAAGAGGAACTCTTCCTTGCGGGTGCTGGACATGGTGACGTCGATGGCCGGGAAGACCCGCCTGTTGCTCAGGCGTCTGTCCAGCTTGAGTTCCATGTTGCCCGTGCCTTTGAACTCCTCGAAGATGACGTCATCCATCCGGCTGCCGGTTTCCACCAAGGCTGTGGCGAGGATGGTGAGGCTGCCTCCCTCCTCGATATTGCGCGCAGCGCCGAAGAAGCGTTTGGGCCACTGCATAGCGCTTGAGTCGAGGCCGCCGGTGAGGATGCGCCCACTGTGGGGGATCACGTTGTTGTAGGCCCTGGCGAGGCGGGTGATGCTGTCTAAGAGGATGACCACGTCCTGTTGGTGCTCGATGAGGCGTTTGGCTTTTTCAATGACCATGTCGGCCACCTGGACGTGCCGGGCGGGGGGCTCGTCGAAGGTTGAACTGATGACTTCCCCGTTGACCGACCGGAGCATGTCGGTGACCTCTTCGGGGCGTTCGTCGATGAGGAGGACAATCAGTACGATCTCGGGGTGATTTTCCGTAATGGCGTTGGCAATTTTCTGTAACAGCATCGTTTTCCCCGTAAATGGGGGGGCCACAATCATCCCGCGCTGTCCCTTGCCAATGGGGGTGAGCAGGTTCATGATTCGGCTGGAGAGGTCCTGGGGGTCGTACTCCAGACAGATGCGTTCCCGGGGGTGCAGTGGGGTGAGGTTATCGAAGAGGATCTTCTGCTTGGCCTGCTCCGGGTCTTCGAAGTTGACGGCTTCTACCCGGATGAGCGCAAAGTATTTCTCGTCGTTCTTGGGCGGCCGGATCTGGCCGGATACGGTATCGCCGGTGCGGAGGTTGAACCGCTTGATCTGGGAGTGGGAGACGTAAATATCGTCCGGACCGGGCAGGTAATTGTAGTTGGGAGAGCGCAGGAATCCGAACCCGTCTTCCAGGATTTCCAGGACGCCCTGGGCAAAGATGAGGCCGCTTTTTTCCGTTTGGGCCTGGATGACGGAGAAGATCAGTTCCTGTTTCCTCAGACTGCTGTAGCCCTGAATGTTGAATTTCTGGGCCAGCTTGCTGAGTTCGGGAATGGTCATTTTCTGGAGTTCGAGGATATCCAGATGGCTTTCTTGGTGGACCGTTTCTACGGCCATTTCTTTATCCGTCATTCTGTTTTTCATAGGGTCGGGAAAATCGGCAAGACTTTCGGAATAGGGCGGTCGGCAGCCTGAACGCGGGGAACGTTGCCCGGATGGCCCATGAGGTTAACGGGAAGCTAAGCCCTGGGCGCGGATTTCAGGATAAAGGGGGGTGAATGGGGAAGCAACGGACAACCTTAAAGATAAGCGCTGTGAGGAAAAAGGTGCGATGAAGAATACCGTTTGCGAGGTACATACAGGGGCCGTCGGAAGAAAATCATGACAAAGGTAAGACAAGGCGTAGGGGTTGTCAAGTTTTTTCTCGGGTTATCCGCATCTGGCCATGTCACCCCAAAGATCATGAATACGCACCCGATGTCCGGGGAGGGACAGCTTCTCAATGCGGGCCGGCTGTCTATCCGATTCGGGCAAGGACTTCCTTTTGGATGTGCTCCAGCGCACCAGGGGATTCGATTTTGCTTCCGTTCCGGGTGACGTAGAAGGAATCCACGGCTTTGTCGGCCTGGGTGCTGATGCGGGCCGTGTAGATGTCAAGGCCGAGGTCGGAGAGCGCGCGGGTGATCTTGTAGAGCAGCCCCACCGCGTCTTGGGCAAAGATGTCGATGACGGTATAGCGGTTCGAGATATTGTTCTCAAAGTGAACTTCCGTGGGGATGGGGATGGCCGGACTGCGGCGCCTGGACCAGCGCTGCTGATGCCTGGCGAGGAGGTTTTCGATTGAGACCTTTTCCGAGAAGACCTCGGCGAGTTGGCGGTGTAGCTGTTCCTGCCGGGCGGAATCGATCTCGGGGCTCCCTTCTACGCTGGTGATCTGAAAAACATCGAGCACGATGCCGTCTGTGCGGGTATAGGCCTGGGCACTGAAGATGTTGATGTCATTTGTGGCCAGCACGCCGCAGATTTTGGAGAGCCGGTAGGGCTTGTCGCGGGTGCAGATCGTTATTTCCGAAAAGAGGCCGCTTCGCGTCACATCGACTGCTACAAGGGCTTTTCTGAGTTTTTCGATTAGATTGAGGTGTGTTGCGACCCCATCGGGACCCGTCAGGTCGGCATAGCGCTGGGGGAGGTTGTTGAGGTGTGCTTCCAGCCTGTGCCGGCCGAAGCGGTCGGCGAGGGTTTCCACCACCATCGTCCGATACGCGTCCTTTTTTCTGAGCGGTTCTTCTTCCAGGGTCAGGAGGTTGAACGTCTTAATATAGAGTTCCCGGAGCAGGTGGGCCTTCCAGGATGTCCAGGCCGTGCGGGTTGTCGATGAGAGGTCGGCGTAGGTGAGCAGATAGAGCATGCGCAGAACATCCGGGTGTTTGAATTGGCGGGCAAACGCTTTCAGCATGGCCTCATCGGAGAGGTCCCGGCGCTGGGAAATATGGGACATGGTCAGGTGGTTTTGAACCAGAAAGACCACGGTATCGACCTGGTCGGAGGGCAGGTTGAGGCGTTTTAAAAAGTCCCGGGCCATTCGAGCGCCCACCGTGCTGTGGTCCTGTCCGCGGGCCGATTTTCCCACGTCGTGCAGCAGCAGGGCGAGGTAGAGGAGGTTTTTTCTGGAGATTTCATTGAAGACCTGCCTCAGGTGAGCGAGGTCTCCCTCCACCGCCGGGTACGTGCCGAGGCGTTCCAGGTTTTCAAGGGCGATAAGGGTATGTTCGTCGGCCGTGTAGATGTGATAGCGGTTGTACTGGACCAGACAGGTCAGGCTGTCGAATTCGGGGATATAAGCACCCAGCACGCCCAGTTCGTGCATGGTGTGCAGCGTGGTGGCCACCCCTTCTGGCGCGCTCAGGATGTCTGAGAAGATCCGGGCCGCACGCGGAGCGTGCCGGAAGGCCTCATCCATGAGGTGGAGGTGGCTTTTGATCGCGCGCTGGGTGGTTTCGTTGAGGGGCACGCCAAAGCGCTGGGCGTCGAGGAAGAGGCTGAGCAGCCGATAAGGGTCGTCACGGAAGAAGCTGTTGTGTTTTCTGGGGAGCTCGATGTGGCTGTGCGAGAGGGTGGCCCCGTCGTCTAAGGTGCGGCGCGCGGTCAGCCCCACGGCCCGGTTGGCGGCAGAGGGTTTGTCGGTGAGCCGTTCACAGATCAGGTCGGTGAGGTGTTTGATGTTTCGGGCATGGCGATAGTAGTCGCGCATAAACCGTTCCACGCCCAGCTCGTGGCCGTCGTCTGTGTAGCCGAGCCCGTGGGCGATGGCGGGCTGAAGGTCGTGTTCGAGGGTGTCGTATTGCTTTCCGGTTGAGAAGTGGAGTTCGTTGCGTGTGCGCCAGAGAAAATCGAGCGCGCCCACGTAGAGCTGGTAGTTCCGCCGGGTGAGCAGGTGTTCCTGCAGGAGGCCTTCGGGGGCATTCAGGCCTCGTCGGACCTTAAGCAGCCAGCCCACCGTGTGGGTGTCCCTCAGCCCGCCGGTGCTCTCTTTGACGTTGGGCTCCAGGAGCTGTACGGAAAGCCCGGCTTTGATGTGCCGCTGTCGGCGTTCCTCCATTTTCCGGGCGACGAAGGCCCGGGCCCTGTGCCCGAAAAACTGGTTGACAAGGACCTCTTCCAGTCGGCGGGCCAGGTTCGGGTCTCCAACCAGCAGCCGGGCCTCGAGCATGGAGGTGAGGGAATCGGTGTCTCCCCGGGCGGCTGTGAGACAGTCGGAGATGGTGCGGGTGCTGTAGCCGATGTCGAAACGCAGGTCCCAGAGGGTGTGCAGGATGGACCTGGTGATGGGGTCGGCTTCCCGCACCCTGTGGAAGAGGAAGAGGAGGTCGATGTCGGATCTGGGATTGAGCGCGCCCCGACCGTATCCCCCCAGGGCCAGGACGGCGTAGCCTTCTGGGGGGGAATGAACCGAATCATTGACGGCCTCGCTGTAGAGGAGGCAAACGAGGGTGTCCGCCCGCCGGGTGAGGGCCTGTACAACCTCTGTGCCGGATACGCCCGCTGTGTGCTGGGCGCGGATCTCTTCCCAGGTGACGTCGAGGAAGTTGCGAAGGTGCGCGGTGCGTTTTGTATGGAGGTCCTCAGGCGGGCAGGCCTTCCGCAGTGTGGCCAGTTCTTGTTGAAGGGTATCGATCATGGTTAGACCTTTGCAGACCTTTGGGGATGGCATGCACGCCCGGTTCCCCGCGCTCGGGAACTCACCGGGAATTTTAAAACAACGTCTATAGGTCTTCAGAAAAAGAATCT
>JAAXHW010000172.1:8796-10303 GCA_012270675.1 Candidatus Latescibacterota bacterium | reverse complement strand
ACCACGCCCTTCACCTCCTCGGTCCCTTTCAAAGAGAGTGGGCTGCGCAGGTCCGGCCGGTAGACCAGCTTCCCGTTGGAAAACCGCACCCCCGGGTACAGCCGCCTCCCCCGGATCACATTTTTTCCCACATTGCCCCAGTAGCGCACCAGCTTCTCCCCCGGACGCAGCCGCAACTCCATCGTACGCGCAGGCGGGTACCTCCCCGGCGCCTGTTTAATCCCGCCTGCCTTATCCATCCAGGCCCCACCCTTGTTCGGCGGGTACACAAACCGCCGCTCCCGAAATGGGGTATAGTAATAGTCCTTCTGGGGCAAATCCCGGCCACACAGCCCCAGGTTCCGGTGCGACCGGCGCAGCAGATCGATATCCCGCGCCAGGTCCTCCGATCCCGCCACCGTCATATTGTCCCGCCTCAGAAAAAACACCATCAGATCCGTATCCAGAAAATGCCACGCCCCGTCCACATACGCCTCAAAAATATCGTGCCCGCAGCTGCGCCCCCGGCCGTAGCCGTCAAGGGTGCCTCCCACCCAGATCTCCCGGGCTTTCAGCCCCATCGCCTCGGCCAGGCGTCGGCTTGTGATCGCGTTTGCCACACAGCCCTCAAACCCGTACACATTGAACAGCTTGACCGGATCGCTTGTATCGTCGAACCAGGACAAACCGATCCTGCTGTCGTAAAGTTCGTCCACCACGAACTTCCAGATCGCCATCATCTTATCCTTACCGCTCAGCCGACCGCCGCCGGCAATGTCGGCGATCTCCCGCGCCATCGTCTCCACCGACCACCAGTCCCGCTGCCCGTTGGCCACCACCCACGGGTTCTCCACATCCGTCTCCCCCAGGTTCTCGATCGCCACATACATGTTCGGCTCGAACGCCTGCTCATAGGGCGGCATGCTCGAATTCGGTCCGGGGCAGTAAACCTCCGGCCCCACCGTTACCGTATTCGACTCATCCAGGAACCCGCCCACGTTCACCGTAAACGCCTGCCGCTTCCGCGTCACCACCACCCGCCTCTCCCTGGGCGCCTTCGGAACGACCGCAGCAACCGGCTTGCCGCCGTCCAGGTCCTCCACCTCAGGATACAGACTGGGGGCCCTCCAGCCCAACGAACGGTAGTAATAGGTCTTCCCCGCCTCCAGGTCTGCCGCATCCACATACCGCTCCTCAAAAGCCACCCCCACCTCTTCATACGGTCCGGACGGACGGCGCGCCCGGAATATCCGCGCCCCCTTCTGTCCTTTCAGGTCCACCCGCAGCACCACCTGATTGACCTCAGCCTTCAGCACCTTTAACGTCACCATGCGCATGCCCCCTGTACTCTTGCCCGATTCTTCGCAGCGGCGCACCTGTGTGTGCGCCTCAGACAAACCGTTCAGAACCCCTTAAAAGAGAAATGGCAGTCCTTTACAGACTGCCATTTCACCATACCGTCTGCAAACACGACGGACCGGTTAGAAGCTGTTTTAAAATTCCTGGTGAGTTCCCGAGCGCGAGCGAA
>JAAXHW010000172.1:0-8763 GCA_012270675.1 Candidatus Latescibacterota bacterium | reverse complement strand
CGCGAAGACCGCTGGGGATTTTAAGACAGCTTCTTAGAACGATCCGCTCAGACTAAACCGTAGCGGCGCATCGAAAAATCTGCCGTAATCGCTGTACGAAAAATCCGCACGGATCTCTCTGCCCTCAACCGGCTGGAACTTCACCCCCGCCCCCATGCTGAACGTCTCCAGGTCGGAGTTGATCTGATAGCCACCCCGGAGCGCCACCGTGTTCTGTAACCAGAGCTCACCGCCCAACCGATACTGCGGTTCTGCAAAATCGGTAGCGAAGTAGTTCTCGAACGTCGCGGTGATGTAGGTCTGGTCGCCTTTATTGCCTATGACCTCCATTGCAGTGGCCAGATTGAACGCCACCGGCAGGTGGTATTCCGTTTCCAGGATCTTCTGGTCTTTCCCCAGGTTCAAAAACGTCATCCCCAGCCGCAAAGACCGGTAGCCCGTGTAGAACATCGTCCCTAGATTCACATCCACCGCGCTGATCCGGTCCACGTCCAGGGTCTCCTGCGTCCAGCGCACCTGCACGCCGAATGAGAGCCTGTCCGTCAATTTCCTGGCGAATGTCAGACCGATACTGACATCCCCTGCATCCAGCTCCCGGCCCGTGCCCAAGGGCTGGAAGATCGTTGTCTCCATCATCTTGGGCGGCGAATGAGCGAACACACTCAACCCCAGGACGCCCCGCTCAATATTGTAAGCCACCGCGCCTGAGTAAAATCCGGAATCCACCAGCCAGCGCGTGTAAGAAAACGCATACTCAGCCCGCTCAATGTGAGTCAACCCGGCCGGATTCACAAAAATGGTGTTGATATCATCCGCAATGGCCACATACGACCCGCCCATCCCGGCGGCGCGTGCTCCCTGACCGACCTTCAGCACCGACAGCACGGCCCGCCCCACCCGCCTCTGACCGGTACCGATTTCCTCCTCCTGACCGGCAACGGGCGGCGGCGCAACCAGTGCGCAGATTGCGAAGCCTGTCAGTCCGAACATCAAAACGCGTTTCATAACTCTATCTCCTTATTCCAATCCTGTCGAGAGAATATCCACAGGTGAACGCAACCCCCGGGGCTCACTTGATAATCATAAAAGCACCCTTCTGGATCTCCCCCTGGCTCCCCGGCAGAAGCGATTCAACCACGTAGTAATACATGCCGGGGGAGACCTCTCCAGTGACGTGGATGTCAACCTGTTCCCAGTTCGCCTCGCCCCTTGTCGGATCGTCGTGCTCGACCCGGGCTGCAAGGTCCCCGGAGGTCGTGTAGATCCAGATCCGGCACTTGTGCGGAATATTCAAAAACCGGATCCGGCCCCTCGCCGGGTAGGCGTGGGCGCCGTCCACTTTGTACGGGTTGGGCACCACGATGACCTCCGTCTGCAGGGCATCTGCCGCAGACGTGGCCGGCACATACGGGATCTGAGGCAGGACGCCGTTCGCCCACGTCTCGGGAGAGCTGTTCGAGCCCTCCAGGGAGGGGATGGCCATCCCGGTCCCGTTCCAGTCATCGTGCCCCTTATCGTAGCCCCGGACACTGTAGAAATACGTAAATCCGGCGACCGATTTCTCGTCCACGAATTCGTGGGCAGTCCCAACGGGGATATCGGCCATAAGCTGCCAGTCGCCTACTTTAAACTCCGACCGGTAGACCCGATAGCCCGCGATGTCATTGGCCTCACCGCCCGCGTAGTCAGGATCGGAGGCACTGTTGTAAGCTGAGTTCCAGCTCAGCTTATTAAATCCGTCGTTCGACACACCCACCGTGACACCCACGTCCGGCGGGGGGTCCGGCAGGTCGTAGCCCCACGTGAAGGCGTCTTTGGCCGCGTTTACGTGCTTGACCAGGTTGTCGAACGTCCTGTCCGTGCGCATCACATCCTGGTCGCCCAGCTTCGCCCATCCCCAGATGTTCTCCTCCACAGGAGCGGCCGCCGCCAGAACGAATACAAGCCTCACCTTGTCTCCGGGCGCCAGGTCGTAGGGCCCGTAGGTCGTCGTCCCGTGCACCGCGGTCGGTTCTGTGGGGGGGTCCTGGATGCCGGGGGCGCCGGCCAGCAGGTTGTACATGGTCTCGTAGGAATGCGTCTTTGAGTCCGGCTGGTCGTAGTCGCCCCGGTTGCGGTAATCCGTCCAGGCCACCTTGTAGGGCTGGTCCGCCACCCCGGGCGCCACGTAGTTGGCGTCGCCGGTCTCCCACGTGCTCGGATCGTAAGTCCACGTACTCGCATCGTTGGCGGACCCGGGCATGTACGCAAGCGGCGCAAGCCCCCCGTACTGGTAGCCCGTCATCTCGCCCTCGATCCGCATGTTCCCCACCCGGTTGTGCCACCTGGCCTGGCCCACGCTGTAGGGCTGGCCCAGGTCGTCTCCCGGCACCAGCGGGTTGTCCGCATCGAACGCATACCACATCTTCAGCCCCACCCCCGACGCGGGACCGTCGTAGTTGGACGCCTCCGTGTACTTGTAGAAGTCGTCCGAATCCGTGGTCGGGTTCGTGTTCCGGTACCAGGCGTTGTACCCGTGCCACATATGCCCGGCGTGTGAGACCATGAAGCGGACCGAGAAGGCAAAGAAGGTGTCGTTGAGCTGCTGGTCCCCAACGTTCTCAAACGTATAGTCCACAATCTCAAAGTCGTCGTATTCCGGATAGCCCCACGCCAGCACCCGTTTGGTTACATTGATCCCCCGCTTGGTGGCGTAGTGGGCGATCATCAGGCTCTCGGGGAACATATCCTTGTCGGGATCCATGTACTGGTCTTTCCGGTAATTATGGATCTCAACCAGGGCCTGATCCCCGGGCGACGGCTCCCCAGGCCACCAGTTGGCCATCGGCGGGCCCAGCGGGGAATAGTTCGGATACCCGATGTTCGCCTCCGGCCCCTGGGACGGGTCGTAGTCGAGCGGAACGATGTCCTCGGATTCGAAGGTCGGTTTGGATTCGGCCACGTGATACTGCCCATCCGGGGCTCCGGGCACACTCGTCACGACGAACGTGTCGAACCCCGGCATAATGGCCCCCATCTCGTACATCCAGGCGAGCCACTGCGTGGCTCCCGCCCACTGCCGCACGCTCCAGTAGTCGATGAATTCGTTTGAAAACTGCACCATGAACGTGCCGGGGTACATCATCCCGATCGGCCGGTAATAGGTCAGTAATGTGCCCTCGCGGACCCCCTGGGTACCCGTGTTCCAGTGGATATCCCACACCTTCGCGCGGGTCTGAAACCGCCACGGCAGATTGTCCGCGTGCGCACCGGGCAGACCCCACACCAGCAGGCTGAGCAGGACGGCAACCGTCCCGATTGTATGGCCCTTTTTCATTTCACTCTCCTCTCTTTCATCCATCGTAATGTCCCAACCTGCCCGGGTCCCGGACGCTGAACGTCAGCACCCCGGGCACCCGGGTCTTAAACCTTGCAACTTAGAATATAAACCGAATGCCCACGTGGGATTTCCGCGGACCGTCCAGGTAGCGCGTCCGATCCGAGATATCCCCATACGTCAGGTAGGCATCGTCGTTGGGCTTCGGAGTCTGCAGCCCCCACCACATGTAGTCCTCATTCGAGGCTCTGGCGTCCTTCTGATCGAACAGATTGAACACCTCCATGTAGAGGTCGGCGGATACGCCGCCGAGCTGAAAGCGTTTCTGCACGTTCAGGTCCATCCGCGTGTGCAAAGGCCCCCTCGCCTTTGCGTTGACCGCGTCCAGGTTGACGTACTGGAACTTCGACCCGGTGTAGATCCGGTAGAGCAGGTTCGCGCGCACGCCGCCCAGGAGGGTGCGCCCGCCGAACTTCGGACCCGGTCCGAAATCCATCGGGGACTCGAAAAAGAGCTGAAAGCTGCCCTGTCCGGCCCGCCCCCTGTCGCGCCGGCTGACGCCCTGCAGATTGAGCAGCAGGTAGATGCCCTCCGACGCCTGCTGGGTCTCGCCCGACATCCAGTCTTGCTCCCACGCTGGGAAGACACGGCCCAGATAGGCCGCACCCAATTTGAATCTTTGGGGATACGCCTGCATGCTGTCAACAATTGTATTGGCCCACGCGCCAATCTCCCGCTTCTGCGCATCCGTCAGCGGCACCCCACGCTCCTGTCCGCCGGAGATCTCCCAGTCCAGGAAGTAGTACCCGCTGCCGACAATCCAGGCGGAATCCGGGAACGCAGTTTCGGAGACCGCGGCATTCCCGCCTCCACCCTGACCCTCCTCTGCCCATTCGATGTTCAGCGCCGCCCGGAACGAGAAGTAGTTGTTGAACGCCTTCCGGATGCTGAACTCGAAGCCCCGAATCTCCTCCATCCACGTGTTGGAATAGGAAGAGATAAAGTTACTTACCTTCGTGCCCGGATTGTAGGTGCTATTCGCGCCCCCCGTATCCTGGAAAAACCCGGTCTTGTAAAACGTGGCCAGCGCCACCGTATAGTCGCTCACGAAGTTCCAGTCGGCACCCAGCTCGAAGCTGATTGTCCGCTGTGAGTCGTCCCAGATCGGCCGTACCCCGGCCGTACCCGCAGGCCGATAGGTCTGGTTGTAGTTGCTCCACTTGATATCCTCAATCGGCCCACCGGTACCCGACCACTCCTCGTGGAACATCGCGAAGAAACTCGAGAGCTGGAACAGGTGTCCGTAGTAAAAGTGCAGGGACGCCCTCTCCGTGATCGGATGCGAGACTCCGATCCTCGGGCTCCAGTTCGCAATCGGCCGCATCGGCACAAAAGGCGCCTGAATGTAGCGGTTCATCCTGTTGTAAACGAACTGCCGCATCGCGCCCATCAGCGGCACATTCACGCCCCAGAACCGGTCGTAGCGGATGCCCGCGTTCACGATAAAGCCCTCAAATTCCATCTTGTCCTGAATGTAGAGGGCCAGCTGCTTCGGCTTGATCGCATTGCCCGGTTCCGCGTCGGCGATGTAGACGATCTGCTGCTTCGTATCTCCGGGCGTATTGGCCTCCCAGGAGTACCAGTTTTCGTACGCCGTGTAATCGACTCCGGCCTTGATGAAGTGCCCCTTCGTGACTTGGCTCGACAGGTCGGCCTTCAAGCCGATTCGGTTCTGCTCGCCGATCCGGAAGTCCAGGACCTCATCCCGGCCGATGTGGAAATACCCTGCCCTGTCACTCCTGACGTGGGAGGTCATGGTCCCCGGCTTGCTGGTATCCTGCCTGCTTAAATACCGCGATAACCGCACCTCATAAAACGTCTTTGGACTGACCGTGTGGGTCAGCACGGTGTAGAACAGGTTCTCCGTAATCTCCCTCGTCGCCGCTGGCGACCCCACTGGCAGGAACAGGTTCCGACCCGTGCCCCTCAGCACGTTGGGCGTGTTGGACGTGGTGCCGCCGGTGCGGCCGTCCTGGTGATCTTCCATGTAATCGTAGACCCAGCCGACCCGGAACTTCATGTTCGATCCGCCCGGAACCGTCAGCTTGGCCGTTGTGCGGAGGTTGGGCGGCCGGTGCTGCCCCCACGAGTTGGGGGTAACCGGCGCATCCCGTCGGTGCAGCGCGCTGACGAAAAAGGACGACTGTCCAAGCAGCGGACCGCTGAAATGACCGTCGTATTGATGTCCGCGCCAGTCCGTGTAATTGGTCCGCTGGTGTACCAGATTCCCCGTCTGGGGGTCCACCTCCGCCACCCACTCCGGGTCGTTCCATTTCGCGTTTCCGCGCAGCTCGGGCGCCTCATACACGTTCGCCCCCCAGTGCTTCTTCCCCGCAGGGGTGAGCCGGTACTCCAGCTCGCCGTGGTACTCAGCCCCGCCATCCTTGGTGATGATATTCACCACCCCGGCCTGCGCGTTTCCGTACTCGGCATTCAGCCCACCGGTTATCAGAGAAATCTCCTGCACCACCTTCGCATTGATACCCCGTCCCCACTGGTTCCACCCATAGCCGCCGTAAATGGCCTTCCCATCCTGGTTTTGTATCCGGATGCCGTCCACATAGTAGCCGTTGTCCGGCAAATCCCCCGATCGGATGGCGCCGGTGCCGTCGGTGGCCATGCCGGCCTCCAGCGTGACCACATCGCTGACCGTTCGCAGGATCGGCGCCTGCTCGATATCCTTGGCCGTTACCACATACCGGCTCTCCGTCTTGTCCGGCTCCACGGGCGGACGCTCCGCCACCACCACCATCTCCTCCAGCGCCAGTTCCTGCTCCCGAAGCGTGAAATTCACCGTCGTGGTGAACTCCGCCCACACCTGTACCTCCTCCTGGGTCACCGTATGGTACCCCACCATCGAGGCCACCGCTCTGTAGACACCGGGATCCGCTGACAGGAGGATGTAGGCCCCATCCACATCGGTAACGGCGCCTCGCTGGGTGCCCTCAAGCACCACGCTGGCCCCCGGCAGCGGCTGCCCCTTCTCGTCCATCACAACACCCATCACCTTCCCGGTCGTCCCCGCCGTGGCTACACTGCCCATCGCCAGAACAGCACACAGCGCAAGCGCAATGCCCAAACCTGTATTCAACTTGCTCATCTGTTCCTCCTTTCCTGCGGGTAACACGATCTATCGGGAAAAATAAAACCTCACCCCGCCCCGAACATTCCAAAACTGCATCGGAAACGTCTGACCATTGATACCCCACGCCTCCATCGGACGAAGCTCGCCCAACAACACATTATACCGAAGACGAAGATCCACCGACATATTGTTGAACACAAAACCCTCCACACCCAAACCCGCATTCACGCCAAGCGCCGTGCGCGTGTCGCTGAACGGCTCCAGCTTCAACCCCTGGTCCAATGGCGCCGTCTTCTGACCCGGATAAATCAAATTCCGAACATCCGTCGCATAATCGTAAAACCCCGCACCCACCGTCAAATACGACGCATAACTCCCCTGACGAAGCACCTCTGCCCCTGTCCTGCGAATAATACCGTTCACCAGAAAATTGTTCAACGTCATCTGGCTGACCGCACCAGGGGAGAGATAGTCCTTACCGTCCACACCCCACGTGAACGTCCGGTCCTCAAGGCTCCCGTTGGTGAACCGCGAACGGCCATACTCCACCTCCACGCTCACCTTCGGGCCCACCACGTAGGTGAACACTACACCCACCTTCCCCTGACCGTCTGCAAACCAGTCCTTCATCTTGAACAGCGACCGGTTATAGTCCAAAAACGCGCCCACACCCCAGCTTCCAACCTCACCCTGACCGTACACAACCCCGGTCGAACTCAGCAGAAGCGCCACCACAACCAGACTGACAACTTTACACTTTCTCATAACACGTCCTCCCCCCGGCTGTATGCCGATAAAGAATAACGAAAAACACCCGAATAAGTGTGCGGCCAACGACCACCTCCTCTCGGATGAGATAGCCCTCCACGCGCTTACATTGACGGCCAACAAATATGAAAGTAAAAGCCTGCCACCCATTCCACCCCGGCAGCACGGCTATCCTGTAAACTTTTGTCTTCTTCTGCGCAAACCTCAACCTCCTGTAGTTCTGTCAGACGAAGACCCTTTATTCGTATCTTAATACCTTCATTATGATAACGCGATGTGCGAGAATTTCTTCGCCACCGTAGAATGCTAACTCCTCGACCGCCGCTGCTTCCGCCACAGCCTATGAGGAAAGATACCAAACATGGTCTTGACACCCAAACCTAAAAACCGGGGTAACTCCACCTCGTTCATCTGGGTGGGATTATTGACTGTTCGTGTGACGACACATGCCCCACGAAACACCGAAGCTCTTCTTCAAGCGCTCGCCAGTATTCGAGACTTTCTGTATGCAAAAGATCAAGATGAGTTTCCACCTTCTCTGTAAAGATTCTGTGTCTTTTTAGCAGCTTAGTCTGCTTCAATCGTTCCTTGTTGATTTGCACCCTTCCATTGGAGTAAAAAGCAAATGGCCCTCCATCAGATATGTCTAAGAATAGGGCGCTTTGTAGTGGTACCAGCCCATCATTTAAAAGAAAATTGGATTTAATATTTATTATCCCTTTATGACACTTCGACAATATAGAAGCAGACAACTGGAGCAAAGAGTTGCTATCGGAGAACACTTCGAATAGTTTCAGACTCTTATCATTGATGTCTTCTTGGTAGGCAGCAAAAGCTACTATCTTAGTGTGGTATTTCTCCTTCTGATTCAACTCGTAAAGAGTGCCGAACTTACTTTTGTAGATGTTGGAATAGAACACCGTTGGGTCCAGACCTTTAGATGGATTGTTCATATCATTTGGTGTGAGGTACACCTTGCCATCTACAGCGAACTCAACATTGAGAGATAGTACCGTTTGCTGAGATATTGCATTGTCAAGATTATCCCAGCCAAGATTTAAAGATCCAATTCGGTCTGTACCGAAGACTGCGCTCTCTCTATCGGACATAAAGAAATCAAAAAATAACTCTGTTCCGGGATGCATAGAGTTATGCCAGCCTATTGCTGCCCAGTCAGGTACAGCTAAAGGAGATCCGTGATGAGGTGTCCCTAGAGTCACGAGGCCAAGAACCTTATCACCCTGACCCTCATAATTCATGAAGGCGCGCACTACCAATCCCCCACGGCTGTGTGCTACAAATAGGATTTTGGCACCTGGCGCGTAATTCGTTGACAGAGTGGCTACATACTCGGCCAATTGAGCAGCATTCCCTGTGCAACCATTGAAACCAATTGGGAGAGATGTGTCATGCCTCCAAATATAAATATCGAAGTCTTCAAAGGCACTCTGATTAGTTCTGGCATGTTCCAAGAATCTCTTCCAGCCCCAAAGAGTTTGTTTATCCCTTTCATACGTGATCGGTTAGGGATCAA
>JAAXHW010000171.1 GCA_012270675.1 Candidatus Latescibacterota bacterium | reverse complement strand
ACGACGATGGTGTCGTTGAGCGAATACCCCACGATGGTGAGCAGCGCGGCAACGATGGCCAGGGAGATCTCCTTGTTCATCAGGGAGAAGACCCCCAGGGTGATGAACACGTCGTGGAAGAGCGCCACAACGGCGGCGATACCGAACTGGATCTGTTTGAACCGCCACCAGATGTAGAGGATGATGAGGAGCATAGACACGAAGATGGCCCAGACCGCGTCGCTCTTCAGCTCGCTTCCGATTTTGGGACCGACCGCCTCTTGGCGGCGTAGCCACGTCGTGGGGTCGCCGATGTGGGAGGCAAAGCGGGTTTTGAGCGTTGTTTTGATGGCATCGGCCATCTGCGTGCCTTCGGCCTCCTCTTCCACCCGAATGAGGATGTCGGTGGGCGGGCCGAACTGTTTGATTTCGCTCTGTCTCAGATCCGCGGTCCTGTCGTCAATCTCAACGCTTCCAAGCACATCTCTCAGCTCTCCCACGGGAACGGGCGGGTCAAAGTGAAGCTCCAGAAGGGTGCCTCCGGCAAAGTCGATGCCCAGGTTGTAGCCCCCTTTGGCGATGGTGGAACCCAGACCGACGAGAATGAGCAGCACAGACCCGGCAAAGGCGGCCCGCCGCAGGCGGAGGAAGTCGAACTTCGGTTCGCGGAAGATGGTCAGTCGGCCGATGTTGAGGGAGGTGAGCTGCCACCGCTGGATGATATAGTTGAAAATGGTGCGGGTGACGAAGAGGGCCGTGAACATCGAGGAGATGATGCCGATCATCAGGGTAAGCGCAAAGCCCTTGATGGGCCCGGTGCCGAACTGGTAGAGGACCACGGCGGTGATCACAGTGGTGAGGTTGGCATCGACAATGGTGAGCAGGGCCCGGTCGTAGCCGTTTTCGACCGCCGGGCGGAGGGTTTTTCCGGTGCGGAGCTCCTCCCGGATGCGTTCGAAGATGAGGACGTTGGCGTCTACGGCCATGCCGATGGTGAGGATGATCCCGGCAATGCCGGGGAGGGTGAGGGTGCCTCTGAAACCGGCCAGAACGGCCAGGACAAAGAGCAGGTTGAGCACAAGGGCCAGATTGGCCACCAGGCCGGAGAGGCCGTAGTAAAAAACCATGAAGACGATCACCATGGCCATGCCAATGGCGGCGGCCTTTTGGCCCTGTTCGATGGAGTCCCGTCCCAGAGAAGGCCCCACGGTGCGATCTTCAACGGGGACCACATCGACGGGGAGGGCGCCGGCGCGCAGGACAATGGCCAGGTCTTTGGCCTCTTCCAGGGTGGAGGAGCCGGTGATGATGGATCGACCGTCCCGGATTTTGACCTGGATGGTGGGCGCAGAATAGACCTGGCTATCCAGGATGATGGCCATCTGTTCGCCCACGTGAGCGCCGGTCACGCGTCTGAAGAGGCTGACGCCCTCATCGGTGGTCGTAAAGTTGATGATGGGCATTCCGGCGTATTCGAAAGACTGTCCGGTTGTGATGGTGGCGTCTTTGACGATGTCGCCGGTCATCTCCACCCGCTTTTTGAGGTAATAGAGCCGGCGGAACTTCTGTCCGTCTCCGACATCCTCATTTTTGCTTCCCCAGAGGAACTCCGCGTCGTCGGGGACCAGGTGCTCGACTTCCTTCAGGATCTGGCGCACGGTCTGCAGGTTGTCCACGGAGACCTTCAGGTCCCCCTGCCTGTAACCCGGGAGGAATAAGGCTGTTAACGAGTACTTGACCTCTTCGGGCATTTCTTCGAAGAGGCCCCCGGATGCTTTTTTGACCGTGTCGCCAGCTGCGGCGGCGAGGTGGGTGTCGGCCTTGTTGAGAAGGACGGCCAGGTCGGCATTGGGCTTCAGGATTTTGAATTCGAGGCGGGCGGTTCTGTCAATAATGGCCTTGGCCCGTTCCACATCCTGGATGCCGGCGAGTTCGACGACAATCCGCCAGTCGCCCTGCTGGTGGATAATGGGCTCGGACACGCCGAACTGGTCCACGCGGTTGGTGATGATCTCTCTGACCCGGTCCATCACATCGTGGCGCTGCGCTTCGGGGACCTGGTCGGGGTTGACCTCCAGGACCAGGTGGATGCCGCCCTGCAGGTCCAGCCCCAGACTGATGGACTTCCGTTTGACCTCTTCCAATTTGTCCGCGTTTTTGGGCGGATCAAAGTAGAACACGTAGGTCGGGTAGAGGAAGGTGAGCGCGGCGATTATCGTTGCCGCAACAATCAGGATTCGCAAGGTTTCTCGGGTCATTTCTATCGCTCGCGGTCTACGACATAACGGGCCGTGAGTTCGAGGGCTTCCCGGGCATCTGAAAACCGCAGAGGCGCAAGGTTTTTCAGCCCTGAGTTGGCGTACGTCCTCGCCTCTTCTCTGGCCTCTTCGATGCCCCGGTAACGGTGGACAAAACGGAAGATTTCCTGTACGTCTTCGTCGGTTTCCACGCCATTTTCCACTTTGGCCTGGATCCTGGCGCCCCCGCCGTTCCGGCAGTTGGCCAGCGCCCGGAGGAGGGGGAGGGTCAGCTTCTTTTCCCGCACGTCGGTCCCAACCGGTTTGCCGAGCACTTCCTCGTCTCCAACGAAGTCGAGCAGGTCATCGGTAATTTGAAAGGCGATGCCGACCTCTTTGCCAAAGGTGGACATCTGCGTGATCTGTTCAGACGTGCCGCCTCCCAGGATGGCGCCGACCTCGCAGGAGAGGGCCATCAGGGAGGCCGTTTTTTTGTCGATCATGCTGAAGTAGAGGGCGGTTTCCACGTCGCTGCCGCTCTGAATTTCGAGGATTTCACCTTCGATCATGCGGCTGACGGCCCGGGTGGCGGCCTCCATGACTTGCATGGAATTGAGGCCCACCAGGATCTGGAGGGCCCTGGCCAGGAGAAAGTCTCCCATCAGGACCGCTGCCTGGTTGCCCCAGCGGTAGTTGAGTGCCTCCGCACCCCGGCGCTTGTCCGCGAAGTCGATGACGTCGTCGTGGATGAGCGTTGCGTTGTGGATGATTTCGATGCCGATGGCGGCGTCGATGACCCGACTGGAGCATTCTCCGACGGCCTGGGCCGTGAGGAAGGACAGGGCGGGGCGAATGCGGTTTCCCCGGTTTTCCACCAGGTGGTCGGCCATGGCCTGGACCAGCCCCACATCCGAGGTGAGGACCTGTTTCAGACGTTCTTCAAAGCATTGGATCTGAGGAAGAATGGGCTGGATAATCTGGTTGAGCATCGTCTGTCCGGATCGGTTGTTCAGAGAGCGCACCCAGACAGCGCGCTCGGACCTGAAGGCAGATTTTTGTAAGCCGCTTCAAACTAAAAAAAAAGGACCTTTTTGTCAATAGTTTCTAAAGCATCCCAAAGGGGCACCCGGGGGTGTTTCAGGGGATCTCGGGCGGAAGCGCCCTGTTCGGATTCAGCGCCCGGTCACAGGATTTCCACGTCGTCTTCGATTTCGGGAGGTGGGGGCGGCAGCGTTTCGGGCAGCACCGGCTTGACGGCCTGTGCCCACTCCCGGATGCGCGTGTAGTCCTGGCGTTTCTGGTCTGCAGCCCGGCGGACGGCGTCTGGGTGCCAGCCGTGAAGGACTTTTTCCAGGAGTTGCCGACGGATTTCTGCGCACCGGGGGTGCCGGCTCAGGTCTTGAAGTTCCTGCGGGTCGTCTTCCAGGTCGAACAGCGCTACGTTCGGCGCCTGCCCGGGCACTTCCTGGTCGGCCCACAGCTTCCACTTTCCGGAGCGGATCATTCTTGAGGGGATGTTCGGACGGGTGCTTCCGTCCACGACCTCGCTGTAAGTCTCGTCGGGCCAGTCTGCGGGGTGGTCGCCACAGAGGGTGGGCCAGAGGGAGTTTCCGTCCCAGTCGGGCAGGGCCTCTGCGCCGGCCAGGTCGGCGAAGGTGGGTCCGAGGTCGAGGAGGTTGCAGACCGCACCGCAGGTAAGCCCGGGTTGGATGGTGCCGGGCAGGCGGGCGATGAGGGGTACGCCGACGCTGCCTTCGTAGTAGGTGTTCTTGGTCCAGCAGCCGTGTTCGCCGGCCATTTCGCCGTGGTCGGAGCAGTAGACGACCAGGGTGTTTTCGGCCAGGCCGGTTTCGTCCAGGCAGGCCAGGATGCGGCCGATGAGGGCGTCGGTGAATTCGCAGAGTCCATAATAGGCGGCGCGAGCGATGCGCACCCGGCGGTCGTCCAGGGGGGTATCGATGCCCCGGCTTTTGCGGTACCACCGGATCATCGCGGGCTGGTCGGCCTCTATTTGGGGCATGTCGACGCGGTCGTGATAATAATCGAACAGGTGTTTGGGGGCGATGAAGGGGCAGTGGGGAAGGACGAAGCCGACGGTGGCGGCAAAGGGCCTGTGCTGCGGCTTTCCTGACCGATTTTTGAGGTAGTCGCAGGTTGCATCGGCAATTTTCTCGTCCATCCACTGGTAGGTGGTGGTGCCCCTGCCGGAGAGTTCCATCACCTGTCGATTCTGCCCGGAGGGGTATTTCTCGCCTTTGAATCCGCCCGGATGAACGGCGAACATTTCGCCGATGGGCCGATTTTCAAAGCCGTGGTACTGGTCGTGTCCCTCAAAGTGCATCCGGCCGAGGAGGCTGGTTTCGTAGCCGGCGATGCCCAGCGTGTGCGCCCAGGTGGGGATGGCCGGATTCAGGGTCTGCTGGTTGCTCCAGACCCGGTTGCGAGCAGGCGTGCGGCCGGTCATGAAGCTCATCCGGCTGGGACAGCAGACCGGAGAGGCGCAGTAGGTGTTCGTAAACCGCATCCCTTCCGCCGCGAGGCGGTCCAGGTGGGGGGTACGCACAACGGGGTCGCCGTAACAGCCCAGCACGTGCTTGCTGTGCTGGTCGGACATGATGATCAGGATGTTGGGCTTGCCTGGCATGCGGGCGCTCCTTTTGCTTATTCCATCCGGCGGAAGACGAGTTTTTCGCCGATGAAGCCTTCGCGCCAGATGTTGTCGCAGGCCTGCGCCATCTCTTCCAGGTTGCGGGTGATGGTGGCGAAGCGGTTGCCGGGCACGGGCCCTGTTGTGGGTGAGAAGAGGAAGTTGTCCCGGTCGTAGAAGATGGCGAGATCGACCATGCCGGTGCTGTAGGCGGCCTCCCGCACGTCCGGGATGGGGATGGTGCCGGGGGGAAAAAAGAAATAGAGCACATCGCCGGGGATGGGCAGGATGGTCGGGTTTTCGAGGCCGGGCTCGGGGTTGGCAAAGGGGGAGACCAGGGTGTAGACTTCGTGGTTCGCGTACCTGGCGTGGAAGGCGTTGTCTCCCCGGGGCAGGGCCTGCCACAGGGCTTCGCAGGTTTTGGGCGCGAGGTCATCGAGCAGTTCCGCGACGCAGCTGACGCCGCGTTTTTCAAGGGTGATTTCAATGCGTCGTGCCATCTTTTTCTCCGTAAAAAGTCCTGATTCACCCTCCGATGCGGCTGATGAATTCGGCCGCGCCGGCCGCCAGCCAGGGGCCGGCAGGGGTGAGGAGGAAGCGAACGCCAGCGGCGGCGTATGCGGCCGCAGTATCGTTGACGGCCAGGGTGCCGGCGGTGCGGCCTGCGGCCTGGATGCGGTTCAGGGCGTCATCGATGGTTTGCCGCACGTCCGGGTGCCGGAGGTCGCCGATGTGGCCCATTGAGGCGGCCAGGTCGGAGGGGGCAACGAAGAAGACGTCGATGTGGTCCACGCTCAGGATCTCGTCCAGGTTGTGCACGGCAACGATGTCTTCGATGAGGACGACCAGGAGGGTTTCGTCGTTTGCGACGTTGAAATAGTCGGGCACGGCGTAGCCCTGGCGACTGGTGAACATGCCCCGCTTGCCGATGGGGGCGAATTTGCCGCCGTCGACCACGTTCTGGGCCTCTGCTTTTGTGTTGACGTGGGGCACAACAATGCCCTGCGCGCCCCGGTCGAGCGTGCGGTAGATGAGGGCCTGATCGTTGCGGTTGACCCGCACGACAGAGGCCAGCCCCCAGATGTCGCAGGCGCGGGTGAGGTTGCCCAGGTCGGCGGCGTTTACACCGCCGTGTTCGCCTTCCAGCCACACACCGTCGAACCCGTTGGGGCCAAAGGCGTCGATGTCGTCGGGGTGGGTGAGGCCGGAGACGATACAGGCGGTTGCGCCCTCAGCCAGTTTGTGTTTGATGCGGTTGGGTCTGAGGTTCATACGTTGATACTCCCGGTTGTTGTGGGACAGTCGGTTTTCCGCCGATGGTGCACAGGTTTCGGCGGTTGTGGAAGCGTGTTGCGTATAAGCTTAAACAAAATGACGAGAAATAGAAAGTCTTATTATGCGCTTCCTCTTTGTGGCCTGCCGCTTATCGGGGAACGGTAGATTGTTCACGGTGGTGGTTTGACCCGGGGAGGGTCAAATCCCGCACTGTGCGCCTGTCTGCGTGCAACGCACAGGCAGGTTGGATCGCGTAAAACCTTTCCTGAACGCCATCTGAATTATGCACGGCTCTTACGTTAGATCGCTTTCTGTTACTCACAGAAATTGTATCGTTCTAACTCAGTTATGCTATAGGTCTTCAGATAATTATT
>JAAXHW010000170.1:9156-11146 GCA_012270675.1 Candidatus Latescibacterota bacterium | reverse complement strand
GCCCAGCGGACGTTTGGAGCGTTTTTAGGCGGAGTGCCTGGGGGATCTGCGCGGAAAAGCCCCTTCCGCCCCGCAGCGGAGGTGGAGGAGGCGATCAGACCATAATATACAGAATTTGCGGGATTTGAGAGAATATTAACTTTTTTCGCTTTTGGGGGGATTGATGCGGCAGTATCCAGTATGGCGCCTCCGGCATTCGGGAGATTACGATTCGCTTGTGGATGTGGTTCTGGCCAACCGGTCGCTGACGCGGGAGGACGTGGCGGACTCTCCCGATGTCCTCCAGGATCCGTTTGCGATGCGGGATATGGACCGGGCGGCGGAGCGTATATTGAAGGCGATTCGGGAGCGGGAACGGACTGTGGTGTTTGGAGACTACGATGTGGATGGGGTGACGAGTACGGTGGTGATGCTGGATTTTCTGGACCGGGTGGGCGTGGATGGGGTGCCGATTCTGCCGGACCGCTTCCGGGACGGGTACGGGATGAAGCCGCCGGGGGTGCGCCGGGCGCTGGAGGCGGGCGCGGAGTTGATCGTGACGGCGGACAACGGGGTTTCGTCGTTTGAGGCGGTGGATGCGGCCAGGGAGGCGGGGGTGGATGTGGTGGTGATTGACCACCACCATCCCCAGGAGCGGCTGCCGAACGCGCTGGCGGTGGTGAACCCCAACCGCGCGGACTGTTCCTATCCTTTCAAAGGTTTGGCGGCGGTGGGGGTGGTGTTCAAGGTGGTGCAGGCGCTGTCGGAGACGGTGATGCCGGGGCTGGAACGGCGGGGCTATCTGAATTCACTGCTGGACCTGGTGGCGCTGGGTACGGTGGCCGATGTGGTGCCGATGTTGGGGGAGAACCGGCTGCTGACCCGGCGGGGGATGCAGGTGCTGGACCGGACGGAACGGCCCGGCCTGCATGCGCTGAAGGGGTTGGCGGGTCTGGGCAACCGGTCGGTGGATACCACGGCGATCGGGTTTTTTCTGGGTCCCCGGATCAACAGCGCCGGGCGCCTGGCTTCGGCGGAACTGGCGCTGGACCTGCTCAGGAGCCGGGATATTCGGGAGGCGGCCCGGCTGGCAGAGGCGTTGAACCGGTTGAACACCAGGCGGAAGGACTTGCAGAATACGGGGGTGGCTGAGGCCGAAGCGCAGGTGGAGGCTTCGGGCCTGGACCGACACCGGATGCTGGTGGTGAAGGGAGCGGACTGGCACCTGGGGGTGATCGGGTTGATTGCGGGGAGGCTGACGGAAAGATACGGGCGCCCGTCGGTGGCGTGCACGGAGGTCCGGGGGGACGGGACGTTCACCGGGTCGGCACGCACGGCGGGGGGGTACAATATTGTGGAGGGGATTTTCAGGTGTGCGGACCTGTTGACCGAGTACGGCGGGCATGCGGATGCTGCGGGCTTTACGGGCCGAACAGAATATTATGAGGCGTTCAAGGGGCGGCTGGAGGCGGATGCGGACCGGCTGCTGTCGGAGGACGATCTGACGCCCCAGCTGGTATTGGACGCGTTGCTGCGGCCTTCGGAGATTTCCCTGGAGACGGTTTCGGCGCTGTCGGCGCTTGCCCCGTTCGGCGCGGGCAACGAGCCTCCCCGGTTTATGGTCCGGGACTGCCGGATCGAACGGACCGCTGCGGTGGGGAAGGGCGCGCATCTCAAGCTGGCGCTGGATACGGGCGGGCCGGTGTGCGACACGATCTGGTGGCGGCAGGGGGAGCTGGTTACCGAGCTTTCCTGTGGAGACCGCGTGGATGTGGCCTGTGCGGTAGAAGCGAATACGTGGAACGGGGAGACGCGGGTGCAGCTTGTGCTGGAGGATATGCGTCCGGCGGGGGGGTGATAGTGGGAGGGTGATAGGTGGAAGATAAGAGCGGAGCGGGTTGTGTGAGGGGAGGTGGAATGGTCACCCCCTCCCCGCCCTTCCTCCCCATGCCTTCGGCGAGGCCTTTTTCACCCGCGCCCAAGCTCAAGAAAAAGGCCGAAAAAGAAGGGC
>JAAXHW010000170.1:0-9135 GCA_012270675.1 Candidatus Latescibacterota bacterium | reverse complement strand
CAGGCGGTTGTGCCCAGCGGACGTTTGGAGCGTTTTTTGGCGGAGTGCTTGAGGGATCTGCGCGGAAAAGCCCCTTCCGCCCCGCAGCGAAGGTGGAGGAGGCGCAACGTGTGAGCGGGCACGGAGCCGCGTGGAAAAGTTCCATCCCCCCGCAGCGAAGGTGGGGGGGCGAGACGTGTTTGCGCGATGGTCGGAGGTCCGGTAAGCGGCTGCTTAGAGGTGGATGGGCGCCGAGCCGGCTGCGGCGGATTCCTCGGCGGCGAAGCAGGCCAGGTGGGTGTTGACGGCGACGGCCAGGTTGTCGTGCGACTCGGTGTCGGTCCGGATGCAGTCCACCAGGTGGTCGATCATTTCCTGGAAAGGGTGGTGAGAGACCGAGCCGCTGTCGGGCAGGATGGTGGGGAAGGTTCCAAAATCGCGCTGGCCCGGCAGTTGTTTTGTGTAGAAGCAATTGTTGCGGATGACGCCTTCGTCGCCGAAGACTTCAACGTTGAAGACGTAGGGCATAAAAAATTCCGTGGCGCCGGAGATTTTTCCCGCCGGACCACCGGCGAACCGTACCGCCGCCAGGGTGGTGGGTCTGTACGGCTCTCCATAGCCTGGATAGGTGGGGGAGACGCCGGTGACCAGGACGACCTCGTCGTTGTCCAGGATATAGCGGGCAGCGTCCATGGCGTGGCAGCCGCCGTGAACAATACCGCCGGTGACCATCGGCGCCCAGCGCGGGCGGCTCCATTTCTCCGGGCGTTCGTTGGTGGGTCCGTGCCAGTAGTCGGCCTGTACGAGCAGGGGTCTGCCGACCCAGCCCTTTGCAACAGCCTGTTTGATCGACTGGACCATGGGGTTCCAGCGCAGGACGAAGCTGACGACGGTTTTGACCCCGGCCCGGGTGACGGCACCGTGCATCGCCTCCAGTTCTTCCCGGGTGTTTGCGACCGGTTTCTCGATGAGCATGTGTTTGCCTGCCCGGGCCGCGGTGATTGTTTCGGCGGCGTGGCGGTCGGGGGGGGTGCAGATGGAGACGATATCGATTTCCGGATGTGCCAGCAGCCTGTCGTAGTTGTCGAAGAGGTCGCATTCGACGCCGCACTCGGCTGCTTTTTTCCGGGCGCTGTCCAGCGTACGGCTGCCAATGGCGACCACACGGGTGTTCGGGTTGTTCCGGTAGGCTTTGATGTGTTCCGTGGAGACGTTTCCCGCCCCCTGGATGGCTACGCCGAGCATGGCAGGTTCCTCAAGTTCAGGGTTGTATGCAAGGTCATCCGATTACCTCCTCCGCTGTGCCAGATTGTCCACCAGCTTATAGTACAGGCCCGCGACCGGCAGGAACCAGGCCCGTTTTCGGTAAAAGAGCATCCCGGGATAGTCCAGGTCGGCAAACGGCAGGTCTGTTTTTTCGCCGCTGATCAACCGGGCCAGGTGGTTGCCAAAATACAGGCCGGGCGCAACGCCGTGACCGCAGTAGCCCATGGCATAATACACACCGTCGTTGACGCCCAGGTGCGGCATCTGATCGAAGGTAAAGCCCACATAGCCGCTCCAGCAGTAGTCTATTCTCACTCCCCGAAGCTGTGGAAACACGTCACACATCCACCTCTGCAGGATTGCCGCTGCGGTCTGGTTGTGGTGACCCACAAAGCTGGTCCTGCCGCCAAAGAGCATGCGGCAATCCGGCGTCAGGCGGAAATAGGACAGGTATTTCCTGGTGTCGTAGACCATCCGGTTTCGCGGGATGATCTCTGCGGCAACGGTGTTCTCCAGCGGCTCGGTGGCGATGATATAACTGCCTATGGGGATGATGCGGCGGCGCAGCCAGGGCAGTGCCGGAGGGGTGTAGCCGTTGGTGGCCGCCACGAGGTGGTCGGCCAGGACCGCTCCCCGGTTTGTGTGCACGCGGAAGCCCGTGGTGTGCCTGTGGAATTTCTCCACCCGCGTCTGCGCAAAGATTTTCACGCCGGCCGCCAGCGCCTTTGCCAGCAGCCCGGCGACATATTTTGCGGGGTTGAGGCCTGCGCTCAGCGGGTCCACAAGACCGCCGTGATAGTGGTTCGATCCCAGTTCCGTTTTCATTTCAGCGGCGGGCACGAGGTGGGTCTTGTGGTTAAATGTTTTCTGCAGAAGCTCCCGGGCGTCTTTTAATGCCTCATAGTGGTCGGTTGTATAGGCCGCCCACAACGCACCGTGGCGGTCGAAATCGCAATCCAGGTTTTCCCCGGTGATGAAGGTTTCTGCAAAATCAACGGCGTCGATGGACACCTGGTAGTATTTCCGGGCGTCGGAGAGGCCGTATTTTTTGATGAGTTGCCCGGGGGACCGTTTCAGGCCGACCAGCGTCATTCCGGCATTGCGCGTGCTGGCGCCCCAGCCGATGTGATGCTGTTCGAGCAGGACGACGTTTGCGCCCCTTCGCGCCAGGTGCAGGGCCGTTGACAGGCCGGTGATGCCGCCGCCGATAACCGCGGTATCGCAGGATTCCGGCAGTTCACCGGCCGGGATTTCGGGCCAGGCGGACAGGGTTTGGGTCCAACAGGGTTTTTCTATCACCTGTATATCCACCACTGGTTATCGACGGTTTGGTCGGACCGATCGTGTTTATACGCCCCCGGGGAACCGGGTGTTCTTTCGGGCTTCGGACAGTACGCGCAGGGTCTCCCGGGAGGTTGCCGGGTCGACCGGCGGCGGGGCGCCGCTGCGGATGGCGGCATGGAGCCGGTCGTAGAACAGGGGACCGGGGTCGGCTCTGGCTTCAAGTTCCACTTCCTCAAACGCGATCTCTTCGCCTCCCGCGACCCCATATTTGCGATCGGCGGCCAGGGGCCTGTTGATGGTTTCCACCGGGGCCAGTTCGCCTTTCACGTGGCGCAGCAGGGCCGTCTCTCTGCCGGTGAGGGTAAGCGTGCCCCGGGTGCCCATCAGGGTCCAGCAGGGCAGCGCAGCGGCACAGGCGGTGGAGATCTCCAGGTCGATCACGCGGCCGTTTTCGCCGCGCATGACGACCTTGAGGTGGTCTTCCGTATCGCCCGGCTGAAGGATCTGCTGCAGGTCGCCAAAGACGTCCACGATGGGAGATTCCATCAGGATGACGCACTGGTCGACGATGTGGACGCCGGTGTTGTTGAGCAGGCCGCCGCCGTATTTGCGCAGTGTCTGCCAGTCGTTGCGCCGGGCGTAGCTGTAGGTGCCCGAGCGGATGAAGAAGACCTGTCCGAGCCGCTGGTCGGAGAGCATCTTTTTGATGAAGGCGAAAACAGGCGACCAGCGCTGGCTCTG
Organism: Candidatus Latescibacterota bacterium; assembly: GCA_012270675.1. Classification (GTDB taxonomy): domain Bacteria; phylum Latescibacterota; class UBA2968; order UBA2968; genus JAAXHW01. Next base: position 5,865 of record JAAXHW010000170.1, on the reverse strand, counting down.
GTGAATCGTCAGGATGTTGCCGGTCTTTTCGGCCGTTGCGAGCATCCGGTCCGCATTTTTCAGGGAGGTGGCCATGGGCTTTTCGGTGAGGACGTGCCGGCCCGCTTCGAGCGCCTGGATGGAGTGGGAGGCGTGGTCAATCGAGGCGGTGGCAATAACGACGAGTTCGGCGTCGGAGCCTTTCAGCAGGGAGGTGAGGTCGTCGAACGCCGCAACGCCCAGTTCCTCTGCTGCCTGCTGCTGGCGCGCTTTGTCGGGATCGGCCACGGCGACGACCTGGAAGTCCTCGCGGCTGCGGATGGTGCGTACGTGGAAGTTCCATCCCGCGCGGCCCAGGCCGATTACTGCGGTGCGAACGGGTGCGGATTGATCCATTGTGCCGGTTCTCCCTTCTTTAATAGAAGTTGCGTCGTCTACAATCTCCCCCCGCCCTTCCCCCCCCATGCCTTCGGCGAGGCCTTGCGGAAAAGTTCCATCCCCCCGGTGGACTATACCAATATACATGAAGAAGGGACAAAAAGCCAGCAAGGAAGAAGGGTGTTTTGGTGTTGACAGGCGTGCTGTTGTTGGTTAATGTTGTGGGGGTTGCGGTGGGATATTCGAGGTGTCGGGATTGTGGGGTGAACAACCCGGAAGGAGAGGGAATTTGTTCCGCTTCTGCTGGTGGCCCTGGTGTTTGGCGTTGATCCTGGTGTGGGGGGAAAGCGAGGGGAGGACTTCGGCGCGTCAGGTGGGGTTTGTGCTGCTTCGGGAGGGGATCGGCGCCCGGGCGGTGGCTATGGGGGAGGCCTACACGGCGGTTGCGGGCGATCAGACGGCTGCGTTCTGGAATCCGGCGGGGGTGGCTGTGATGCGGGGGAAGGATTTTCTGCTGGCCCACCACCGGTCTTTCCAGTCGATCCAGCAGGCCTATGCGGGGTGGGCCTATGGCAACGGCAGGCGGGGGCTGGCCCTGAGCGTGGGCATTCATTCGGCCGGGGGACTGGAGACCCGCACCGGGCCTTCTGCAGAACCATTGGGGACATTCGGTCTGTACGAGATCAACGCGGGTTTCTCCTACGCGCAGCGGATCGGCGAACGGATGTATGCGGGTGCCAGCGTGCGGGCGCTGCACGAGACAATCGGCCCGGAGGGGGCTTCGGGAGTTGCGGCGGACGTTGGTCTGCTTTACCGGATGCCGGTTGAGGGGGTGACCGTGGGCGCGGTTTGTCGGAACTGGGGACGGATGGGACCGCTGGATCGGGAGCGTGTGCCCCTGCCCCGGACGTTTCGAATCGGCGCTGCGCTGGCCAGGGGCGCGCTGGCCGGGTCTGTGGACCTGCGTTTTCCGGAGAGAAGCGGCCGGGGCCTGCACGCAGGCGTGGAGTATGGGGTGCGGCAGGCGTTCTTTCTAAGGGGCGGGTACCGTTCGGGCAGCGAGACGCGGGATGTGTCGTTCGGAGTGGGGTTGCAGCGCCGGAACTGGCGGTTCGATTACGCCTATGTGCCCACGGGCCTGGGGCTGGGGGGATTGCATCGGGTTGCGCTGGGGATCAGGTGAGGCATAACGTCTGGAGAGATGGTGTGGCCGGAGGACTGAACGGGAATCATGAGCGGGTTGACCGGGGTGGGGTGGTTTACGCGTCGAGCGGGATGCCACAGGATCGGACCTGGGTGCAGGTGGCGCTGTTTCTGATGACGGCTTATACGACCACCTGTGCGGGGATGTGGATGTCCCCGTCTTTGAAGGTTGAGCCGGATGCCGATACCTGGTCGGTTTTGTTCGGCCCGGAGTATCTGGTTCATGGGCTGCCTTTTTCGGTTACGATTCTGGCGATTCTGGGGATTCACGAGATGGGGCACTACGTTGCCTCCCGCCGCTGGCAGGTGCGGGTAACGCTGCCCTACTTCATCCCCTTTCCGTCGATGATCGGCACTCTGGGGGCCGTGATTAAGACCAGGTCGCGGATTCCGAACCGGCGGGCGCTGATTGATATCGGGGCGGCCGGTCCCCTGGCGGGGTTCGTGGTGGCCGTGGCGGCGCTGGGCGTGGGGCTGCACCTGTCGGAGGTGGTGGCCAAGGCAGATATTCCCCAGGCGTCGCTCATGCTGGGGGATTCGATTCTCTCTGCGTGGATGGGGGAACTTGTTCTCGGATCGATTCCGGAGGGCTACGATGTTTACCTCCATCCGGTTGCGTTCGCCGGCTGGCTGGGGCTGTTTGTGACGGTTTTGAACCTGTTGCCGGTGGGGCAGTTCGACGGAGGACACATTGTTTATGCGATTTTCGGCAGTCGGCACGACCTGATTTCGAAAGGGGCCATTGTGGCGCTGGGCCTCTTCTGGGCGTTCGGACCTCCCTATGAGTGGCTGAATGCGCACAGTGCCCTGTCGGCGTGGATGGCCTCCCGCTGGCCCGGCTGGCTGGTGTGGATTTTTATCTCGATGGCCCTGGGGCGCCGGCACCCCCCCCCGTACGATCCCTGCCTGGAACTGGATGCGGCTCGAAAGGCGGTGGGCTACCTGTCGCTGGCGATTTTCGTGCTTTGTTTTATCCCCAGACCGATCAGTATTGTTTCTCATTGATGCGGTGAAGCGGTACTTTTCCCTTTCGGAATCAGTTCCGGGTGGCCTCCCCCATCCGCAAACCCTCCCCGCGGAAAAGCCCCTTCCGCCCCGCAGCGGAGTCGGGAATTTACAATGTCCAAACGATCTGGTCGACGTGGGAGACGCGCACAACCCGCAGGGCGTATCAAACGGGTCAGTCCCAGGCAGATGGCGCGGAAGCGGCGCGACCCGGCGGCGTATATCCGGGTGGTGGCCTGTGTGCTGGTTCTGCTGGTCGGAGGGCTGCTGGTCCGGGACTGGCTGTCGTCGGTTGAGACGACAAAACAGCTCGCTGTGGAAGAAGTCCGGCCGGCCGTGTCCAGAGACCCGGCGGTGTTTGCCGATTCTGTGGTCTCTCAGGCGTCGGAGGCCCTGGTGGACCTGGGCGTTCCCAGGAATGAGATTGCGATCAGACGGTTGCTGGAGGACCGGGACAGCGTACGCTGGGAGGTGCGGTCGGACGTGCCGGGGGATCTGCCTCTGGCGGTCTGCAACCTGGAACTGACCCGGCTGTCGAGGTGCCTGGGGGGGGAGGTGATCGAGGGCCGGGAGGACGGGTCGGGAGCCCGGCTTCTGGTATTCCTGGGGATGGGAGGAGAGCGAACCAACCGGGTGGTGCTGCACCAGAAGCCGGGTCTGGCGCGCACAACAGGGCGTATCGCGATTGTTGTGGACGATGTTGGGTACCAGGACCGGGACCTGGTGGAGGGGTTCATCGCCTTGAAGCAGCGGGTGACCCTGTCGATCTTTCCGGGCTATGAGAACACGGCCTGGATTGCCGAGCGGGCGGTCGCAGCCGGACATGGGGTGATGGTCCACCTGCCGATGGAGCCGATCGATTACCCGGAACAGGATCCGGGACCGGGAGCGATTTTTGCGGAGTACCCCGAGGAGACGATCCGGGCCTTAACCCGGAAGGCGCTTGCATCCGTACCCCATGCCAGGGGGGTCAACAACCACATGGGGTCCCGGGTTACGGAAGACCGCTATGCGATCGGGTGTGTGTTGAAGGAGGTGTACAGTCAGGGATTTTACTTTGTGGACAGTGTGACCTCTCCCCGATCGGTGGCCTGTGATGTGGCGCGGGAGGTGGGGGTGCCGTGCAGGCGCAACACCCTCTTTCTGGACCACAACGAGGAGGAGGAGGTGGTGGAACAGGCCCTCGGAACACTGGCAAAGCTGGCCAGACGGAAGGGCACGGTGATCGGCATCGGGCACGCCAGGCCGGCTACGCTTGCGGTGTTGCAGCGGGAGCTGACGGAGTTGGAGCAACAGGGGTTTGTTTTTGTCAAGGCGGAGGAGGTGGTAAGATAAGCGGTCGCCGGGGGAGCTTGACTTGCATTTTTCCGCTTGGTATATTGGGGAGGTGTGTGATCAGCGAAAACGGGTTCCGGTTTGAGGTGGTGGCAACCGATCTGGGCGTGCGGGCAGGGGTACTCCATACGCCGCACGGGGCTGTGGAGACCCCGGTTTTTATGCCGGTGGGCACCCAGGGGACCGTCAAGACGTTGGGGCAGCAGGACCTCCGGGACCTGGACGCCCGGATCATTCTGGGGAATGCCTACCATCTTTACCTGCGACCCGGCGCGGACCTGATCGCGGAGGCGGGGGGGCTGCACCGGTTTATGAACTGGGAGCGGGCCATCCTGACCGACAGCGGGGGGTTCCAGGTACACAGCTTGGCGGCGCTGAACAGGGTTACCGAAGAGGGGGTGATGTTCCAGTCGCACATCGACGGGTCCAGGCATCTGTTCACGCCTGAGGTGGTGATTCGGGTCGAGCAGGCCATCGGTGCCGATATTGTAATGGCGTTTGATGAATGTACGGCTTATCCCAGCACCCGCACGCATGCGCAGGAGGTGGGAGAACGGACGCTGAGGTGGTTGACGCGGTGTCTGGAGGCCTACGACGCTCTGGGTCGAAAGAGCCTTTCGGGGCATGCGCAGGCGCTTTTTGGAATCGTACAGGGGAGCACCTACCGGGATCTGCGGGTGCGGTTTGCAGAGGAGACCGCCGCGATGGGGTTTCCGGGCTACGCCGTGGGAGGCACGGGCGTGGGAGAGCCCAGGGAAGCAATGTGGGAGGCGGTGGAGACGGTGGTGGAACGGTTGCCGGCGGATGCGCCTCACTATTTGATGGGATGCGGGCCGCCGGAGGACCTGGTGGACGGGGTGATGTACGGGATGGATATGTTCGATTGCGTGATGCCCACGCGCAACGCCCGGAACGGGACGGTATTTACCCGGCAGGGGAAGATGAACTTGCGCAACGCGCAGTATGCCCGGGACTTTTCTCCGATTGATCTTTCCTGCGTCTGTCATACCTGTCAGAACTACACCCGGGCCTACATCCGGCACCTGTTCCACGTGAATGAGATCCTGGGGTTGCGCCTGGCCACGATCCACAGCCTGCATTTTTATTTTCAGTTGATGCGGGAGATGCGGGAGGCGATTCTGGCCGGAAAATTTCTTGCCTGGCGGACAGGGTTTCTGGAGAATTATCTGAGAACACAGGACGTGAAAAAAAACAGCTTCTGAGGAGGGTTCTTTGTTCGGTATTGGAGAAGTGCTTGCGTTTGGGGGAGAGCCGTCCCCCGGGGGGGAGCCGGGGAATCCGCTCTTCCAGTTTATCCCTTTTATTTTGATGTTCGTCGTGATTTATCTCCTGATTCTCCGCCCGCAGCACAAGAAGCAGAGGCAGCAGCAGGCGATGATCGATGCGCTCAAGAAGGGGGATAAAATCGTGACATCGGGCGGTATCCACGGGACGATTGTGGGGGTGAAAGAGAAGGAGGGGATTCTGGTGTTGCAGGTGGCCAAGGATGTACGGATCGAGGTCTCCCGGGGGTCGGTGTCGCGGCATGTGGGGGAGAAGTAGTACCACGCGACCGGAGGCCGGGGGTTTGCGGCTGGTTTTTATGGGGACGCCCGATTTTGCGGTACCGTCTTTCAGGCGGCTGGCAGAAAGCGGGCACACGCTGGCTGGCGTGGTCACCCGGCCGGACCGCCCCCGGGGGCGGGGACAGCGGCTGGCGCCTCCGCCGGTGAAGGTGGCAGCGCAGGGGCTGGGGGTGCCGGTTCTGCAGCCGGAGTCGCTGCGGGACGCGAACTTTCTGGCACGGCTTCGAGGGCTGGAGGCGGACCTGTTTGCGGTGGTGGCTTTTGCGATTCTCCCAAAGGCGGTGCTTCAGATCCCGAAGCTAGGGTCGGTCAACGTGCATCCGTCGCTGCTGCCGAAGTACCGGGGGGCGGCGCCGATCAACTGGGCGATTATCCGGGG
>JAAXHW010000169.1 GCA_012270675.1 Candidatus Latescibacterota bacterium | reverse complement strand
CGTATTTGTGAGAACGACCACTAGCTCTGGCCGAAGACGCGCTGGCCGTTGCGCTGGGCATATACGTGAGGATGCGAGAAGACATCCCCATCCCAAGCGCCGCTGTCGCCGGGCAGGAATCGGTAGCAGTTCCCACAGTCGTTGCCGCCAAGCTGGCCCTCTATACGGCCATGCGGTGCCAGGGCGTGACCAAGGTGATACTTGCCAAACGCCTGGGCTTGAGCGAAGGCGCCGTGCGCAGACTGTGCGATCCCCGTTATCGCTCTCACATCGATCACGTCGAAAAAGCCCTCCGCATAGTAGGTCGCAGCCTCGTAGTTGGAGATAGGGCGGCCTGATCCCACATACGCCGCTCATCTATCTTGCGGGCTGTCCGCCGCCGCGGACTGAGCCCAACGCAGCAGGTAGCGGGTACCTCCACTTCCCAGGAGCGTTAGCGAATTTATGGACGATCACCCCCCCATCCTTGCTGTCGAACTCCTGAACGGCAATCGAATGGCCCTCTACACCCGGGACGGACAGCAAACCGCCCCCTTCTCTCCCTGGCTGCTTGTGGAAGCCCCCGAAGAGTGCAACCGCGCCGGACTCTCCGGCATCCGCGAGGTCGTTTCCCTCAAAGGGGGGGGAGAATTTCGCTTTCGCGCCCATTTCCACACCTGGTCCGACTTCCTGGAGGCGAAAGGGCGCCTCTCTGAAGACGGCATCGCCCACTTCAGCATCAACACCCCCGTCCGCCAGCACCTCCTTCTCTCCGGCCAAACCCTCTTTTACAGGATGAGATACGCTGAGGTCCACCGCCTCCAGCTCGACATCGAAACCCTCACCCTGCACCCACAGGCCCCCGGCGCTGAAATTATCCTCATCGCCCTCTCCGATACCCGTGGCTACGAAGAGATTCTCAGTGGTCGGAACATGTCCGAAACCGAACTCTTACGGCAACTCAACCAGCGTATCGCCGACCGCAACCCCGATGTGATCGAAGGCCACAACATCTTCGATTTCGACCTGTTCTATATCAGCGCCCGGGCCGACCGCCTGCAGGTGCCCCTTACCTGGGGCCGCGACGGGTCCCAACTCAAAGTCGGTCACGGCACACGCCGCTACAAAGTCGGTGCCCACAATCCCCACTTTCGCCCCGCCTACATCCACGGCCGCCACATCATCGACACCCTGCAACAGGTCCGGCGCTACGACGTGGCCGGACGCCTGGAAAGCTACGGCCTCAAAAATGCCATCCGGGTGCTCGGCCTGGAACGAAAAGGCCGGGTCTTTGTGGAAGGCAAAGACATCCCCCGGCTCTGGCGGGAAGACCCGGACCGCCTCACCGAATACGCCCTGGACGACGTCCGCGACGTCCGTGTGCTCAGCGAACGCGTCGTTTCCACCGAATTCTACCAGACCCAGATCCTTCCCTACAGTTTCCAGGACACGGCCATCACCGGTCCCGGCGAAAAGATCAACGCCCTCATGGTCGGGGCATACCTTCGCCGCAACCTCGCCATCCCCCGCTCCCGCGCCTCCAAACCGTTCGGGGGAGGCTACACGCAGCTCTTTGCCTCGGGCATCTTCAAACGGGTCGTCAAGGCCGATGTCGAAAGCCTCTACCCCTCCATCATGCTCACCTGCGGCATTCGCCCCATCGCCGATACCGAAAACGCCTTTCTCCCCATGCTGGAACGCCTCACCCGGCGGCGGCTTGAAGCCAAAGCCCATTACCAGGAGGGCACAAACAAAGCCGAGGCGATCTACTGGGACGGCCTGCAAAACAGCTACAAGCCTCATCAACGCCTTCTATGGCTACCTGGCTTATGGTCGTGCGAATTTTAACGACTACAAAGCCGCCGAACAGGTCACCGCGATGGGCCAGGACATCGCCCGACAGCTTGTGACACAACTCCAGAACAGGGATGCGGAGATCATTGAAGTAGACACCGACGGCGTCTACTTTGTCGTCCCCTCCGGAATCGGCACCGAAGAGGATGAACATCGGTTCATCGAAGAGGTCTCCGGGGAACTCCCCAGGGGCATCCAACTCTCCCACGACGGCCGATACCGGGGCATGATCAGCCTGAAGGCCAAGAACTACATCCTGATCGGATATGACGATGTCTTAACGGTCAAAGGCAGCAGCCTTCGAAGCCGGCGCGATGAACGGATTTTTCGGAGCTTTATCGAACATCTTGCCCATCTGCTCATCGACGGAAAAACGGAAGAGGCCTCGGCTGACTACCTCAGCCTCGCCGCACGTCTTCAGGAAGGCCAGATCCCCCCGAAGCATTTCTGCCGTTGGGAGCGCATCACCGAAAAGACCTTCTCCAACCCGAATCTCCGTCGTCTGGCCGCAGCGGCAAAAGGCGGCAAAATAGGCGAAAAAATTGCCGTCTACCAGAAACGCGACGGGAGCCTTGCCCGGATCGAAACCTATGCGGAAGACGAAGACCGGGACTATCTCCTCCGGAGGCTACACGACATGGCCGGACGCTTTCGAAGCCTCTTTGGCGATGCCGAATTCCGCCGCCTCTTCCCCCTGGTACAGAAACCCGCCGAAGAACAGCTCAGCCTGTTTTGAACATCTGCCCTTTGCGCTATGCGCTTTCACGGACCTCCCACCAGACCATTCCCCACAGAATACCTGCAAACAGGCATCCGGTGATTGCAGGTGCCAGCGTCGCCTGCGCAGCGCCCCACATCCGGACCGCTACAATACCCAGCCCCGTGCCCGCCGTCAACAGGGCCAGCAGCGTGAGCATCCCTCTCCCTTCCCGGTTCATGGCCAGCAGCGCCGCGTGCGCCAGCCCGCACAGTGCAAATGGAGGCACCGTCCAGGCCAGCAGCCGGAATGCCTCCGACGAAGGGGCAAACTCGGCCCCGAAAACCCACACCGTAACCGGACGGGCCGCCACCTGCACAATGCCCACGCCCAGCAGCGTAACCCCCAGCAGCGCCCAAAACGTTCGCAGGAGCGTCCCCCTCAGGTCCGATGCCTTCTGAAAACGGTGCGTCAACACCGGCAAAATCGCCTCCAGGTTGGCGGTGGCCAGCACAACCAGTGCTGAAACAACCCGGTAGCCGATGGCGAACTGTCCCGATTCCGTGTCTCCCACAGCCAGATAGGTCGCGATGTAGGTGAGATTCAGAAGGTTGCCGAAAAAATAAACCGCCGGCAAATGCCGCAGTCCCAGAAGGACCAGATCCTTTTTGACCACAGGCCGAACAGAGGGACGCAGACCCGGCGCCACGCGGCCGACCAGCAAAAGGCCAGCGCCCAGGTACCCACCCCGACACAGGAGATAACATGCCCCCACCCCTACCAGGCCCAGCCCGGCGGCCATCGCCCCCACACCGGTCCCGAACAGCAGCCCGTTCAGCCCCCCCACCAGAAGCACACTCCAGGCCGGCCGCTGCAGGCCCTTAAAAATCGCATTGACCGCGTCCCCCAGGCTCATCGCCACGGTGGAGCCCCCCACCAGGAGCACCGCAATGAAAATCTCCGCAGGCATGTCCAGAGCCCAGGTCACCGCCCCCATCACCACCAGCACGGCAGGTGCCAGGGCCAGCTTGAACCCCACGGCGTCCACAGCCGCAGCCTGCGCCTCCGGCCCTCCTGAGGCAACGGCCTTGATGACCCGGTTGTTCAGCCCAATATCCAGAACCGGCACAAAAAGGGCCGTCAGCGAGATCACATAGGCATAGTCGTCCAGCCCCTCCGTCCCCAGCAGACGAGCCACCCCGACCATCAGCAGCATCGCGCCTGTGAGGTGGGCGCCCTTTTCAGCCGTCAGGGCAATCGAATGGAGCGACAGCTGTCCCACGGCCTCCTCCTGGTAACACAAACAAAAAAGAGCAGGTGCCCTGGCCTGCTCCGCCTCTGGCTTCTCCCCCGGGCTTCGGCCCCTTTACCCGCTCCGTCCCCCGCGGTCACTGACGCGTACGATCACGGTGTCCGGATCGCTGGTAAGCGCCCCTGCGGCGTCCAGGATGTCATCCCTCACCCGAAGCGTAAACACGTAGTCTGCCGGTGCAACCGCCCGAAAAGACGGCGTCTCGCTTTCTCTGGGCTGAATGGACACTCCGGGTCCTCTCACCTGCATCCAGAGATAGCGCAACTCGTCCAGGTCCGGATCGCTGCTGCCCGATCCGTCCAGCATAACCCGCAGCGTATCGTGATACGCCAGCACCCGGTCCTCCCCCGCATCGGCCAGCGGAGGTCTCTGCGTGACGGCAATCCGCAGGGAAGAGGTCGCGCGTTCCCCGGACTTCCCATCGCTCACCTCCACGGTAAGATCATACGTCCCCACTTCGCTGGGGGCCTTCCAGACGACCGTAACCGAATCCTGAAACAGGTCCACCAGAGTATCCCGCCCGCTCTTTTTGAACGTACCCCCCGAGGCAACCCAGAGAAAATCGAGTTCATCGTTGTCGGGATCTGACGTCAGGAGGGTCACCTGGATCTGATGCCCCCGACCAACGGATGCAAGCGAGTCTCTGTCGGTGCGGATACCCGTAATTTGGGGTTCTTTCTGCCGGTCCAGAAGACTGCAGCCAGCCAGCCAGACCACGCAGCTCAAAAGCACCATCCAGCGCACAGAACGCTCACCATATTTCGCGGGTTTCAAAACCATAAACAAGACCCGTTCACTCTCCCTCTTGCAGCAACCTCCTCACATCCGGTAAAAGCCTGTCTGCCAACTCCGCATCGGTCCCATCGTAATAGGCACGCACCCGCCCCTTTCGATCGACCAGCGCAAATTGCAGGCTGTGCATAATCTGGTCGGTCCCCTCCTCCGGCTCGTCTCCGACCACCACGCGGAATCCTTCCCGGATGAGCCTGTACACCGCCGGTTTTTCCCCTGTAATAAAAAGCCACCGGTCCCGGTCCGCCCCGTACCGGAGCGCATAGTCGGAAAGCAGCCGGGGGGTATCCCGTTCCGGATCCACCGTAATCGAAACCAGACGAACGTCGGGCATCTCGCTCAAGAGGTCCTGAAGCGCGCCCATCTGGACAGAAAGCAGCGGGCAGGGCCCGGCGCAGTGGGTGAAAATAAAATCGGCAATCCAGACCTTCCCGGCCAGGTCGGCAAGCGCGATCGGTCTGCCGCTGCGTTCCACCAGAGAAAATTCCGGAACCTGTCCCAGCACCGGCAGGGCCTGCCCCTTCCGGGCCTGCAGCCCTTTCACCTCACGCCAGAAGAGCAACCCGCCCACCGTACCCATCAGCAAAACGGCCAGCGCGATGCACAACAGGACGTATCGCATCGGTCTTGGAAGGCTCATCGTCCTCTTCCCGGCTCCCTGCGGTCCACCACAACGACCGAAACGCCCAGCATGACCAGAGCAAAAAGGGCCGTAATCGTCACGCATATCTCCAGCGGAGGAAGGTCGCCCACCGCAAAGGGAGCCTCCATATAAAGCACACGCCGCAGACCGGTCATCCCGTAAGTCAGCGGATTAACCCGCATCATCCAGCCCAGCCAGGCAGGCACCCCCGACGGCGGAAAGAATGCCCCCGAAAGCAGCCACATAGGCAGCAGAAAAAGGTTCATAATGGCATGAAAACCCGCCGTCGACTCCATCTGCCATGCAGTCGCAAACCCCAGGCCTGTCAACCCCAGCGCAATCAGAAAAAGCAGCCCCACGGTCGAAACCAGCGCCTGGACACTCAACGGGATCCCCAACCGAAACGCAAAAATCAGGAAAAGCATCCCCTCCAGTACGGCCATGGTCGTCCCTCCCAGGACCTTGCCCAAAACCAGGCTTGTCCGGGGAATCGGAGCCACCAGGACCGACTGCATAAACCCCTCCCGGCGGTCCTCCACCACAGAGATCGTCGAAAAAATCGCTGTAAAAAGGAGGATCAACATCAGGGTGCCCGGATAAATATACTCCAGGTAGCTCATCCCCTGCGAATAGCCCGCCGGCAGAAAAGAAGCATCCAGCCCCGAACCGACCAGCAGCCAGAAGAGCAAAGGCTGCCCAATCGCCCCGAACAGCCGCTGCCGGTCCCGCACAAACCGCACCAGCTCCCGTTTCCAGAGGGTATACACAGGCAGGAAAAGAGCCGATTTTACACGTTGCAATTTTAAATCTTCAATCTTCAATTTCCTTCTGTCCGAAACCGGTGTCCGGTCCGCTGAATGAACACATCCTCCAGCGTCGGCCTTCCCAGGGTAATCGAATCAATCCGCTCCCGAAAGGACACGCAAAGGCGCTCCATCAGCACCTGCCCCTCGTCACACTCGATTCTCAGCATACCGTCTAAAAGCGTGCAGCCCTGTCCAAACCGCGCTGCAATATCCTCCTGCAACCCCGCAGCATCGTCCGACGCAATCACAATCACATCCTTCCCCACCCCCTGCTTGAGCCCTGACGGTGTCCCCAGCGCCACCAGCCGCCCCCGGTCCAGGATGCCCACCCGGTCGCACCGCTCGGCCTCTTCCATAAAATGGGTCGTCAACACCAGCGTCACGCCATCCCTTCTCCTCAGGGCCTCCAGATCGTTCCAGAACGCCCGCCGCGCCCCCGGGTCCAGGCCGGCTGACGGCTCGTCAAAAATCAGCAGCGCCGGCCTGTGCAAAAGCCCTTTGGCCAGGTCCACACGCCGCTTGAGGCCCCCCGAGAGGACCTCCACCCGGTCCCCAACCCGGTCGCGCAGACCGACCAGGTCGAGCACCTCTTCGATTCGCCGGGCCAACCCCTGCCCCCACAACCCGTAGAGGTGCCCCTGGTGGCGCAGGTTTTCAAAAACCGTCAGCTTCGCATCCACACTCGGGCTTTGAAACACAACGCCTGTACACAACCGGATTTTCCTCGCCTCTGCCACAGGGTCCATCCCCAGCACCCGGACCTTTCCCAGGGTGGGAGAAAGCAGCGTACCCAGAATGTGAAACAGGGTAGTCTTCCCCCCCCCGTTGGGCCCCAGCAGCCCGAAGATCTCCCCCTCTTCAATCCTCAGGTCAATCCCATCCAGGGCCCGTCGATTTCCATAATCGTGACAGAGTCCCTTAACCTGTATGGCGGCACGGTCCACGCAAGCGTCCTTCCATCACAGGGTGAGACAATAGAAAGAAAGGTGATAGGGTCCGGGGGCACCTATCACCTCCTGGCGGATCGAAAGAACCACTTGAACCCTCCTACAGTGCGATCTTATCCAGAACCATCATCACCCAGAGGGTAGGCAAATAAACCAGTGTGGCTCGCAACAGGCGTCTGGCATCACGCTCAGTTCGGTACCTGGCAAAAGAAAAACTGAACCGCAGCAGCCCCAGGCCCAGCACAACCGCCGCAGTAAAATAAACCGTCCCACTCACCCACACCAGGGCCGGCAGCAGACTGAAAGGGAAAAGAACCAGGCTGTAGAGCACGACCTGTTGTGAGATGCGATCCCCCCCGGAATCCTCCACCGAAATCATCCGGTGCCCCCCCCGCGCATAGTCCTCCCGGTAAATCCAGGCAATGGACAAAAAATGGGGAAACTGCCAGAGGAACATAATCGCAAACAGCATCCACGCCTCGGCCCCGACTTCTCCCTGCGCGGCGGCCCACCCGCCAACCGGCGGCAGCGCCCCTGCAACAGCGCCCACGGCCGTGTTGTGCGGCGTTTTCTGTTTGAGCGGCGTGTACAGAAAAAGGTAGATCCCCGACGTCAATCCCGCCAGAATGCCGGCCAGCCAGTTGACCACCATCCCCATATAAAGAATCCCCAGCGCCGAAAGCAGCAGCCCAAAAACATAGGCCTCCTCCGGCTGCAGCCGCCCCGCTGGCAACGGCCGGTTCTCCGTCCGTCTCATCCGGGCGTCCAGGTCCCGTTCCAGAAACTGGTTCAGCACCGCCGCCCCGCCAGCGATCACCAGCGTAGCCAGGAGCGTATGCAACAACCGGGCAAGATCGGGTGAGCCCCCCAGGACGAATCCCACCGCCGTGCTCAACGCGACAAACAGGGCAATTCGGGGTTTGGTCAGGGCCATATAGTCCGACACCCGTGTCCAGATGAAGGACAAATTCGCTTCCCCGATGTCGGCCTGCGGCTTCATAAGGCAGGTTCTCCAGAAAGGCGGGACAAAACGTGAACGCCCGCAGCGGTCATCCGCCAGCTTCGCAGGGTCAAAACCACGCTCGATGCCAGAACAGACGCCCCGACAACCACGTGGAACGTCGTCACGGAAACCCCTTTCTCCGTCCAGATCACCAGCGCCCCCAGAACAACCTGCAGGCTGACCAGCCCCAGCATCAAAAGCGCGGGACGGACGAGTTCCCCCCGACCCTGGTATAGCCGCAGCACGTGTACCGCCGCCCACACCACTGCGACCAGCACGACCACGGCCCAGACGCGATGCGCAAAATGGATGAGCACACGGGTCCGAAACGTCTCGGCAGAAATGGGAAAAGGCGCGTTTGGATCAACCTGCAGAGAAGAAAGAGGTGGCACGAGACGACCGAAAGAAAGGGGGAAATCGGGAATGGCCAGCCCCGCTTCCGTGTGCCGCATCAGGGCACCCAGAACAAGCTGCACGTAGATCACGCCCGTGGTGACCACGGCCAGCCCTTTCAGTGGCATCCCACCCCTTTCGACCAGAGGCATCGGCGGTTGCCGCCAGCCGGGGGACGTGAACAGGGCAATCCCAACGATAAGACAAAAAAAGGTCTGAGCCAAACACGCATGGGCCACCGAAATCGGGGTCGGCAGGAGGTAAAGCACCGTGATCCCTCCCAGCACCCCCTGCAGCACAACAGCGACGAAGGCCGCAACACCCAGGTAGCGCAGCCACCGCCGCGGCTCCTGCTTCCAGGTCCAGACGGCCAGAACCATCGTCAAAAAACCCACGAAAGCGGCAACCATCCGGTGGCCGTGCTCGTAGAAAACACCGCCTACCATCGGCGGGAAAATCATCCCGTAAGACAGCGGCCAGTCCGGCACGGCCAGTCCCGAACCGGTGCTGGTCACCAGCCCCCCCGCAAAAATCAAAAAGAGGGTCGCCCCCGCCGTAAACACCGCAAACCGGTGCAGCCAGCGATCCCTCCCCGTCATCTCAACCGGGTGTCCCTGCATCCTGCTAACGCTCTGCATCTGCCCCGGGGGGCTTTTCGTTATTTCCGGGGAACGCAACCTGGAAATGTGCTTGCAGGCGCGCCCTCCGCATCCAGAACAGCGTCACCCCCACAATCGCCCCCAGCACCGTGACGACAACCCCCAGCAGAATAAGAATACCCGCATTGGCCCCCTTCACCATGTCCGAATTCGGATCGCCAAAACAGACAGCGCAGGCCAACAGGGCTTCAGAGCCAGACAGAATGACCCCAAACGCCAGCAGGGCCGAACAGAACCAGACAACGCCGTTCACAGGTAGCTTACCCCTTTGAGTTTTTTCAAGAACCAGACCCCATACCGGATCAGCACCCCACACCCCGCAAACGCCACCAGCCCCATGGCCAGACTCACCCCGTTCCCGGATACAAAATAGTCCTGCACCGCCCAGTACCCGAACCCCAGGCAACAGAGGATTGAAACAACAATAAAGAAAACGTGAAACGCTTTTAAAGACATAGCGTATCCAGGTGGTGAGACAGGGGGCTTTCACCCTTCACACTCAAAAAACCGACTCCACATCCGTGAATACCGGCAGAAGCATCAGAACGATAAAAAAGACGACCGTAACTGCCAGCACCCAGAAAATGATCTGCTTTTCAGACACCAGGTGCATAAAGTAGCCGGCCACCAGCCCACCTTTAATGCTCGCGATAAACAGCGCAATCAGAACCGTGAGCGCTACCGACTGGATTTGGAGATACGAAACCGCAACGGTCACCACAGTCAGCACGGACAGCGCGGCAAAAACGGTCAGATAGACCCTGACGTGTTTTCTGATCTCTTCAGCGCTTTCGGCCATTGCAAACTCCTTACAGGAGGTAGAGCGTCGGAAACAGGAAGATCCAGACCAGGTCTACAAAGTGCCAGTAAAGCCCCGCGCACTCGATCCGGTTGGCAAAACGGTCGGGTTCCGTCTGCCACATGGCGCTTCCGGGAAACAACAGATAGAGATTCGCGATAATCCCGCCCACCACGTGCAGCCCGTGCAGGCCGGTCATTGTAAAATAAGTCGCGTAAAAGGTGCTGGTTGAAGGATAGATGCCAAGGTGGAACTTGTGCGTATACTCGAAATACTTGACAACCAGGAAGACGAACGCCAGGAAAATGGTCAATCCCAGATAGAGCTGAAACCTGCCGAACTGGTCCATCTTCAGCGACGCCCATGCCATGACCATCGTCACACTCGAAGCGATCAACACAAACGTATTGAGGGTCGCCAGCGGTACGTTCAGCAGTTCCCATCCATGCGGCCAGGTCTCGGCGCCAACCCGGAGCAGCACCAGGGTGGAAAAAAGCGCGCCGAACAGCATGACCTCAGAGGCCAGGAAGAGCCACAGGCCCAGCTTCCCGTTGTAGACTCCGGTGATGGGATGAGGCTCAACATTGTATGGAATCTCAACAGACACGATGGACATCTCCTTTGCGGAATGCGGATGGGAAAAGGGAGGGGGTCAGTCTATGGGTGCCGGCTCGGCCGCAGCCCCTTCCTCCGGCACATATTGCGGTGAGAAATCCGTTGGACTCCCGGGCACGCTGTACTCATAGGGCCCACGGTAAACTTTTGGTATTTCAAGAAAGTTCCCGTGCGGCGGCGGCGTGGGCGTCGTCCACTCCAGGGTCGTGGCCTCCCACGGGTTGTCCGAGGTCACCTTCTCACCCTTCTTCAGGCTCCAGATAAAATTGACAATGAAAAAGATCTGCGCCAGCCCCAGCAGCCAGGCCGACCAGGAACTCATCACCGTGAGCCCCTGAACCTGCTCCCCGTAGGCGTACTGCGTCTGGTCGTAAAGCCGCCTGGAGACCCCGGCCATTCCCACGAAGAGCATCGGAAAGAAGACTGCGTTCATAAAGATCAGGGAAAACCAGAAGTGGAGCTTGCCCAGCGTTTTATTCATCATCCGTCCCGTAATTTTCGGGTACCAGTAGTAGATCCCCGCAAACAGAGCAAAAATCGTGCCCGGCGCCACCACATAGTGAAAGTGACTGATCACATAATAGGTATCGTGCAGGTGCAAATCCGACGTGGTCAGCCCCAGGGGCAACCCGGTCAGCCCGCCGATGGCAAACATCGGAATAAACGCCAGGGCAAAAAGCATCGGCACCGTAAACCGCATGGACGCCCCATATAAACTGAGGGCCAGCGCGGTCAGAATAATCACCGAAGGGATCGAAATAATCATCGTGGTGGCCTGGAAAAAGTTGCTCATCACGGTCCCCATCCCCGTCATAAACATGTGATGCGCCCACACGATGAAGGACATGAACCCCAGGAAGATCAGCGAATAGACCATCGTCCGGTAGCCCCACAGCGGCCTGCGGGTATTGTTGCAGAGGACCTCGGTCACAATGCCCATCGCCGGCAGAATCAGCACGTAGACCTCCGGGTGCGCCAAAAACCAGAAGAGGTGCTGCCAGAGCAAAGGGTTGCCCCCGCCGCTCACCTCCAGCGGCTGACCCGTAATCACCAGCCCGCTGGGCAGGAAGAAACTGGTTCCCGCCAGCCGGTCCATCAGCTGAAGCACACCGGCGGCCTCTAAGGGTGGAAACGCCAGCAGCAGCAGGAAGGCCGTCACAAACTGCGCCCAGACGAAAAACGGCAGTCTGAAAAAGGACAGTCCCTCAGCCCTCATCTGGACCGTTGTCACAATAAAATTCAGAGAACCCAGCAGCGAGGAAGTAATCAGAAAGATCATCCCCCAGAGCCACATGGTCTGCCCCATCGGCGCAATATTGGCAAGCGGCGTGTACGACGTCCACCCCGACTGGGCCGCGCCTTCGGGCACGAAAAAGCTGACGATCATCACGATTCCACCCACCACAAAGGCCCAGTAGCTGGCCATATTGAGCTTGGGAAACGCCATATCCGGGGCGCCGATCTGAAGCGGCAGCACGTAGTTTCCAAACCCGCCCACCGCCAGGGGGACAACCCCCATAAAGACCATAATGGTCCCGTGCATCGCCCCAAGCTGGTTGTAGAACTCCGGCAACATCACCCCTTCCGGCATGGTGGATTCACTGAAAAGCGCACCGATCAACGGCAGCGCCTGGCCCGGATAGGCGAGTTGCCACCGCATCATCATCACCAGGCAGAACCCGAAAAAAAGAAAGACCAGCGCGGTGAGGGCATACTGGATGCCGATCACCTTGTGATCGGTGGAAAAAACGTACTGCTGCCAGAACCCCGGTTGCTCGTGAGCGTGCGCCCCGTCGTGCGCGTGCGCCTCGTCCATCTGTTTTTCCCGCTCAACGTGTTCACCCATAGGAAACTCCTCAGAATGAAAATTCGTCTTCCTCTGCTTCGACCTGCTGCTCATTCAGCCAGGCCTCGAGCGCTTCGGGGGTCTGGATGTGCACCTGCCCCCGCATCCGGTAATGGCCCAACCCGCAAAGCTGCGCGCAGGCCAGGTCGAACGTGCCCGTCCTGGTGGCCTCAAACCAGAACCGGATTTCCGTTCCCGGGATCGCGTCCTGGGTCAGGCGCAGCACCGGGACCTTGAAACTGTGGATCACGTCCTTGGAGGAAAGGCGGATGATGACCGGTCTGTTCACAGGAATATGCAGGTTATTGATAGAATTGATATCGTCCGCCGCATTGGGATCGTTCGGGTCCAGGCCCAGCAGGTTGTCGCTGCTTACAAACCCGGGGGCGGTCCGCCCGTAGACCCCATCCTTTCCCGGATAGTGGATGTTCCACGCAAACTGTTCAGGCACCACCCGCACCACAAAAGCATCCGCATCGGACGGAAAATCGTGCTTGAATGCCGACCAGGCAGGTATGGAAATCCCGATCAAAAGAACCGCTTCCACAACCACAACGCCGATTTCCACGTACTTGGAGGTCGTTCCTTTGACATTTTCATAGGTGGCCCTCGGGTTGGCCCCCTGCCGAAAACGGATCAAACAATAAAAAAAATAAACCCCCCAGCCCACAAACAGCGCAATCATAAACCAGTGCAGCCAGTTGATCAGGAAATCCACAACGTGTCCATGCGTCGAGACATCCATCGGAAGCCAGTATCCGTAAACCTTTTCTTTCATAATAAGCAGCCCTCCCGCGTTATAGGCACCAGTACCTGCTCAGGGCTTCTTCTTTTTTCCGGGTATCTGGAACGTGAAATCAACCGCCGCAGACTCCCCATCCTTTACCGTCACCTGCCGAGTCTGAGACCCCAGTCTCTCGTGCCAGGCCTCAATGGTGTACGTCCCGGCAGGCAGATCCTTCAACGCAAACGTCCCGCCATCGCCGGTCACATTGAAGAAGGGATGGTCCATCACCCCGATGTATGCCTGCATCCAGGGATGCACATCGCACTTGACCGGGATCATGACCTCCGCCTTGTCGAAGGTCTTGGTCATCTGCTTCCTGAACTTCGGCATGGCCTGGTTGAACTCGGTATTGATCTTCGGCTTGGGATGGATATTGTGCAGGGTGCCGTCGTTGTTCAAAATCCTGATCGGTTGGCCGGCCCGGACGCCGAACACGTGGGGCTTGTAAATACATCCGTTCTGGTCCAGAACAACCGGCTCTGTCGGCACGTCAAATTTCTTGCCCTCCAGTCCCATCTTGACATGCACAAACACATTGTGCAATGCCCCGTCGTCATCCACCACCACCACCTCACTGAGCGCGGGGGCCCCGGTGTGTTTGCCCGCACAAACCGGGTCGGCAGCCATCTGGAGCTTCTTGCGCCCGGGCTTTTTCCCCCCGGGCAACTCCAGTTTCACCGTGCCCGCAACCGTAGCCCCTGCCATCGCCTCGGCCGCAACAAAACAGAAGAAACAAAAAGCCAGAAACGATGAACACAACCTCCGCAGAGTCATGAATCATCTCCTTATTGGGAATAGGATGAATCGAAAAATTCCAGCCGCACCTACCGCCGGCTCAACCGTTTCTCCTGGTGCAGACCGTAGATCATATAATCCGTCAGCACCTCAATCACGTACCGGGTCGGCAGTTCGATCCCGCCGCCTTCCGGTTCAACACCTTCGGGAAGCGTTAAATACCTGGCCAGCTTGATGCCGCCTACCTCTTCCGGAAGATACGTCATCTCGTCCCCGAAAAACGTCGGCATCTTGGTCCCCGGCTGGATCTTCTGCGGATCCCACAGCCAGTCCCTGATCCACTCCGGCATCAGGCGCTGCCGGGCCATCGCCAGGTCGGGCGCCCAGCTTGCCGGATCCCCCTTCGGCTTGATATCGCCCTGCTGGTGGCAGGTAAAACAGTTGTAAACCTCTGCGCTGAACAGCGCATCCGCGCCCCGCATCTCTCCTGGGGACAGACGCTTTTCTGCAAACGTATGGTAGGGGAACTGCTGCTTGTCCAGCCGGGAGAAATACGTGACGATGTCAATCGCGTGCTGATCTTCAAACCCGAAAGTCGGCATCCGTACCTCCAGCCAGGGCCGGATCGGAATCGGCGCCTTCAGGAAGCTGAAGAACCAGTCCGGCTGCACCTTCTTCCCCTGGCCGTTGAGCACCGGCGGCGTAAACCCGACCGCCTCCGCCTCCGACACACCTTCCTCCGCATAGGCCTTCACCAGCACGTCTTCGATGGCCCTGCCCTCCCCCTCGATCACGTGACACCCTTTACAGTTGTGCTGGTAAACCAGCCACCGCCCCTTCTCAATCTCAATCTCCTCGGGCGCAGGCTGCTTCTTGGCGGTCGGGAAGACAAACGACTTGGAAAAGCTCAGCAGCGCCGTCGTCACCGCATGCGCGTCCTCATCGCTGAATCCGAAGAACGGCATCCGCAGCTTCTCGTCGAAGGTCTTCACCTTCCCCTCGTCGAAAACCCTTGGCGTCTTCAGCTTGGTAAAGAGCCAATCGTGGCGGGTATAGGGAATCTTTTTCGATTCGTGAACAGTATCGGTACTCTTTCCCAGCTTGAGCGCGAGGAGCCCAAAATCCAGCTTGTCCACATCCTTGCTCCCCTCCTCCGTCAACTCCGTCCCAACCGGCGTGGCGTCCTCAAATCCGGAAATGTGATGGCAGCCAAAACACCCCTGCCGCGCAATAATCTTCTCCCCCAGCCAGAGGTCCCGCTGCAGGTCAGACATCGCATCCAGCCTTTCCCTGGCCTGGGCCACAGGCAGCCGACCTTGCAGATAGCCCAGCACGAGCTGGTCCCGCACGGCCCTGTCCACCTCCGCCGGCCGCCGATTCTCAAAGTCCCGGTTGCGCAACGTCAACAGATACGCCGTAATATCGGCCGCCTCCTGGTCCGTCAGCCGCAGGTTGGGCATCAGCGTTTCGGGGAAATAGGCCTCCGGGGCCTTCAACCACGCGAAGAGCCATCCGGCCGACAGCTTACTGCCCACATCGTTGATATTGGGCCCAAAATTGCGCAGTCCGTACTCCTGTCCCACATCGTCGTCTTTGCCCACCACGTGGCACCCCCGGCACCCCACCTTGGCCACCAGGGCCTCGCCCCGCGCCACATCCCCTTTCACGGGCGGGTCGGGATAGACCGGCCGCTCCGACCTCTCAAACAGGTAGGTCACAATTGCGTTGATCGCAGCCGTGTTGCGCGTCCTGTCCTCCGGCGAATTCACATTGGGCAGATCGAAAATTTTGGGCATCTTGGTGGCAGGCCGAAACCCGCTGGGGTCTCTGACCCAGTTGAGCGTCCACCGCCTCTCCACCTTTCCGGCGATCTTCCGAAGGTCCGGCCCCACCTTCCGCAGGTCCTGGAACCCCGGGATCGCAATCTTGTGGCAACCAAAGCACCCCGTCGTTCGGATCAGGTGCATCCCCCGGTTCAGCCGATTGGCGTGCTTAACCTCCACCGCCCCCGTATGGCACTGCGCGCACGACGCCTCCACGTACTGGCTTGAAAACATCGGATGGTCCCAGTACTTCATCTTTTTCCACCCGTATTGTTTTTTCCACCGCCTGGCCTCGGCCTCATCGGTGGGCGTGTGCGCCGTGTTGTTAAAGGTGACCCCCCGGTCCCGGCCCAGATGGCAGGTGGTACACCCCATCTGGTCGATCGGATGGGCCGACGCGCTGCTCAGGTAGAGGTCCAGCCTGGGGTGTGTTGCAAATACCTTGGTCCGCCCGGGCCGTTCTTCCTCCGGATAGGCCTCCTGGATGTATTTTCTGAGCACCCCATCCCGGAAGCGTCCGGTCTCCGGATCGATCTCATACCCCTCCCGATCAATATTCACATGGCAGGTGGTGCACCGGTCCACCTTGGGCACCTGGATAAAATTGATATCGTTGCGCAAATCTCCCAGCACAATCTGCCGCACCTCGATCGACGGATCGATAAAATCGACCATCGGCAGATTCCGGAACACATTGGGAAAACTGGGCACCAGGCTGGTCAGTCTCCGCTGGAGAAGCTCGGCCTTTCGGAAAAGCGCGCCCTTCTGCTTCTCCAACGCCTCTTTGCGACCGGCCACCTCGTCTACGATCTTCTGCTGCGCCGCCTGCTTTGCCTCTACCTCCTCTCTGACCAGCCGGAACACCCCGATCATACTGTCCATACGCGCCATGACAGCCTTCTTCCTGGCGGCCTCTTTCTCGTGCCCGCGATGCGCGGCCTCTTCATACTCATACTTGATCACATCGTATTCCGCCTTTTGAAACTTTCCATCCTGATCGGCTTTGTAAAACGCCCCCTTCAGGTCTTCCAACACCTCAAGGGCCGCCTCATAGCGCGCCTTCTGCATCTGAATAGACACCTCAACCCGGGCAATCTCAGCCTCGATCCTGTTCAGCTTGTCCTGGTCAATCTCCCGCTGCGCCGCCTGCAAACTCGCCTCGACCTTGTATTGTTCCATCGCCATCGCTTCCCGCTGCAGACCCTTCCACTCCCGGTTGTAGTCGTCCCAGACCATCCAGATGGTGGAAATCACCAGCGCAACGCTGGAAAGCGCAAAGACCATATTCAGCTTATTGACATTGTAGACAAAGTCCCGAAAGCCCTGCTGTTGCTGCTTGTTCATCAAGCGTCTCCAGCGTTTTTTCCTGTTAAATATTGAAGAAATGTTCCGGGATGGCAACGATATACTTCAAATTGAAGACCCAGCGCAGCAGCATCTTAACGGGGAGGGCGACCATGGTGAGGAAGAGAAAGACCATCACGCTGTAACGGGCGAACCCCATGGTCCTGTAGAAATCCTTGAAAACGGTTCGGGCAAGAATCGGCGGAGGGAGCAGGTAAAAAAGGCCAACGAGCAAAAACCCCCAGATCTCGCGGGTCAACCAGAAGGAGGGCAGCCCTGTTCCCAGCATCTTGACGTAGATGTACTCGGAGAGGTTGACATTGACCAGGGCTTCCAGCTTGTGCACGTCCCAGTATTCGTAGGGACCAAAAATGTTCCAGTTGGGACCCCGCAGGAAGGTTCCAATGGTAATCATGCTCACCCAGAGCACAACAAACCCGAACAGGAATACCGTAATTGCAAAACGCCGTTCCTTGAACGTATAATAGCCCGACCCCCGGGGATTTCGGTCCATGTAGGGGATGGCCATCAACCCCACAATCACCAGCGTGGGCAGCACGACCCCCGCAATCCAGGGATCGTAATAGACCAGCATCTCCTGCAAACCCAGGAAGTACCAGGGGGCCTTGGAAGGGTTGGGCGTCTTGGCGGGATTGGCCGGCTCTTCCAGGGGGGCTTTGATCAGGATCGACCAGAGGAGCAAAAACACGGTCGCCAGCGTGAGGCAAATCAACTCCGTATAGACCAGATGCGGCCAGGTCAGCACTTTCTCCTTGAACTCCTGTTTCTCTATCGGATCTTCGCCTTTCGCCATGCGTTCATCGTTTTCATATCCCTGCTTCATACTGTACCACACAAAGAATCCCACCACATAAAGCAGCATAACAATCGGGATATTGTCTCCCTTGGTCACAATAACCTGAAAGTTCGGGTCCTGAAAACTCACAACAAAAAAAACAAGCGAGCCGATCAATGCAACAAGCCCGACCTTGTTGGTCCAGACCCACCGGGTACGGAGCGCCAAAAAGAAGAGAACAGCGAATAACGGCAAAAAAATCTTGGGGTCCGTAAGCCGGTTGATCAACCCTTTGAGAGCTTCCATAATCTCCCTCTGGTCCTCAAATATAGTAAGAAACCTGCAAGGGGTATGTAAAAAAAGTTCGTAATACCTGTCTTTGATAGACAAGCTTCGCGCCTAGTTCCGCCCCTGCCTGCTGCGCCATAACAAAGCTCAGCAAGACAGCCATTGCAACACAAGTGCGTTTTGAAGACATTGCTGCCTCCGTCATAAAGCACCTGAAGATACGTTCATTGCCTGTCATCTCCCTGGCTTCGAATAAACTGCATGGCTTCTTGCGCCCGTTTACGGACAGGATACCGGCCATCTATGGTATACATATCGTGTTGACTCAGAGAATCTAGCAGCGCAAAAACTGCCTTATCATTGAAATATCTCAGAGCATCTATCGATGACATTCTGGAGAAGTCATACTTGGACCGCGCCACCCGCAACAGAGATTCTCTGGCGTGGTCTCGCTTTCCGCCTGCTCGCAGAAAGGGTAAATCCGCTTTCAACATCAGCTCCAGTGCCTTGGCCGCTCCCTGTTGAGAAGACCATCCATCCCGCCGGAGTTTTTGAATGACCATGTCAAAAGCAGGCTCACCTATAGCCGCCAAACCTCGGGCTGCTAACATCCCTCCTCCGATGTGTTCGCCCAAAAATAGAATGAAGCGTCTATCTGCCTGCCAAGTGGCCATCTCTACCAAATTACCTGCATATTCGCCCAACCAAACTTTCTTGAACTTGGGATCTCCCCAGTTTAACTCCTGCCCTCTCTGAAGGGCTTCCCGAATTGCTGTATGTCTCTCAATGAGGTTAAGCAATATGACACGCAAGGGCTCAGACCAGGGCTCTCGGGGGAGCCCGTACAACTTATCAGCAACACTGTAAATCACACTTATATTTTCCTCCGAGATCTGATCTTTCCAGGCTTGAATTTGCTGATCTGAGGGATAGGCCCCTTCCCGTGCATTGACGCTTGATCCACATAAACAAGCAACGAGAAGACAAATGACTATCACGCTCGCTGTGGTTGCTGTTTGTAAGACCAATATCCTTCTCCTTTCTCTTTATCGAAAGGGCCTTCATCGCCAATCAAGATGTCCGTGAGTATAATAAAGACCCGTAAATCCTGTGGGCAAGGTCGGCCAATCTGGAATTTCTGTATAATAACCTTTGGTGCTAGTTTTGGA
>JAAXHW010000168.1:2717-17039 GCA_012270675.1 Candidatus Latescibacterota bacterium | reverse complement strand
TATTAAAATTTTGTCCGACCCTCTACTTCAATAGCGATGTTATCTCTTCCGATGCCGACCGCACAGACGGGGATTTTAACGGTGTAGGAGAAACCTATCCGGAGGAGGATCTGCCAGCATCCAATTCGCTTATGGAGTGCGAGGGGGTCGTGTTTCGATTTCCGGATAAGGGAGACGGCCTGAACAACAACATCTCTCCTGAAGGCCAGCATATCCCGGTCCCGCAAGACAGGTACGACAGCCTCTACCTGCTCGGATCAGCGGAAGGTAACCTGGAAGATATCGTCTGGTTTATCACTGCCGATGGCGATCAGGTGGAAGCTTTCCTATGCCTGAGCGGATGGCACAAACGCAACAGCCTGCAATACGGCGAGCAGGTGGCCATTCAGTGCTCAGGATATCACTGCCCCGCCCATCACGTCTATACAGATCGGCTCGGGGTAGACTATGGTATCTGGATGCAGAAACTATCCATACATACGACCGAATGTTTAACAGCTATTGAACTCCCGGATAATCCCGGGATGCACATTTTTGCAATGACACTGCACAGGCCCGGTACAAGCAGAAATAAGGAGGAAACATGAGGCGGTTGATTCCAAACGTGCCGTTTTGTGACAACGATTACTATCCCTGCGGTCCGGTCGCTCTGGACGCGATGCTTCAGTTTTATGGATATGCCCCGCCCCTGGTCCTTCACGGGCAGTGGTTTTTTATGTATCAACGGCAGGGGAACGGGGATGTGGAGGTTACCCCCTATTTTACCTCCCCTTTCCAGGGTATGCAGCGGTGCGGCGTCCATGTAACAGAGCATCAGGAGCCTGACGGCGAGACTGCCTGGGAGCACGCGAAATCGCAGATTGACATGGGAAAGCCGGTGCCTGCTCTGGCTGATACCCACTACCTGGAGGCTTACTATTATCCAGGTTTGGGGCATCATTCGGACCATTCGGTGATTCTGGCGGGTTATGACGACGGGACGGATACAGTGCACGTCGTCGATCCCTCTCCAAGCAAACTGTTCCGGGGAGACCTGCCGCTGTCAGGGTTTAAAGAGGCCTGGGGGTCGGAGCATATACGGCAGTATATGTGGATGGAGTTTCAGGTCTTGGAGCAGCGTTGGACGCCTGGAGCCGAACAGGCCGTGGGGACGATTCGACAGAATATCCATCTGATGCTTCACGCAAAGGCCTCCCAATCCGGTATATTCATTGGCCTGCAGGGACTTCGGACACTTTCAGACGATCTGGCCCGGTGGCAGGATCTGAATGCCGATCAATCTCGGCATTATCTCAAGCAGTTGTATGATCAGCTCAGGTCAGTCGTTATGGAGAGGGATGGGCACGGCAAATACCTGAAGTTGGTCGCGGACATTCTAAAAGAGCCAGGGCTGAGTCAGGTGGGCGATCAGCTGTGGACGATTACGCAAAAATGGATTGTGTTTCGAAATCTCTGCTTTAAAGCACAGAAGAAAGCGCTAAAACAGACGCTCGAAAAGCTTCACGGCCGCCTCCTGAAGATCGCGTCTTTGGAAGAAAGGGCGCTCATTCAGTTGCAGGCCATCATATCCGGGTCGTCTGTGGTGGTGTAAACGCAGAGGACGCAGGGGCGCACCACGATACGTCCTGCCATTCACTAAATCCAACTGATATTCTCTATCTATCACAAGGATGCCTGCTGCATTCGCGAACTGAGGTCTTATCCACCTATATCGAGCCCGTATAGATGTTTGATGCGGATTTGTATCTCACCACATCGCGAAAGACAAGTCAGATCTCAACTCAAAAAACTTACAACTGTCTCAAAACCCCTTGACAACCGCAACCCCCTCTGTATACATTCTCCTGTAGCGATTTCTTCTCCCCCATATCCCTCTCCGCCTCCCATCCGGTTCTTCTCTGTGCCCTCTGCGTCTTTGCGGCGGACTTCCCCATGCAAATCACATTCCTGCACCTTGCAGATACCCACATCGGCATCGAAAACTACGGCCGCCTCGACACCGCAACCGGCCTCCACACCCGGTTGCAGGACTTCGTCAAAAGCCTCCGGTTCGCCTTTGAAGAGGCCCTCAGGGAGGAGGTGGACCTGGTCATCTTCGCCGGAGATGCCTACCGCTCCTGCGATCCCACCCCCACCCACCAGCGCGAATTCGCCGCCCTCATCCGGATGCTCGCCGCCGCCGGCATACCCATCGTCACCGTCACGGGCAACCACGACAGCCCCGTCGCCTTTGGAAAAGCCTCTTCCCTGGACATCTTCGGCACCCTCCGCACAGAAGGCGTCTATGTGGTCTCGGACGAGCAGCTCCTCACCATAAAAACCAGATCGGGCCCCGTGCAGGTGGCCTGCCTGCCCTGGCTCCACCGCAGCCGGCTGGTGGCCAAATCCCCCTACCGCAACCTCTCTCAGGAGGAAATCGTAGAGGTGCTTCAGGACCTGGGCGCCCGGATCATCGAGGGCCTGGCCGCCCGGGTGGACCCCCGCTATCCCGCCATTCTGGCCGCGCATGTGGCCGCCGCGGATGCCACCCTCTCCGGGTCGGAACAGACCGCCATCATCGGGCGCGACCCGGTCTTCCTCACCAGCACCCTGGCCAACCCCGCCTTCGACTACGTCGCCCTGGGACACATCCACAAATTCCAGGACCTCAACCCGGGTGGACACCCCCCCGTGGTCTATCCCGGCAGCATCGAACGGATCGACTTCGGCGAAGAAGCCGAAAACAAAGGCGTCTGCATGGTCACGATCGGCGACCGGGAAGAGGCCGCCGAAGACGGCCCCAAACGAGAGGTGCGTTACCGCTTTGTGCGCACCCCGGCGCGCCCGTTTAAAACCCTGTCCGTCCAGGTCAAAAGCGACGAAGACCCCACCACGGCCATCCTGGAGGAGATCGGACGCCACACCCTCACCGACGCGGTCGTCCGCGTCATCTACGAACTCGCGGACAACCGGGCTGACACCGTGGACCTCAAAGCCGTCAGACAGGCCCTCGATGCCGCCTTCCTCGTGGCCAGTATTGCCCCCAAACCCAGGGCGCAGGCCCACATACGCCGCGCAGACATCTCCGAAGATATGGGCCTGAAAGAGGCCCTGCACGCCTACGTCCAGAACCACCCCGAACTGGAAGACCTCGAAGATGACCTGCAGGCCTGTGCAGCCCGTCTGGAGCGGGAACTCCTGGAGGGAAGCGGCTGATGGTACCGATATCCCTCTCCCTCAGAAACTTCCTCAGCTACGGCGAAGGCGTGCCCCCCCTCGATTTTACCGCCTTCCACGTGGCCTGCATCTCCGGCCCAAACGGTCACGGCAAATCCGCCCTCCTGGACGCGGTCACCTGGGCCCTCTGGGGAGAGGCCCGAAAGGCCGGAACGGAGCGCAAACCCGACGAGGGCCTCCTCCGCACCGGCGCGACCGAAATGCAGGTCGCCTTTGAATTTGACCTCGAAGGTGAACGCTACAGGGTGGCCCGGAGCTACCGGAAAACAGGACGCAGCAACGCCTCCAGCCTGGAGCTCCAGGCCTTCAGCGAGGGAAATTTCAAAACCCTCTCGGAAGCCGGATCGCTCCGCAAGACCCAGGAGCGGCTCAACGCCCTGCTCCGTATGACCTACGACACGTTCATCAACTCAGCCTTTATCCTCCAGGGACGGGCAGACGAATTCACCCGGCGCAGCGCCCGGGAGCGAAAGACCATCCTGGGCGAAATCCTGGGCCTGTCGCGCTACGACGACCTGTCTGCCCTCGCCCGCACCCACGCCCAGCATGCCGAAGCCGAAGCCGGACAGGCCCGGACGCACCTGACCGAAATCGAAGCGGCCATCGACAAAAAGGAAGCATACCAGCAACAGAGCAAAGCCGTTTCCACGCAATTGGAAGCCCTCGAAGCGGACCTGGCCGAAGCCGAGGTCCGCCTGGAAACCCTCCGGGCAGAACAGGCCCGGCTGGACCTCCACCGACAGGAACTGGCCGACCTTCGGACAGAGACCTCCCGGCTCAATGCAGACCGGGCCGCGGCAGAGACCCAGGCCTCTGCCGCGCGAGAAGCGCTGGCGGCCTGCCGCGCGGTCCTCGACCGCCGGGACGACATCCTCGCCGCGGTTGAACAACAACGCGCCCTGCAGGCCGAAGAGGCCCGGCTCCAGCAGAAACTGCGCACCCTCCGCACCCTGGAAAAAGGCCAGAACGAACTTGAAAAGAACATTGCCGAGGCCCGGCACGAGGTCGAGAGCCGCCTGGGCGAATGGCAACTTCGGCTCACCGAAGCAGAGCGGGAAATCAAAGAAGCCGAAGACCTCCTGAAAGACCGGCAAGAGATCGAAGCCGCAACCGGGGCCCTGCAGAAGGCAAGGGAAAAGGAGAAGGCCTGGGAACACCAGCGAGAAAAGCGGGAAACGCTGGAGCAAAGGGTGCGCGACCTGGAACGCCAGGTAGAATCGGCACGCTCGGAAATCCAGGTCACCCTGAAAACCCACCAGGAACGGATGCGCCAGCTTAAAAAAAACGCCTCGGAGCGTCCCCGGCTTCAAGAGGCGGTTCAGACCGCCGGCCGGCAGCTTGAAGCGGTCCGGAAACTGGAAGAAAAGCGAGACCAGGTCCGTGAACAGGGTACGGGGTTAAAGGCCCGGATTGAAGCTGCCCGCAACCGGCTGACCGGCCTGGCCAAAGACCTGCAAGAGGCCGAAAAAGGGCAAGCCGGCCTGGAGGAGGCGCAGGATGCGCGCTGTCCCCTCTGCGGGAGCGACCTGCACCCGCACCACCGATCACGGGTGCACGCACAACTGACCGAACGCACAGAGGCCCTGAAAGCCACAATCGCCCAAACCGAAGGTGAAATCCGGGCCTCGGAGGCCGAACGGGAAACCTGCCGACGGCGCTACCAGGAAGCGAAGAACCGTCTGGTGGCCCTGGCAGGCGCCCCCCGGGAAGCCGCACAGGCAGAGGCCGCCCTGCGCAGTGCCGACGCCGACGCCGACGCTCTGGGTGAGCAGCAGCAGCAGATTGCGGCCCTGGAAGCGCAGGCCAAGCACCTGGAGACGGCCCACCCGGACGCCCGTGCGCTGACAGAAGCGCGAAAAGAGCTGGAAACGCTCGGCTACGACCCTGCGGCCCATCGGGAACTGCGCGACCGGATGGTGGAATTGAGCGCCTTTGAAACCCGGGCGGCGCACATGCATGCCGCCCAGGAACGCCGGCAAAGGGCAGCGGACGCCCTGCCGGGCTTTCGGGAAAAACGGGACCTGGCCCGTACCTGGCGCGATGAGAAGCGCTACGCCCGGCAGGACCAGGAAGCGCTTAAAGCCACGCAGGCGGA
Source organism: Candidatus Latescibacterota bacterium (assembly GCA_012270675.1). Taxonomy (GTDB): domain Bacteria; phylum Latescibacterota; class UBA2968; order UBA2968; genus JAAXHW01. The sequence continues at coordinate 11,728 of JAAXHW010000168.1, read as the reverse complement.
AATCCGCAACCTCGGCTACGATTCGACGCACCACCACCAGGTCATACAAACCCTGGAAACCCTTCGGGAGGCTGTCGGACAGCAGGAACGCCTGCAGGCCGCGGAACGGGAGGCCGCAGGCGCGCAGGCGCGCCTGGAGGCCGCTGATAAACGGAGCGAAGAGGTCCAGGCCCGGACCGCCCGTGCAAAGGCGCGGACAACCGAACTTGAGTCAGCCGTCAAAACCGGCGAGGCCACGGCGGAGGAAACGGAGAAACTCCAGGGCCGCATCCGGGAAAAACGGCCCGAACGCGACCGCCTCCTGCAGGAACGCGCAACCCTGCAGACCCAGCTTGACCGGTGCAAACATCTGGAAGAACGCCTTGATGAAGAACAGGAGCGCCTGAAAACCGCCGAAAAGAACACCCGGATCTACACAGAGCTCTTCACCGCCTTTGGCAAGGACGGCATCCAGGCGCTCATCATCGAACAGGCCATCCCCGAAATCGAGGAAGAGGCCAACCGCATCCTCTCCCGGCTCACCGACAACCGCACCCAGATTGCCCTGGAATCCCTGCGCGACCTCAAAAAGGGCGGCACGCGGGAAACGCTGGAGGTCAAAATCAGCGACGAACTCGGAGAGCGCAGCTACGAACTCTACTCCGGAGGCGAGGCTTTCCGGGTCGACTTCGGGGTTCGCATCGCCCTCTCCCAGCTCCTGGCCCGCCGGGCCGGCACGCGGCTGCGCACCCTGGTCATCGACGAGGGATTCGGCACCCAGGACGCAGAGGGCCTGGACCACCTCGTGGAAGCCATCCAGGCCATCAGCAACGACTTCGAAAAAATCCTGGTCATCACCCATGTGGAGGCGCTCAAACAGGCCTTTCCCGTGCGCATCGAAATCACCAAATACCCCGACATCGGCTCCCGATTCGAGATCCTCCAGTAGTCACCGCGGCGGACGTTGACCAGGCACCAGTTTGCGCTTGTCTTTTTCAATCCATTCGGTTATTTTGGCATAAACTGTCCGTTGGCGTCCCACGTTCTTGCCAAAGGGTCCTCCATCACCCACAGCATGCCCCGTCCGCAGGATGGGGCATGCCGCAGGATTTCCGTCATCCTATGTCCCTATTCCGTGTTCCCTGGTCCATAGCCCTTGTCACCTGCGCCCTCCTGGGGGTCGGCTGCGGGGATCACCTCCCCGAATCGGTGGGCCCCAACCAGGCAATCGTCGTCCTGGCCGATTCTTCCGACTGGCAAACCCTCGAACAGCCTTTGCGGGATGTCTTCGAAAAGGTCCTTTACACCCCCCAGCCGGAGAAAATCTTCTGGGTCCGGCACGGGGACGTGACCTACTTCGAGCAACACGAACACAAAAGGCGCAAGAACCTCCTGGTCGCCGCACCGCTGGATGCGCCCCACCCCACCGCCCGGTTTCTGCGGTCCCTCCTGAGTCCGGACGTACAGAGCGCCGTACGCGCCGGTACCGCTTCCATTTCCTGGAAAGACGACGTCTGGGCCACGGAACAGATCCTGTTAACCGCCACGGGAAAAGACCTGGAAGCCCTGGTGGAAAACATCAGAATGGAAGCAGACCGGCTCTACCGTGCCGTTGAAGAGGCCAGAGACAAAAGGGTAAAGCAGCTCATCTACCGTTACGGAGAACGAAAGGAACTCACGGCCCGGCTGGCGCGTGATTTTGGCTGGAGCGTTCGCGTATCCTTCGGTTACCGGATCATAGAGGCCTACCCTGACAGCGGATTTGTCGTCCTGGCCAAGGAAAGTCCCAACCGGTGGCTCTTCGTCTACTGGGAAGACGGCATCCCCCCCGACCGGGTAACGGAGGAGTGGTGTATCCAGAAGCGGGATGAAATCACCCGACGGTTCTTCGACGGAGACCGGATCGTGGCGGAAAACGTGGACGTCTCTCAGTCCGAGTTTTCCGGAAAGCTGGCCGTCTCCCTGCAGGGCATGTGGGAAAATGAGGCCAACTGGACGGGTGGCCCCTTTAAGAGCTACGCCTTTGTGGATGTCGACCTGAACCGGTTCTTCTTTGTCGATGTCGGCGTTTTTGCCCCCAACAAAAAGAAAGAACCCTACCTGCGACAGGTCGACCTGATGGCTCACACCTTCACCGCCAAAGACGCCGTGCCTGTCCCCTGAACGGCCTTGATTTTTACCCTGAAAGCGGGTATACTTGAAGAAGGTGTGAGAGAGAAATCGCGTGGGAGGGATGGACTGCCCGGACGGGCGAGAGGTCTTCTGAATTGGAAACGGAGCAAAACGGGCGTAAAAAGTTCTGGACCAGACCGCGGAGATGGGCGAAGAGGGGGGTGCGCACCAAACTCATTCCAGGCATTGTCGTTCTGGTACCTGTCGTGGTCACCTTCCTGGCGCTGAGGACGGTCTTCCAATGGCTGGACGGCTTTGCACAACCCCTGGTCCAGCAGGTATTCCAGACCCAGAAAGACATCTACGGCCTGGGCATCCTGCTCACCCTCGTCGTCATTTATCTGGCCGGCCTGCTGGCCAGCAACGTCTTTGGCCGGCGCCTGATCGGTCAGGGAGACACCCTCCTGAGCAAACTTCCCATCATCGGCAGCATCTACAGCCCGGTGAAGCAGTTCATCGAAACCCTGGCCTCCCCCGATAAACAGACAGGCTTCCGGCGGGTCGTGCTGGCGGAATATCCCTCGGAAGGGCTCTGGATTCTGGGGTTTGTAACCGGGGAGGTCCAGCTAGACGCAGAGGGCAAAATGGGCTGCTGTGTATTTGTGCCCACCTCACCCAATCCAGCCACGGGGTGGATGGTCATCTTTCCCCCGGAAAAACTGCAGGATACCCCCCTGACCACGGAAGAGGCAATGCAGCTGATCGTATCGGGAGGTCTGGTCATTCCCGAAGCCCTGAACGCCTGTGGCCTTACACCCGAAACGGTCTCGTCCAACCCGGGTGAAAAGCCCCAATAAGGTCTCGATGGTGTGTCAGGGGTTCGCTTGTATGTAGGACGCGTAAGCTGACCGCACGACCTCCTCAGCAGGCTTGTCACGAATAGCATAAGTACGCCGACCTGCCCAGTATCCCCCCCACAGCTCGCCGCTGGTTATCCAATTATCCCAATAGAAGACACCATTTACTATCCCGGGGTACTGAGCCATCGTGTTGATTAAGGCCTCATAGATATTGGCCTGAGTTTCCCGCCCGTCATCCAGCCCGTTGCCGTTCGAATCGATAAATACGAATCGCCGGTTTTGCGCTGATGTATCACCTGGTTTTTCGGGTGTTTCAACCACATCCATAGCACCATATTCGGTAAACACAATAGGCCGGCCGGGATTTCTGTGTGCAAGAGGAATAAGCTGGTTTTGGAATATCTGCCTGTAACTCGCCTGGAAACTTTCGACGCTCAGTACCGTTGACGGACGCGAGTCCGTCAGTGGAAACCACGCACTGATCCCCACGATGTCGAGATCCAAATCCTTCCATAGATGACCTGCTCCTGACCCCGGTCCATAGAAGTCGGACGCTGTGAATACGTCATAGTGCGTGTCATAGGTCAACAGGCCACTGTACACAGCCCGCACGCGCTCCACCATTGATCTGAGTTCCTGACCGAAATCATTGGTCATATAGCCTCCTGAACGCGTTCGAAAAAGCCGATCCGTCTCCGTGCCCAACGAGTACAATCGCACCCCCTCATCCTCTGCGATTCTGGCGAAATGTACCGCCTGTTGCGTATAGGTTTCCCAGAACTCGGCGACAAAACGTGCGTGGTCCGGGTGATCCGGACGCCACGGCCAAAATTGTGGCAGTATCAATCCGAAGAGGTCCGGATCGTCAGGAGGCACGCCGCCCGTGTGCGGTGGTGCCGGGTCTCCGAGTTGCCACCTTCGTACCGGGCGTGCGGCTGTTTTCGCGTCAGCTTCGAATGCGAGGGTCAGATAGACGTCAATCCCGTGATTTCTAAACTCCCGGATCAATTGTCTGAGTGCTTCATCGGAAAAAGTACGAATAGCGACATCTGATGAGTACACGCGCTCGACCGTGCTGTCCATGCTATCTTCGTAATGCAAAGCGACGGAGAGGCCGACCCAGTTCACATGCAGGCGCTTCAGCCATTCAAAATAGTCCGCAGGTATGAGCGCTCCGTCCCTCCCGGCGGCTTCCCATTTGTCTACAACATAACCGGTATCTCCCCAATTCCCCGCGACGGAGATGGCGCGCAGCGGAAAATCAAGGGCATTCAGGCCTGTCCCCCGACGAGGCAGGCGGTCCACCGTTTTGCAGAAGGTGCCGGCAAAGATCACAAAATCTGAAAATCCAACCATGCCATCGCTATCCAGATCGTACTTCGCTTCATACGTCCCATCACCTGGGCTTGAACCGAACACGCCTGCAAACTGCGCAAAATCGTTAAAATCCACAACACCATCCCCATTAAAGTCGGGACCCGGACCTGCCTGCGCCGGAGACTGCTCGGCAGACAGGGTCAGGCAGGGCGGATAAATCAAAAGCGCGATGGCGATAACGGCAACCGTCGCGGTCCGCTTATGCATGGTTTCCTTCCGAAGAAATAGCGGAAATTCAAGCCCCCGCCTGCATGAAAATCAGCCGCCACCAAAAGAACCTGGTGGCGGCCTGGCTTTTCCACACGCCGGGCATCCCACGGAACACGGCGCGGACAAACAGAGGCAAATACGTCAACGTCGATAAACAGAAGAGGGCAAAACACTGCAACAACGAACACCCGGCCTTTTTCAGGCCTGTGAGTTAAGCAGGTGGCTCAGCTGGTCATCCGCGCGTTCCACCCGATCCAGATCAATCTGCCAGAGGTTCCGATCCGGGTCTTCAACCGCCACATAGTCCGCCCCCACAAAAACAATGCGACAGGGACCGACCTTCGTCCTTTTCCCCACCCGACACATCACCAATGTACCCTTGGTCAAAGCGATATCCTGGGTTTCTTCAGACATACCTTATCCTTTTGGCGTTCGGTTCGTTGCGTCAGGTTAAGCGCTTTCTCGCCTGAAATCAGGCTAAATATCCTCCAGGTCTTCCGGGTCTTCAAGATCCTCCAAAACGTCCGGCCCTTCCTGAATCAGGACGAGGATGGAGTTATGAGGGACAATCAGGTACTTTTCCCCTTCAAACTTGATCTCCACTGCGGCCTTCTTCAGGAATAGCGCATAATCCCCCACCTCTGCCTGCAGGGGAAGATACCGGGGTTCGCTGGGCACATTCCGCCAGGGTTCATCGTCCACATCCTGTGGCTGAGGAAGCGGAATTCCAGGACCGATCAACACAACCCGCCCTCCCTGTACCTCCTCCTTCTCAACGACCGTCTGTGGCAGATACAGCCCCACCTCCGTGCGCTCCTCAAGGCTCTCCTGCTTGACCAGCACCCGGTCTCCCACAACAGACAAACGTTTGTTCCCTATTTTCATCTCGCCCTCTTCGGTGTGGCACATCGAAAGCCGATGTGGTCCTGCGAGGGGGCGCAAAATGCCGGGACGAGCACCGCTACGCCCATCTTGTACTCCGCCACGGTATGCAATCCACACCTGCGATAATATTGGACGGCCTATCTCATCATATTGACTAATAATCATTTACGTAACTTTTTAAGATACAATTATTCTTCTGGCTTGTCAAACAAAATCCGCGGTACGCACAGGGGAAAATACACCAGCGTTGTGCAACCTGTCGCTTTGAACTTGACATCTATGGCCCCGATTACGAGATTTAAGCGGAATTCGAAGCGATCCCTGGAAGTGAGGCTGCGGGGCCTGCGGGACGGGTCCTCAAACCGCAGAAAAAAAATGGACACCCTGGCTAAAACGGCCCACGCACAGACTGCTCGCTATGTCGTCAACGCGGAGTTTAACCATGCGGTCCTCTTCTTTGAGGACGGCAGTTATCTGGAATTTGAACACACAAGCAGAAAGAATCGCTGGGCCAGGGCCTCTTCCCACCAGAGCACGGCAGACAGACTCTGCCAATCGCTGCGGCTTTTCAGGCTGAACGCCAAACATTTACAGCTCTACTTTGAAGATGGCAGCGACGCTGAGTTTTTTGCGCCTGCGTCTCGCTGAACCGGAGGTTGCTATGCCGTTCTCCGACATCGCGCAACACATCCCCAAAGACCTGACACACCCCTACGTCTTCTTCGCCGGATCGGACCTCCACCGCGTGCGGGAGATCTGCCTGCACGGGTCGCACGCAGAGGTCTACCGCCAGAAACGCCGACACCTGGACGAACAGCTCCACCGCCCCTTCCCTGTTCCGCCTCCGCGCGAGCAGAGCTACCGTAACGGCATCTGGGAGGAATACAGCCGCCTCTCGGGCGAGGCCCGCTCCCGGGTGCAGGACTACGCCTTTGCTTATCTCATCGACGGCAATCCCGCCTACCTGGACAAAACCTGGGAAGGACTCACCTCTATCATGAACTGGCCCTCCTGGGTGCACCCCGTACACGAATTCATGCTCCTGGACCTGGACAGCAGCCACACCAACGCCACGTTCGCGGCCGTCTACGACCTGCTCTACGACGCCCTCACGGAAAACCAGCGCAGAGAACTGGAATATATGGTCTACGCCCGTGGGCTGGGCCTCTGTATGGACGGGATGGATCGGTTCGCCTGGGCGAGCAATTACAAAAGCAACTGGTGCTCGGTCTGCGTCTCCAACATGGGCCTCACCGCAATTGCCATGCTGGACGCCGGGTACATCCACCTGCGCACGGACATTGCCCCGCGCGAAAAAATGGTGGGCATCATCCGGGAATCCGCCCAACACCTTACAAAATTCTTCGACGCCATCGAAGACGACGGCTCCTGGAAAGAAGGCCCCGGCTACTGGAACTACGGCATCAGCACCTCCATGCCCTTTTCCGACGCCCTCAAACGCCTCACCGGCGGCTCGGTTGACCTCTTCGCCCACCCCCGGCTCAACACCACTGTGGACTTCCCCATCAACTGCTACCTCCCGCCCGACCGTGTGGTCAACTTTGCCGACTGCGGCACCCGCTTCCCCGGCGGCATGGCCTACCGCAAATTCGCGGTTGAACACAACCACGCCGCCGCCAGCTATTTCGACCGGCTCACCACGGGCCGCGCGCCCTCCCTCAACCTCCCGGAACTCTTCTGGGACGCCTCCGGCGTCCACCCCCGCCTGCCCGACCCGCCCCATCCCTCCAGGTATTTCCCCGACGCCGGCTGGTGCATCATGCGCTCCTCCTGGCAGCACCCGAACGCCACGGTCCTCGCCCTCAAAATCGGCGCCACCGTTGAACCCCACGGCCACGCCGACGTGGGCAACTACATTGTTCACACCCACGGCGAAACCCTCATCCGCGAACTGGGCATCGGCCGCTACGGAGACCCCGGCGAAGCCGTCTTCAAAGACACCCACGGCCACAACCTCCCCCTCTTCGACGGCATCGGCCAGCCCCGCGACAGGCGGCTGCTGGGCACTGTCGAAGAAACCCGATTCACCGGCACACACGACTACCTCCGTGCATCCATCGGCCCTGCCTACGGGCTTGACAAACTCACCACCTTCGTTCGCCACTACCTCTACCTGCGTCCCGACTGCTTCGTGGTCCTCGACGAAATCGAAGTCACCGAACCCACGCACATGGAATCCCGCATCCACTTCGACGGCGGGTGTGACCTCGAGGCCCGCACCGCCTCCATCTCAAACAACAGCGCCCGGATCGTCCTCCGGCTCCTCCTGCCTGAAGATACCGCATTTGTCCTGGCAAAACACGCCAACCTGAAACCCCACCACGTCAATCCGAAAAGCCTGGAGGTCCCCTACCTCAAAATCGAAACCGACCTGCAACCGGGCAGGTTCACCTGCGCTGTGGGCTTCGGCATCGGCCACGGTGCGGAAGGTCTCACCCTCCGGCGCGAAAACGGCCGTCTGCTCGTCTCCCGGCAAGAACAGACCCTGGCCGTGGATGCGGCGTTCAGATAGGGGCGATCGCAAACAAAAAAGAGCACCGGACTATGGAACGGATGGAACGTCGTGAATTCTTGAAGTCGCTGGCAGGGATAACAGCAGGTCTGATGGTGCCCGCAGCGCCTTTTGCTTTATCAGGATGCAGCCAGAGCGACCGTCTGGGAGAGCTGCTGCCCCTGCGGATGCTGGGACGCACGGGTGAAAAGGTCACCATGCTGGGCATTGGCGGATGGCATATCGGTGGGAAGATGAGCGAAACCGAAGCGCAGGCCGTCATCGAGGGCGCGCTGGAGGGTGGCGTCCGGTTTTTCGACACGGCCCAGAGTTACCAGAAAGGCGAAAGCGAGCGCCGTTACGGGAAATTTCTCACGCCCAAATACAGGGACGAGGTCTTTCTGATGACCAAAACCGCGGCCAAAGACGCCGGGACGGCCAGGAAACACCTGGAAACATCCCTCAAACGGCTGAATACGGACCATCTGGACCTGTGGCAGGTCCATGCGGTGCAGGATGCCGGGGATGTGGACCGCCGGATCGAACAGGGGGTATTCGACGTGGCGATGGAGGCAAAGGCATCCGGGAAGGCCCGCTACATCGGATTCACGGGTCACACAAGCCCCTCGGCTCACGAGCGCGTGCTGGAAAAAACGGATATGTTCGAGTCCTGCCAGATGCCCGTCAACCTGCTGGACCCCTCCTATGAAAGCTTCATCGAACGGGTGCTGCCGACCCTGACCGAACGCAACATCGGCGTACTGGCAATGAAAACCCTGTCGAACGGCAGGTTCTTCGGCACAGACCGGAAGGACGGGCAGGAGGTGAAACCGGCTCTGATCCCAAACCGGGTGAGTGTGGCCGAAGCGATCCATTTTGTCTGGTCGCTGCCGGTGAGCGTGCTGATTACGGGACCGGATGACCGGAAGCAGATGGCGGAAAAAATCCAACTGGCCCGTTCGTTCAAAGCGATGGACGAGACCCGGCGGCAGGACCTGGTGAACCGGGTCGGGGACCTGGCGGGCAACACCGTGGAGTATTATAAGAAGCTGTTTTAAAATTCCTGGTGAGTTCCC
>JAAXHW010000168.1:0-2666 GCA_012270675.1 Candidatus Latescibacterota bacterium | reverse complement strand
TGGGGATTTTAAGACAGCTTCTAAGAAGCGGAGGACAATGTGAACATTGAGCGTCTCGACAACGGAAGCATCGTGCACCAGGTGACCGACGACGAACAGCTGAAGGACAACATCTACTGTGAGCGCAGCTATTGCACGCCCGACGCGCGCTGGTTCGTGTTTCAACGACAGGTCTCGACCATGGGACCCACCCAGTGGCACTTCACCGCTGAGTACATCGCGTGCGAGTTCGGCACCTGGCAGACGCGCGTGCTGGGCGTGGGCCACTCCTATCCGGAAATCAGCCTTCGGGGCGGCCTCTACTTTGCCCGCCCGGGCACGGACGTAGCGCGCGAACTCGTGCGCGTGGACATGGCGACCGGCGAGTCCCGCGTGGTCCCCGTCAACGGCGGTGTGCGCCCCTACACCGGCATGACCATCTCCGCAGACGAGCGCTACCTGGCATACGGCGTCGCGCTGAGCTTCGATCCGCAGATGTTCGGCGTCGAGTTCGTCGACCTCGACACGGGCGAGCGGCGGATCATCTGCGAGGACCCCTTCATCTCGAATCCCCACACGCAGATCGATCCGGGCGACACCCACCGCGTGCTGGTGCAGCAGAATCGCGGCTGCCGCTTCAAGCCCGACGGGACCGTGGTCACCTGGTTGGGCGAGGAGGGCTGTACCCTGTTCACCGTGGACGCGCACAACGGGGCGGTTGCGCCCTTGCAGGTAGGCCCGCCGCACACCCCTAGCTGCACCGGACATCAACAGTGGATCGCGGACACGCACGAGGTGCTCCTGACGGCGAGCAGTGATCCCCACCGGCCCGGGAATCTGCTGACGGTATGCGCTGGTGCACCGGCGCACCCGGTCTGTGAGGACGACGGCTTCGCTCACGTGCATGCATCCGTATGCGGTCGGCTGTTCTGTGCGGACCGCATACGGGCCGGCCAGATCGTTGTCGGCGCTATCGCAACCGGCCGCCGCGCCGTCATCTGCCCGTGCGGGCCGCAAACCCGGGAAATCATGGCCCAATATGGCCAGAGCGCCCACGCCCATGCCTATCTCTCGCCCGACGCCCGATGGGTGGTCTTCAACTCCTGTCGCCCCGGCCGGCCGCAGATCCACGCCGCCTCGATTCCCCACGGCCTGCGCTCTCATCTTCTGGACGAAGCCCACTGAGGCGGCCCCACAAAGAAGGAGACGCCATGCTTGGCGAAGCGCAGGTGGCTCAATACGAACAGGATGGTTTTCTGATCGTGGAGGACCTTCTGTCACAGCCTGAATTGGAAACCATCCGCCGCCGGATTGTCGATATTGTCGAAGGACGGACCGACTTCCCCGAGGAACACCTGGAATTCGAACCCGATGCAGCTCGAACCCGGCATATGGACAACGTTCGCAAGTTAAACAACTGCGCCCAATACGATCAGGTCTTCCTGGACCATGCCCGCAACCCCGGTATCCTGGATGTTGTCGAGAGCCTGCTGGGGCCTGATATCAAACTCATGGGAGACCAGTTTTTTCTGAAGCCTCCCGGAGGCATTGAAAAGACGTATCACCAGGACTCCCCGTATTTTTCGATAGAACCGATGGCTCTGGTCAGCGCATGGGCCGCGATTGACGATGTTACCCTGGAGAACGGCTGTATGTGGGTCATTCCGGGAAGCCACAGGGGTGGACCGCTCGAGCACAGCCAGGTCTGGATGGTCGGCGATCGAAAGGACATGTGCGTACCCGACTCCGCTTTCGACCGCAACAGGGAAGTCCCCATTACGATGCAGGCCGGCAGTGTCTCTTTTCACCACAGCCTGATACTTCATCGGTCCGGCCCCAACAACTCACCCAACCGACGGCGTGGGCTCGCGTCCCATTACATGAGCGCCAGGTCCCGCTGGACGGGCTCCCCGGAAGAAAAGCCCGACTATCCTCTGATGAGAGGACGGGAATTTCCCGATTGCGTGTAACCTAACCACCCGCAAAAGCGGTGGCTCAGGCTCCTTTCTTGTTACCCCAATACGAGATTCGTGGAGACTTCCCGTACCAGGGTAACGATGGGAGCCTGTGCTATTTCAACTAAGATCGAGTTTGAACGAAATTGCGCCCCAAGTGGAAATAAGCCGCGTCAAAATAGTCTATCTACCCTGAATAATTCATAAAATAGGTGACAGTGACGCCTTGCTGTTTCGGGAAGTGGAAGCACGTGCAGGCGATTTGTCCTGGAGGGTGGAGCAGACATTCCTGTCTGCTCATACCCATCAAACCGATACCCTGGAATTCTGTGTCCGGGCACGCCACGACGCGCCGCCGTCTCCCCCACTGGAAAAAGGACGGCGCGATCTATTGGATAAACCTTTCGTCTCGCCTCTGTGATCCCCCCACCGGCGCGCCTGCGGGCTGGCGCCCCTAACTTGCCGACTCCCCCTCAAGGGGGGAGTAATGGTGGCCACCGTGAATTTCCACCAGGTATCGACCGCCACGCTGCGGGTTGGCGCCTTCCTACCGCATCAGCCCTCGCCTGCCGGCTCGGCTTCTGCGCCTCCCCCACCTTCGCTGCGGGAAGGATGGGGCTTTTCCGCGCGTTTCCGTCCAGCACCACCGTCCAGCACCACCCCAAAGGTCCGCAGGGCACAAACGCCCGTTTCCACCACAGGGACGGTTCGCGGAAAAGCAGCCCCCGCGGC
>JAAXHW010000167.1 GCA_012270675.1 Candidatus Latescibacterota bacterium | reverse complement strand
GCTCATGAATTATGCACACCCCTCAACTAATTGAGGCGCGTGCAAGGAGATAGCATAGCTAATCCCCCTGCACGGTGCCCCGCCCCGTGATCTATGTGGCCAAACACTTGGGATCACGGGGATTTTTTTATATATATCCTACGATCAAACGCTCTCAGACCTCTAAGACGCGACCGGAATTGATGGATGACAGACCTTCCCCTTAAGATTCATTACTTGACTTGGAAATAATTGTGAATCCCCTTACGCTAAGCGCGGGGCATCTCAGCGAAAGATCCGGTTTAGGGGGCTGGCCGCCCTCTGCAAACCTCGCTAAGCGAATGCCATTCACTCATGAACAGTGTTTAATTTTACGAAAAATATAATCACTCAGCATAAAATATAACCACTTTATCCCTGCTGTCAAGTGTTTTTTGGGTAGTGTATCAGTGGTCTTTCAAGTAAGTTTACTGACTGACAGAAAAAGACGGGTGTCATTCCGGTCTATCAGATAAGGACAGAAAAGTGTTAGCTAATTTTTTGTCCTTTCCAAGTGATTGTATTGGCAATCCATATCTGATAGCCCGGATTCCCGCCTTCGCGAGAGTGACATCTGTCGTTTGTGCAGTATGCGTCAGATACCTCCGGCAAATCCGGAGACTTCCTATAGTCTTGAACAGCTTGCTTGAAGTGCTGTCGCGTGATATTTGCCAGATGGTAGCTTTGGGAGAGAATGACAGGGCTTGACCTTTTTTCGATCTTGCAACGCCTTTCGAGAGATACGCCGCTACGGCTATGAACGTTGAGGATAGGATCGCGAAGCTCCCCGGACTACCCGAAGCACGGTCGTTCCGGGCTTCCACAAGGCCAAATTTCAAAAATTTGGTTCATGTAAGATTTTTACGGGAAGATCCTATCAGCAGCATTCTGTAAGCCCCCGAAGATCGTCCCTGCCTGTCCGGCAAGCTGAAGCGGTCAAGGTCTATCGAGACGCCTCCCGCATCGAACACAATTTTGCCCGCCTTAAAGGACGTCCTGCCTGCCGGCAGGTGGGCATCCGACTACCCGGTGATCCAATTCCAATATAGTGCTCATAAAATGAGCGAAAGATCAGTACTGAAGTTACTCAACAAAAATATCGACACTTGGCCGAAGCTCTCCACAGACGCTAAGTACATCATGAATCATATGGTTCTTAAAATTCTCGATTAACTCAGTGTCTATCATATATTGATTGTCATCTATATTCGTATATGCCATCTGCATCAATAGATAGTCGAACCTGGGTGCCCACTTTCTTGCACCTATGCGAGCGGTTGTAGAACAATTGTCAATCATATAGGCCACACCCCGGGCATGCATATAAGGATTGAGAGAATCTACACTTTCGATAACGGATTCATTTGCGATCTCAGAGTAAGGATGGCCATTCTCCATGAGTACGTCGATCTGGGCCATCATCACCCCAATGTACACTCCAGCGGTAACTGGAGGCACTGAAAGGATGCTCTCATTCCGTTCCAGGCGAACCCTTTCCCCCACCTTCCACATCTCGGTACCGTCAATCTTACCCATTGGATGAGAGGCCAGACGCTTACCCCCAGCTACAATACTGCGTAGTTCATTGCCTGAAGATACCTCATCATAAATTTCTGTCAGTAACTCAACTGCTACTGGATAAGATGCCGAATAAGTCTTCTCAAATGTTGATTTGTCGTCACCATCGAAACTATTGTACACGGCCAAAATTCCTTCTTTGGAAATCTTCTTTGAGATCGGTCCTGTGATCGCCTCTGCAGTGTCAATAAAGGCATCAAATGGGCTCGCCCCATGAGCTTTGTAATAACGGTACAGGCTTTCTGCGATTCCGTGGACTGCTCCAAGGAGAATGCCACGCTCACCAAAAATGTCGGAGCGGTGCTCTGACGCGAGCGTCGTCTGAAAGGTATAAGGAGCTCCAATTCCGATAGACCAGGCGATGGCATAATCGGTTGCTTTTCCATTGACGTCCTGGTGAACTGCGAAGCTGGCATTAATACCGGCTCCATTCACCTCCTTACCTTGTATGTAGAGTGCACGCACTGACGGCCCCATACCTTTAGGACAGACAGCGATCACGTTGATATGATTTGGAAAATCTGCGCCGATGGTTTTCATGTAGCCAGGTAAAAAACCGTGTGATAGTCCCAGCGTTGCCCCAGCCTTGATGGCCTTAAATATAATTGGAAAAAGCTCGGCCTGGGCCGAGTCCGCAATTAGCAAAATCACCAGGTCTGACTCACGAATAACATCAAACATCTCTCCGAGAGTACCACTTTCCTCAGTAAATCCGGCCGCCTGAGCCATTTCAATCGATTTGGATCCTTCCCTCACACCAACTTTTACCCGAATTGAAGAGCCTGTCAGCGAATCTCGGAGGTTCTGAGCCTGTGCGTGGCCCTGGGACCCCCAACCAATAACTCCAATTTGCTTGATCCCTTCGAATGCCTTCGGAAGAAGTGGGAACAGGTGGCGACCCCCCCGGACAATTTTCTCCATGCGGTCACTCAATTTGATTTTTTCTGTAGTAAAGATATTGCTTTCAAAGTCTAATTTAGTTTCCATATAAAGCCTCCGTCAATTAAACTCAAACGAGTGTGCAGGAAATCGCGGGCGCTTTGAAGTCGTTCCGGGCTTCCACAAGGCCAAATTTCAAAAATTCCTCAAAACCCTACCCTTCCCCCAGCAACCCTTTAAAAAACCGCACATCGGTCCGCGCCAGATCGATCACCGTATCCATCGGCTCGCCGCCGTACTCGCTGTGAAAGCTGACCGGCCCGTCAAAATCCACCTGCTTCAGCGCCCGCAGCAGCGCCGCCCAGTCTCCAAAGCCATGCCCCAGCCGGACCGTCCGGGTGTGCCATCTCGTCTTGCCCCCCTGCACCACCCGCTGCCGCTCCAGGTCTTTGAACGCCATCACCGACAGGTAATCCCGCACGATATTCAGCGCCATCTCAATCGGCTCCCCGCAAATCGAGAGGTGACCCGGATCGGCAAACACCCCCACGTGCTTCGGGTCGAACCCCTTCACCAGATTCATAACCGAACTGGAATTCAGCCCCATCGACAGCCCCGAGTGGTTGTGCACGACCGTCTGCACCCCATGCTTTTCGGACAGCCCCTGGAACCCCTCCAGATAGCCCCGGACCACATCCACCTCCTCCCAGTAGTTCTGTTCCGGCTTCCAGTGCCAGTAGCCCAGCTTGATGTGTTGCACCCCGGCCTCGCCGCAGGCTGCGTAGAGTCGCTCGGCATAGTCCATATCGGGCGTCGTAAAATCTCCCGGCGTTGTCACCAGCGGAATCGAAAGCCCCTCATCCGCAAACTGTCTGGCCGCTTCCGGCAGCGCCGTCTCCACATTCTCCGGATTCACGGGATACCCCGGCCGTGTGCAGAGGTCCGCGCCCTGCACCCCCACCGATTTCAACGCCGCAATAATCCCCGGCACATCCAGCCCTTCCAGATGCTTTGTGAACATAATGAATTTCATAACAGGCCTCCCCGGACTCCCGCGTTAAATCTGTGACTGATAAATCGCGTCCACCAGTTCCATCGTCTTTGTGGCATCCTCAAAATTCGTGTCCGGCTGTTTGCCCTTCTGGATACAATCGATGAAATGCCGGTTCATATCGTACTCCCCAAACGCGCGATACCCCTTCTTGCTGCCGCTGATCTCAAACCCATCCAGCACCTCCACAGGCCCGGTCTGCCCATCCGCGAACACCTTCCCCCCCTCTTCGATATCCCCGAAAACGGAAATCCCCGGCGAATGGATCTCCACCGTGAACATCCGCCGACCCGTCATCCAGTTGGTCAGCAGCACACCGGTTGCCCCCGAACTGAATTTGACCAGCGCCAGGTGGATATTACAGTGCTCCGCATCCTGCCGCCGCACGTCGCTGGCCACGCGCTCCACCTCACCCCCGCATAAATAGCGCAGCGTATCCACGGCATGAATCGCATCGCATGTCAGAATATCCATCGCGCCCTGGTAGTAGGGCGCGCCTCCAACCGCGTTCTTGTAAAAAGTCGCCACCGCGCTGTGCACAGGTCCCTTTTTCCTGCAAAGCGCCATTCCCCGCCTCACCAGCGGCGCAAACCGCCGCTGGAACGTCACGCCCGTCAGCACCCTGTTCTTTCTGGCCAGAATCGCCATCTGCCGCGTCTGTTCCGTGGTCACCGCCGGTGGTTTCTCGATAAACAGGTGACACCCCATCTCCATCACCGTCGCCGCGATATTGTACAGGAACTGCGGCGGCATAATCGCATACACCGCATCCGGCTTCTCCTTCTCGATCATCTCCACGTAATTCGTATACCGCCCTTTGACCCCGAACCGTTCCGCAGCGGTGTTCAACCGCGCCTCATCCAGCTCCGAAACCGCCACAATCTCCGCATCGGGGATATCCTTCAACGACGGATAATGCACGCTGGATGCGCGTCCTCCTGCCCCGACAAACGCCACCCGGACCTTCTGCTTACGCCTGGTCCGATTCTTCGCAGCCTTTCCGGCCTTTTTCCCAGCCTCAGGCATGGCAATCCTCCCTTTACCGGTACACTGCCTGAATCAACGCCCGCATATAGCCCACCGCAAACGCACGGCCCGCCCAGAACGTCGACTCCTGCTGGGGAAATCCCGGCGTGTGGTCCATCATAAACGGACCCTCGAACCCCACCTCTTTATACGTCTGCATCGCCTCGTACATATCCTGATCTCCCTCGTCCACAAACACCTCCTGGAACTTTTTCGGGGTGCCCCGGATATTCCGAAAATGCACGTAGACGATCTTGCCCCGTCCCCCGATATCCCGGATCGCGTCGCATACATCCACACCCATCTCGGCCACGCACCCCTGGCAGAAGAGCATCGCGTTGGAATCGCTGGGCACCATATCGAACGTCCGGTGGTACTGCTCCAGGGTCGACACGATCCGTGCGGCCCCTCCCAGCGGCTCGGGAATCGGCGGATCGTCCGGGTGAAGCGCCATCCGCACCCCATTCTCCTCTGCGACCGGGACCACACGCTCCAGAAAATACTGCAGATTCTCCCAGATCTTCTCTTCCGAAATCGCCTTGTCCGGGTGATACGGCGGGTCTTTCATCAACACGTCGTAATCGAACGTGCTGTACTGGGCGCCCCCCCGGCCCGGCGGCGTGGACTCGGTCCGGAAATTCCCCACCGGCTTGAAATTGTATCCCAGCGTCGGAATCCCAACCTCGCCCATGTTCCGAAGCATAGTACACCAGGCCTCGATCTTCTCGTCCCGGTCCGGCAATGCAAGCGAAATTTCGTCCCAGCCGGTCGCCGCAACATTCATCAGCTTCAACCCGTGGGACTCGGCCAGCCCCTTCAAATCCCTCCAGTAGTCCGTGAGGTCCTCACCACTCCGTATCCCCGGCGGCGCTGCATTCACCGTCAGGTAATCCACCCCGATCGCCTTGAAAAAACTCAAATTCTCATCGTTGATCTGATGCCACGGAAGCTGCTCCTGAATCGTCATCACATTCCTCCTTTACACCAATTGAATCAGCGGCCTTCACCGGTACACAGCCTGGATCATCGCTCGTATATAGCCCACCGCAAACGCACGGCCCGCCCAGAACGTCGACTCCTGCTGGGGAAATCCCGGCGTGTGGTCCATCATAAACGGACCCTCGAACCCCACCTCCTTATACGTCTGCATCGCCTCGTACATATCCTGATCTCCCTCGTCCACAAACACCTCCTGAAAACGTTTGGGCGTCCCCCGAATATTTCGGAAGTGGACCGCAACGATCTTGCCCCGTCCCCCGATGTCCCGGATCGCGTCGCATACATCCACACCCATCTCGGCCACGCACCCCTGACAGAAGAGCATCGCGTTGGAATCGCTGGGCGCCATATCGAAAATCCGGCGGTACTGCTCCAGGGTCGACACGATCCGTGCGGCCCCTCCCAGCGGCTCGGGAATCGGCGGGTCGTCCGGGTGAAGCGCCATCCGCACCCCACTCTCCTCTGCGACCGGAATCACGCGCTCCAGGTAGTACTCCAGATTCTCCCGGATCGCCTCTTCCGAAATCGCCTTGTCCGGGTAATACGGGGGATCTTTCATCAACGCGTCGTAATCGAACGTGCTGTACCGGGCGCCGCCCCGGCCCGGCGGGATCGATTCCGTCCGAAAATTCCCCGCCGGTTTGAAGCTGTACGTCATTGCCCGCACGCCTGCCGCGCCCACATTGCGCAACAGGGTACACATCGCTTCAATCTTCTCGTCCCGGTCCGGCAATGCAAGCGTAATCTCGTCCCAGGTCCTTCCCCCGATGCTGTTCAACACCAGCCCGTGAGACGCAACCCTCCTGCGCATCTCCTTCCAGTAATCCGCACGGTCCTGTCCGTCTTTCACCTCCGGCGGCGGCGAATGGACGGAAACACAGTCGACCCCGATCGCCTTGAAAAAGCGCAAATGCGCGTCGTCGATCTGATGCCAGGGAAGGTGTTCCTGAATGGTCATAACGGTCCTCCTGTCTCACCGATACACCGCCTGTATCAATCCCCTGATATACCCCACTGCAAACGCCTGACCCGCCCATTCCGTCTGCGGCAGCCCCGGCGTGTGATCCATCATAAACGGCCCGTTAAACCCCGCATCCCGATAAATCTCCATCGCCCTGCGCATATCGATATCGCCTTCGTCCAAGAACACCTCCTGAAAAACGGGCAGCGCCCCCCGGACGTTTCGGAAATGGACAAAGACAATCTTCTCCTTCGTCGCCATTTCGCGGATGGCCTCATAAACATCCACGCCCATCTCCGTCACGCATCCCTGGCAAAAGAGCATGCCATTGGACTTACCCGGCGCTAGATCGAAAATCCGCCGGTACTGATCCAGAGACGAAACGATCTGCGCCACCCCCGCCAGCGGCTCGGGAATCGGCGGGTCGTCCGGATGAAGCGCCATCCGCACCCCGCATTCCTCGGCCACCGGAATCACCCGTTTGAGGAAATAGTCCATATGCTCCCACATCTCATCTTCGGTGACCGGAGGCTCGTGGGGTTCGGGCCGGTTGAGTGAAAACTCGTGGTAATTGAAGGTGCTGTATTTTGCCCCCCCGCGGCCGATCGCCGACGTGGTTCGGAAATTCCCCATCGGCTTGAAATTGTACCCCAGCGCCGGAATCCCGGCCGCCCCGATGCACCGCAGCATCTGGCACCAGGCCTCGATCTTCTCATCCCGGTCGTCCATCCCCAGCGTAATCTCGTCCCAGCCCGCCATAAACAGGCTGTACAGCGCCATCCCGTGGGATTCCACCTTTGCCTTCGCAGCTTCCAAAAACCCGGTGCTGTCCCGGCCATCCCTCAAATCCATCGAAGGGTCCACCCGGTGCATTGCCCGGATATCCAGGCAGATCATATCCACACCGATCGCCCTGTAAAAACGCAAATGCGCGTCGTCAAACTCACGCCATTGGATGAGATCCTGGATGTACATAAAATTCCCTCCTCACGCCTTCGGGTGCAGCAGGCGGTCGATGCCGAACACGTCGATATCGAACCGGCTGGCGCTCCCCAGGGCCATGTCGGCCAGCATCTCTCCGATCACCGCCGAAAACTTGAACCCGTGCCCCGAACAGGGGCTGCCGATGATCACCTGCGGGTGCTCTGGATGGTGGTCGATAAGCCATCGGGAATCGGGCAGGTTGGTGTACATGCACACAACGCTCTCAAGCACCCTGCCTGCGGCATCGGGAATGTACCGCTCTACCAGAGGCCTGATTACCCCTTCGTCTTTGGCTGTGGTCTTTCGAACCAGGGCGTCCGGATCAACCCCCGGTTGCCCCCGGTGCAGCGCCGCTTTGAAGCCGCAGCCAAAATCGGGCTGGCAGTAGAACGAGGGGCCCGGTCCGCACCCCCACGAATTATTCGGACATCGATCCGGCGTGAACAACTCTGCGTTGCGGACCGGCTCGAACATAAAAATCGTCATCCGCTCAATCGTGACCGGAAGCCCCAGCTCGGCAACCAGCCGGTCCACCCAGGCGCCGGCGGTAATCACCAGCCGGTCTGCCCTGAATGTTCCCTTCGCAGTCGTCACCCGAACCCCGCCGCCGTCCGGGTTCCATGCCAGCACCGATTCGTCGCAGCGCAGCACGGCGCCGGCCTGCTCGGCCAGTTTCAGGTACGCCCCGATGCACTTCTCCGGAAACACCGCCCCGGCCCTGGGTTCGTAGATCCCCTCCCAGTCCTCTTCGGGCCGGAACATCGGGTACCGCCGCCGGATCTCATCCGCCGGAATTCGCTCGATCGGAATGTCGAACGCCCCGGCGCTTTGCACCATACCCCTGGCATCCCGATCGTCCGAGCGCCGCATCGACAGGTGGCCGTACGTCTTAACCAGCTCCTCGCCACTAGCCCGTTCCAGCTCATACCACAGCTCATAGGCGCGCAGCACCAGCGGCACATACCCGGAGCCGGCGGGATACGCCTCTCGAATCACCCGCGCGTGGCCGTGCGAGGACCCCTGGCCGTGGGGTGGACAAAACCGGTCGAACCCGAGTACACGCTTTCCCCGCGCTGCAAGCTGGTACACGGTTGCGCTGCCCATTGCGCCCAGGCCGGCAACGATCACATCAACAGTACGCGCCATCAATCTCCGCCGCTCCGGATGGTCCGGCTCCTGAAACCACAGGGAAGATTATGCGCCTGGATTCATCCAAAGTCAAGCACAGAATGGCCAGGGGCTCAAGCCCTCCCCTGTTCAACAACCTCGACCTTATGGCCATCGGTCCACCTGTCCGGCCAGCCATCGGCGGTGTAGCCTGTGGCCTCAGCGGTCCGCAACGACGAGAAAGGCCCATCGCCCAAACGGGCCAGCACACCGCCGGGGCCCATATCCGGATCAACGGCAACCGTCACGTCCAGGGGCTGATCGATGGGTACCTCAGGGCCTGTCCAGACGCGGGGATAGCGCTCACGCGGATCGTAGAGCGCAACCGTAAGCCGGGGTGCCCAGCCGTCCAGCGAAATACGCACCCGGGGAAACGGCTCGGCTTCACAGCGCCCCTCAAGCAGCACGCGCGCCGGCGAGGGCGCAACCTCTTCGGCCCTGAACCGCCAGATGCGTGCGGTGCCCGACGTCAGAGGCCACGCGACCGACTCGCGCCTGTGTCCTTCCATATCCAGGGTCTGGCACCGCAGGCCCTGATCGTCCAGGGCAATCTGCACCAGGTGGTGGTACTCGGTTGGTGCGGGCATGCACCCGCCCGGGCCAAAACTTGTGCCGGCACCGCCGCTGGTCATCTGCAGTACACCCCGGTGTACCTGCACGTCGAATGCAATCACGTGGCTGCACAAATACGCGGTCACGCGATGGCGTGCCAGCACATCCCAGAACGGTCTTCCAAATTCGGGAGACATCGTCCAGATGCGGGCAGTGTATCCATTCACCGGATAAACCGGCGTATGTCCCATCACAACCTTGTGGGCCGCATCCGCATGCTCGGTCAAAACGCGATCCATCCACCCGTGGTCCGCCCGGCCGCCGTAAACCGTAGACGGAGCGCCCAGTGTTGTCGCATACACATTCAGTGCAACAATCAGAAGCTCGCCCTTGCGCACAAAATAGCTCAGTCCCTCCTGGCCGGGAGGCCCGTTGGCCGGAATCTCGGGAAACACCTCGCGCCATACGTCCTCACTCACAGCATGAAACGTATCGTGGTTGCCGGCAATGCGGTAGACCGGAACCCCCATGTCCATCAGGGGCTTCATCTCCCCCCCCAGGACGCACCCCCACTCTGCCCGCAGCGCATCCGGGTGCGGACTCGAACTGTGGTCGCGTTGGAGGCCCCAGATCATATCTCCCAGGAAACACACAAAATCGGGCCCGGGCGTCAGCCGTCCCATCACATCGTGCAGCGCACTCAGGTGCTGCTCGTGGTTCCGGCCCGGCTCCGGCGGGCCAATGCAGCAGTCTCCGTATGCCACAAACTGGCATCCCGACCCGCCGCGGGGCATCAGAGCCGACACCGAATCTGCTCTGTTCATCGGATCTCCCTCCAAAACCGTATATCCTACCACGGTCGATTCGCCGGCACCGGCTGCTCCAGCCCGTCCGCCCGGATGTTGGCCCCATTGACCCACCGCGCCCGCTCCGAGGCCAGGAACAGAACCACATCGGCCACTTCTTCCGGCGTGCCGAGCCGCCCCATCGGGAAGCCGTCCCGCTCGTAGGCGGCGAACTTCTCCGGCGCCCTCTGTCGAAAGGCGTTCCAGCTTCCCCCCTCAAACAGGATTGACCCCGGCGACACCACGTTTACCCGGATGCGGTCGTGAACCAGTTCCAGCGCCAGCGGCTCGGCCATAAAGATCTGCGCCGCCTTCGACGCCCCGTACTGGGGCGTTCCGCTCAGCTGTGGAATCCAGCCGGAGATGGAGGAAATAAACACCACCGACCCGCCCCCTCGCGCCTGCATATGCGGCACCACCAGGCGCGTCAGCCGCACCCCCTGAAACACATTGTACTCAAACGTTCCCACCCAGTCCTCGTCCGACGACGCCACCAGTCCTTTGCCGATGCCGAACCCCACATTGTTGATCAGAATATCGATTCCGCCCAGCTGCGCGGCGGCCGCTTCCACAAACCGGCGCGCATCCTCCGGCCGCAGCACATCCGCCGGGATCGGGGCCGCGCGCACCCCCAGGGCCTCAACCTGCGCTGCCGCACGCCTGAGCACATCCTCCCGCCGGGCGCACATGGCAATATCGCACCCCTCCCTTGCCAGCCCGACGGCTGTGGCCAGGCCGATTCCCTGGCTGGCGCCCGTCACAAGCGCCACCTTACCCTCAAGTCCCAGATCCATCTCGCACCTCCGGAGATTGACTTTCACCACAGGAATGGAATTCGGTATCGCTTAAAATATAGGCGTGCATTCCGCCCGGCGCACTTAAAAAAACAAGCAGCGGAACCTGAGCCCTTTCCATGCGTCCTGTACTTGATTATATTTGAGAGTCAGATCAGGAAAGCCTGATCGAAGCGGAGAGGGTAAACACATTCAACAGAAGAGCGTCCGATGATACCTGTTGTCGAGAAGCGGGTCGGCGAACTGCAGCAACTCTGCGTCCGTTACCGCGTTCTGCGGCTTGACCTGTTCGGCTCGGCTGCCACCGACAACGACCCTGGGGGCGAAAGCGACCTGGACTTCCTGGTTGAATTCCAAACGCTGCCCCCGGGAGAATACGCCGACGCCTACTTCGGGCTACTGGAGGCTCTGGAACTGCTCTTTGGACACTCTGTGGATCTCGTCGTTGACTCGGCCATCAAGAACCCCTTCTTCCGGCAACGCGTTGACGAGACCAGGACAATGCTCTATGCGGCTTGAAGCTCGGAAATACCTGTATGACATCCAAAAGGCTGCGGGCTTACTGGATGAATTCGTTACCGGCAAGACCTTTGCGGATTATCAGCGCGACGCCATGCTGCGAGCCGCAGTAGAGCGCAAGTTCGAGATCATTGGCGAGGCCATGACGCAACTTGCTGGAGTCGACGAAGTAGTGGCTGCCCGCATCAGCGAATATCAACGCATCATCGCCTTCCGCAACGTCCTGATTCACGAATACGCTGACGTGGATGACCGGCTGGTGTGGGATGTGGTTGAGACCTATCTCCCAATCCTCGCCCGCGAGATTGACACCCTTCTGGAGGATGGATGAGTAGACTTTGCGGGCAGGGTGTGCCACGAGCAGAGCAACGACCGCCTGTTGCGGAATCCAGCCGGAGATGGCGGAACCTGAGCCCTTGACAGGTACCCCATACCTGGTTACATTTAAATATCCTCGTTCTCTTCCAAAAACAGGGCTTCTTCAGCGATGTTCTCTTATCTAAAAAAATATTCCGCCCTCTTCCTGAGCCTGGCCGTGCTGCTGGCGGGCGTCAACTGTTTCTGCTGGGCGCAGGTTGCCGCGCAAACCTGCCATGTCCCGGCGGAGATGCCGGACTGCTGCTGCGGTGAAGCGGGCGAAGTGACGGACGACACCTCCGATCTCCCTCCCATGCACCTTCCGCCGGCGCCCAAACTGCCGGGTCCTGAGATCTGCACAGACGTGCGGTTCTCCCTTCCCCACCTTTCCGGTCCTCTCCCTGGCCGACATGCGGAAACCACTCGCATCGCCTCCTCACGCGCTACTCCCGCGCTCTATATTATCAACGCCTCTTTCCTCATCTGATTCCCTCCTGTGGACATCCCTGTTCAGGGCGTTCTCTGCCTGTTTTTCCCATTTTCCTATTTTATTTCCGATCATCTTCGGATGTGCAGACACGCATCCCGTCAGAGGCCTTTTCTCTTACATCGAGGAGATCCTACACCGTGAACGGTTTCAAAATAGCCCTCCGCGCAGGGAGCTTCCTCCTGGCTTTCACCACAAGCTTCGCGCGCGCCGAAGCGCTCAACCTGAACGCGTTGATTGACGAAGCGCTTGCGAACAATCCGGAACTGACCGCCCTGAAGAGCCGGTGGGAGGCGTTTGAGACGCAGGTGCCCCTGGCAGGGGCATGGAACGATCCGACGCTTCGGCTCGACGCAATCAACCTGCCCACAGGTACATTCGACTTCAACAGTACGCCGATGTCGGGGAAATCGGCCATGCTCAGCCAGCAGATCCCCTTCCCGGGCACGCTGGCAGCCAGAGAGCGGATGGCGAGACACGCGGCAGCATCGGCCCGGGAAACCTATCGGGACCGGGAAGGCGTGATTGTGAACATGGTCAAGCAGGCCTACCTCAGCCTGGCCTTTTTTGACCGGTCGATCCGGATCACACAGAAAAACAAGGCACTGTTGAAGGACTTCATCCGAATCGCCCAGACCAAATACGCGGTGGGCCGCGGCCTGCAGCAGGATGTGCTGAAAGCCCAGGTGTCGCTATCGGAGTTGATGGACCGGTTAATCAAGCTCAGGCGGATGCGACGGACGGCCGAAGCGCAGCTGAACCTGGTGCTCAATCGGCCCCCGCAAGCGCCGGTTGGCGCCCCGGAGGAGGTCAGTCTGACCCCGCTGACGCTGCCCCTGGAAGCCATCCGGCAGGCCACTCTGGAAAACCGCCATCTGCTGAAAGGGATCGACCAGACCATCCAGCAGTGGACAGCGGCAAAAGAGCTTGCCCGCCGGCAGCTCTGGCCGCATTTCACCTTCACCTTTGGCTACCGGCAGCGGGCGTTTATGCCCACAGACCCGGTGAAAGGCAGGGATTTTCTCTCCTTCGGCGTGGGAATAAACCTGCCGATCCACCGGGGGCGCAAGCAGCGCCAGAAGATAGCTGAGGCGCAGGCCAACATCCGGATGGTCGAAGCGCAGCACGAGGCGGCCAGGCAACACATCCTTTTCCGGGTGCAGACGATCTACCTGGAGATTGAACAGCACAGGGAAGAGGCGGAGTTGTTCCGGACCGCCATCTTACCCCAGGCGGAGCAATCTCTCAAATCCGCGATGGCCGGCTACCAGGTGGACAAGGTCGACTTTCTGACCCTGTTAAACAACCAGGTCACGCTTTTCAATTTCGAAATCGACTACTACCGGCATGTGACAGAGCACGAAAAACAACTGGCAGAATTGGAAGCGGTCGTTGGCAAGCGGCTTTTTTAAAGAGGATGGTTCTATGAAGACCAGACAGAGCATGGTGGTGATCCTGGCCCTGGGCGTTGGGTTTGCGATAGGGATCTGGATGGGAGGAGACCAGGGAACGGGACACGAAACGACAGAAGCGGCGGTCCACCGATGTCCGATGCACCCGACCGTAGTCTCGGAAAGACCGGGGAGCTGCCCGATCTGCGGGATGGACCTGGTGCCGGACAAGACACACACGGAAACCCACGACAGCAAAATGGAAAGCGGAGGGGGCGTGAAGATCGACCCCGGGACAGTGCACAACATCGGGGTGAAGACCGCGGTGGTAAAGCGCCAGCCGCTGGCCCGCACGGTGCGCACCGTGGGGCGCGTGGACTACGACGAGACCCGGATGACCGATGTGAACACCAAGGTCACCGGCTGGGTGGAACGATTGTTTGTGGACTATACCGGACAGATGGTAGAAAAAGGACAGCCGCTTCTGGAGATCTACAGTCCCGAACTTGTGGCTGCCCAGGAGGAATACCTGACGGCCCTGGACTACAACCGGCGGCTGGTGGAAAGCGCCTCCGGGGAGATTGCCGCAGGGGCGCTTGATCTGCTCAAATCGGCCAGACAGCGGCTGCTTTACTGGGACATCACCGAAGCACAGATTGCCGAACTGGAGCGCACCCGGCAGGCCAGGCGGACGATGACCATCCACTCCCCGCAGCAGGGCGTGGTCGTCCACAAAGACGTATTCGATGGGGCACACATCGAAGCCGGTCAGCACCTCTACCGGATCGCCGACCTCTCCCGGGTCTGGGTCTATGCCGACATCTACGAGTACGAACTGCCCTGGATCAAGATGGGACAGAAAGCGGAAGTGGAACTCTCCTACGAACCGGGAAAGATCTTCCGGGGAAAGGTGACGTACGTTTATCCCTTCCTGGAGTCGAAGACGCGGACGGTGAAGGTGCGGATGGCATTCTCCAACCCCGGGATGAAGTTGAAACCGGAGATGTATGCCAATGTCAAAATAAAGCCTGTCGTGTCCCGCAACGCGGTCGTCGTGCCGACGCAGGCAGTGATCCGTTCCGGGGAGCGCAACGTGGTCATTCTGGACCTCGGCGAGGGCCGCTTCCTGCCCCGGGAGGTCGTGCTGGGCGTCGAAGCGGAGGGGGTCACCGAGGCCATCAAAGGCCTGGCGGAGGGGGAGCGGATCGTGACGTCGGCACAGTTCCTGATCGATTCGGAGAGCCACCTGAAGGCGGCGCTGGCCACGATGGGTGGGCATCAATCGAAAGCCGAACATCATCATTAGAAAGAAGCCGTTTTAAAATTTACCAGGGGGTTGGGCCATGCTCAACCGAATCATCGAAGCAAGTCTCCGTAACCGTTTCCTGATCGTCCTTGGAACGCTGTTCGCCGTTGGGTGGGGGGTCTACGCAATGTGGAACACCCCCTTAGACGCGATTCCGGACCTGTCGGACGTGCAGGTGATCGTCCTTACCGAATATCCCGGACAGGCGCCCCAGGTGGTGGAAGACCAGATCACCTATCCGTTGACCACCGCAATGCTGTCGGTGCCCTTTGCCAGGGCTGTGCGGGGTTACTCCTTTTTCGGGCTGTCGTTCGTCTACGTCATCTTCGAAGACGGCACGGATATGTACTGGGCGCGCAGCCGGGTGCTGGAGTACCTCAACTTCGTCTCGGGCCGCCTGCCCGGGGGCGTCACTCCCTCCCTCGGTCCGGATGCGACGGGCGTGGGCTGGGTCTACGAATACGTCCTGGAGGACACCACCGGGAAACACGACCTGGCCGAACTCCGCTCAATCCAGGACTGGTACCTGCGCTACGAACTGACCGGTGTGCCCGGCGTGTCGGAGGTGGCCAGCATCGGCGGCTTTGTGAAACAGTACCAGGTCACCGTGGACCCGAACAGGCTGCTGGCCTACAACATCCCCCTGCAGAAGATCCGGACGGCAATCCGGCACAGCAACAATGACGTGGGCGGGCGGTTGGTCGAAATGGGCGAGACGGAATTTATGGTGCGCGGCCTGGGCTACATCAACTCCCTGGACGACATCCGCAGCATTCCGGTGGGTGTGGACGCCGGTGGGACGCCGGTCCGGGTGCGGGACATCGCCACCGTACAGCTTGGGCCGGAACTGCGGCGGGGGCTGGCCGAGTGGAACGGACAGGGAGAGGTCGTCGGCGGCATCGTGGTCATGCGCTACGGGGAAAACGCCCTGGCCGTGATCGACCGGGTCAAAGAAAAGATCGAGTCTCTCAAACCCGGTCTGCCCGAGGGCGTGGTCATCCGCACCGCCTACGATCGGTCGGCATTGATCCTGCGGGCGATCCGCAACCTCACGGTAAAGCTGATCGAAGAGAGCGCGGTGGTGGCCCTCGTCTGCATCCTCTTTCTGCTCCACTTCCGCAGCGCCTTCGTGGCGGTCGTCATCCTGCCCGTGGGCATCCTGATCTCCTTTGTGGTCATGCACAACCAGGGGATCAACGCGAACATCATGTCCTTAGGCGGCATCGCCATTGCCATTGGAACGATGGTGGACGCAGCCATCGTCATGATCGAAAACACGCACAAACACATCGAACGGGATGCGGGAAAAAAGGACCACTGGCAGATCATCCTGGACGCTTCTAAGGAAGTGGGACCGGCGCTGTTCTACTCCCTGCTGATCATCACCCTCTCCTTCCTGCCGGTCTTCACGCTGCAGGCGCAGGAGGGCAGGCTGTTCAAACCCCTGGCGTTTACCAAAACCTACGCGATGGCCGCCTCCGCGCTCCTGGCGATTACAATTGTGCCGGTGCTGATGGGCTTCTTCATCCGGGGCCGGATTCTGCCTGAGCGCAAAAACCCGATCAACCGGTTGCTGATCCGGATCTACCGGCCCGCGATCCGCTGGGTGCTGCATCACAAAATCGCCACCATCGTCCTGGCCGGCCTTGTGCTGTTTGTGACCGTCTTTCCGTTCAACAGCAGGGTGCTGTCCCACTTTTCCGATCACCCCCAAAGCCTGAGCCACCGCGCCCTGGTGAAAGTAGACCGGCTTTTTCCCCTGGAGAAGATCGGCTCGGAGTTTATGCCCCCCCTCTACGAAGGCGACCTGCTCTACATGCCCACCACCCTGCCCGGCATCTCCGTCACAAAGGCCCGGGAACTCCTGCAGCAGACCGACAAGATCATCCGCACCTTCCCGGAGGTACACCACGTATTCGGGAAGATCGGGCGGGCGGAAACGGCCACGGACCCGGCCCCTCTGTCCATGATCGAGACCACGGTCATGCTCAGGCCGGAAAGCGAGTGGCGGCCGGGGATGACGCCGGAAAAGCTGGTGGACGCCCTCAACGAAGCCATCCAGTTCCCCGGCCTGACGAACGCCTGGACGATGCCGATCAAAACCCGGATCGATATGCTCTCAACCGGCATCAAGACCCCGGTGGGGATCAAAGTTGTGGGGGACGATCTGGAAACACTACAGCGGTTGGGCAAACAGATCGAAGACGTGGTGCGGAATCTGCCGGGCACCCTGAGCGTGTTCGCCGAGCGGGTGGTCGGCGGGAACTACCTGGACTTCGAAATCCACCGGGAGGAGGCCGCACGCTACGGGCTTACCGTGGGAGACGTGCAGGATATTATCATGTCGGCCGTAGGCGGCATGAACATCACCCACACCGTGGAGGGACTGGAGCGATACCCGGTGAACCTGCGCTACGGCCGGGAACTGCGGGACAACCTCCCGGCGCTGCGCCGGGTGCTGGTGCCCACGCCCACGGGAGCACAGGTACCGATCGGACAGCTTGCGGCCATCCACATCCGGAAGGGGCCGCCGGGCATCAAGAGTGAAAATGCCCGCCTGAATGCCTGGGTCTACGTGGACATCAAGAACATCGACGTGGGGACCTACGTGGGACGGGCGCAGCAGGCGGTGCTGGAGCACGTGCAGATGCCGCCTGGCTACACCGTGATCTGGAGCGGGCAGTACGAGTATATGCAGCGGGCTGAGCAGCGGTTGAAAGTGGTCGTCCCCGTAACGCTGGGAATCATCTTCCTGCTGCTGTTCCTGAACTTCCGGAATGTGGTCGAAAGCCTGATCGTCATGCTTTCCCTGCCCTTCGCACTGGTGGGTGGCATCTGGCTCATGTACCTGCTGGACTACAACATGAGCGTGGCCGTAGGGGTAGGCTTTATCGCATTGGGCGGGGTGGCCGCAGAGACGGGGGTGATCATGCTCATCTACCTGGACCACGCCTACGAGGCGATACGCCGGGAAAAGGGCGCCCGGATGGGACCGAAAGACCTCTACGACGCGATCATGATCGGGACCGTGGAACGGGTGCGGCCAAAAATCATGACCGTCACGACGATCATGGCCGGGCTGCTCCCCATCATGTGGGGCCACGGCACCGGGTCTGAGGTGATGAAGCGCATCGCCGCGCCGATGGTGGGCGGAATGATCTCGTCCACGATTCTGACCCTGATGGTCATCCCGGCGATCTATGCCCTCTGGAAGGGATGGGAGCTGCGCCGGACAAAAAATAATACGTTATCGAACGCAAAATGATGTATCATGAAGGCGGACATCCACCGGGTTCACACACTTTAACGGAGGTTATGCCATGCGTTTCTACATCTTTTCACTCGTATCCGCAGGGCTGCTGGTGCTCTCCCTCTCCGCGCTCAACTCCTGCGCCACAAAAACCGAGGCGAAAGTCGCTGAAATCAAGCTGCCCACGATGCAGTGTGGGGCCTGCGTAAAAACGATTTCCAAGGCCCTTGAGAAAACCGAAGGCGTAAAAACGGTCAACGTGGACCTGAAACAAAAGCTGGCCACGGTCACTTACCTGTCGGACCGGACCGACCTCACCAGCCTGGAGCAGGCCGTGGCCAGGGCCGGCTACGATGCCAACAGCACCAAATGCGAGCCCGAGGCCTACGCCGCCCTCCCCGACTGCTGCAAAGTCCCGGACGCGAAATAGCGCGACATCGAGACCGGCCTGGAGAAAGCCGGAAAGACCTGCTTAAGCAGCTTTCTTCAGCCGCCGGGTCGCCCACAGGTTCCAACCCAGGACAGCCACGGCGGTCCAGCTCAGAAGCCCTGAAATGCCAAAGGCGACCGTTGAGACCATCAGGCCGCCGGGCACACGGTCCATAAGGTCGCTCAGGACCAGCGGCCCCACCCGGAAGAACGCGGCTGCTCCGGCGACCCAGAAGGTCACCGCGACCAGCGCCGGGTAAGCGACCCGCCGTTTGTGGAGAAATCCCGGGACCATGCGTGGGGCCATTCCGAAAATCAGGAGGGAAATGAAGCCGGCAAGGTAAATATGACGGATTGCGTCCGGGTCTGCCGGAGAAGGTATCCCGCCCAGGGCGGCCAGGCCGGCGATGCATTCGAGTCCGGCGCCCAGGGCCAGCCAGGCGTAGGCAGCGTAGAGCAGCCACTCGAAGCGGCCGAATTCCCCGTAGTCAGGCAGTCCTTTCCGGGTGGGGCGACGGTCGGGACCGGGCGCTCCGATGCGCCGGGTTGTCCAGGGGGGATGTCTCCGGAAAAGGATGTCGAGTTTCCAGATAAAAAAGAGGAGCGTTCCCCCTTTGAAGACGCCTCCGATGCTGGAAAACAGGCGACCGGTTGCTTCCTGTTCCGGAAAAAGGTTCAAGAGTGCGATCAGGACTGGCAGCTGCTCCAGGGTAAGGGCCAGAAGGTAGACCATGCCGATTCTCTGCACCGGCCAGTCTGCTGCTGGAAGGCGGAGATAGAGGGGGAACGTCCGAACGGAAAAGGCCATGGCCACCGGGAGCAGCACCAGGCCAAGGAAAAGGCCGATCCCAAAGCGGTTCCAGGCGATCTGTAAGAGGGTGCTTCCCTCGCAGGCGGCGGACAGGACCAGGGTGCTGCCAATCGCAGTGTAGAACACCCACCCGCAGACGGCCATCAGCAGGAAGATGCGGACAGAGCGCAGGGCCGGCCGGTGCCGGGCTGCCCTGCGGAGCGTTCCCACCAGCAAAATGAGGTAGAACCCTGCGCCGATGGCCTCTGCAGCCCCGGAGAGCCCCATCATCCACCGGAGGCCGAGGCGCACGGTTTCTGAGGGGTGACTGTGGAGCAGCGGCTGTGCGAGCGTCCTGAAAAGAATACCGAGGGTAAGAAAAGCACAGGTCCAGGGGAGCAGCCGGGGAAAGCGGAGAGGCACACCGGCCAGGCGAGGGACAAAGTAGAGACTGACGCCGATGATGAAGAGGCCGGTCCACCCCATAAGCTGCGCGTGTCCGTGGGCCTGAAGCATAGCCGCCCACCAGGCACCCATAGACAGGTCAAACCCGATCATCACCGCCAGCACGGCCGCATAGCCAAACCCGGCGGTGAGGGCGATGCCGATTGCGGCCAGGACGAAGCCGAACTCGAATTCCGTATATTTCAACATCATCCCTCTCCCAAAAATCACTCCGACTGCGCCAGCAGAAACTCGGCCAGCATCCGCCGTGTCTCACCATCCATCATAAACTTCGGCATCGGCGCCTGGTAGCGCGCGGCCAGCGCCTTCAGCCTGGGATCTTTCTGCGTGTATGCCTGTGGGTCTTCCAAGTAACGGACCAGCGCCTCCCGGGTCCAGACAGACCGGAGGCCCTTCAAAGGCGGACCCAGCGTGCTGCCCGAAAGACTCGCACCGTGACAGCGCACACAGCCCCAATCGATGTAGATTCGCCTCCCCGGAGACGTGGAACAGGCCGTATACCCCAGGACCAGCAGCAGTCCCACGCAGAAGATTGTGGTCACCCTTAAAATCACCCGGTCTCCTGCTCTCCGCATCCGCTCGACTTCCACCCGTTTGCCGAAAAGCCTTGCGAAAGAGACCCCGCGATGACTATTTTGACCTTCCACGGTAGTTTCCCCGGGCCCGGATACCCGTAGAGGTGGATATGACCCTTAAAAAGCTGCTTGTCTTTCAACACCTTGAGGTTGAACATCCCGGTCTCTTTCGTGAGTTTTTTGCCGAAGACGGTATTGAATGGGATGTTGTGGAACTGGATGCGGGTGAGCGCATCCCGAATCTGGACGCCTATGACGCGCTATGGGTGATGGGCGGGCCCATGGATGTGTGGCAGGAGGAGGCGTACCCCTGGTTGATTGAGGAAAAAGCAGCCATTCGATATGCGGTGAACGAGATGCAAATGCCCTTTGTCGGCATCTGCCTGGGGCACCAGTTGCTGGCTGCAGCCCTGGGCGGCAAGGTGGGTTTGAACGCGCAGCCCGAGGTGGGGGTGATGGATATCACGCTCACGCGGGCGGGTAAGAAAAGTGGGTTCTACAGAGGATTTCCCGACAGGTTGCCCTGTTTGCAGTGGCATAGCTCGGCGGTGCAGTCCATACCCCATGGTCTGGAAGTGCTTGCGACGTCCGAGCTGTGCCCGGTTCAATCCATGGGCAAGGGCAAACACGTGATTACCACCCAGTTTCATATTGAGATTACGGAGGAAACCATCAAAGAATGGGATGCGGTGCCGGCCTACCACAGGGCCTTGCTGGATACGCTGGGCGCAGATGCGATACCGGATTTCGAGCAGGCCGTGATGGACTATCTGGACGTTTTTCGGGGTTACGCGAGGCGGTTTTATGAGAACTGGAAGCAGGGTGTTGAAGGGTGAGACCGCCGGGTCTGAGTGGGGACATGCGACGCATTTGATGTGACAAATATGCACTGAACTGCAAAAATATCAAGACAATTTTGCAGTTTGATGCAAAAATGTCGAACGGAAATGGAGGCATGATCGGTGCCCGAAAGCCTCAAATTCGACGTGCTCGTCTGCGGCGCCGGAAGTGCGGGCGTGGTGGCTGCGCTCGCAGCTGCCAGGTGTGGCGCAAAGACCCTGGTGGTTGAACGAGCGCCATTTGCAGGCGGCATCGTAACCGCGGTGGGGCTGCCTTACTTTGACGGCATCGCACACGCGGAGTCAGGGAAAATCGTGGTCAGAGGCATCCCGCTCGAAATCGCCATTGCAATGGACCTCTGTCGCAAAGGGGATACACACCTGAGACCGCACAACCCGCGCATCCGAAATGTGGAGCAATTCAAGCGCTTGACGGACGACCTTCTGACTTCGCACGAAAACCTGCAGGTGCTTTTTCATACATCGGTCTGCCACGTCGAATCGGAGGGCGGTCGGATCAAACGGGTCATGATCGCAAACAAGGACGGCCTCATGCCGGTTGAAGCCAGACAGGTCATCGACACAACAGGTGACGGAGACATCGCCGCCTGGGCGGGTGCCGGGGTCCGGAAAAACGACCCATTGATGCCAATGACCATGCACTTCCGCGTCGGCCATGTGCGGTGCAACCAGCCGGGGATCGGCGTGCGTGCGCGGGAACATCTGATCCGCGCCCAGGAAAAAGGCGATCTGCCCATGTTCTACGGCCCCGGTATCAATTTCGCCTTTGCCGACGACGAAGCTTATTTCCATGCGGTTCGCGTCAGGGGCGATGCCACAGACGCTGCTGACCTGACGCGGGCGGAAATACAGGGACGCAAAGACGCCTGGACCATATTCCGAATCTTAAAAGACAATCTACCCGAATTCAAAGAAGCCTACTTCATCAGCAGTGGCCCCTATATCGGCATTCGAGAAACCCGCCGACTGGTCGGCCAGATCGTTCTCACGGAAGATGACATCACACGGGGAAGAACATTCGACGATGCGATTGCCACAGGCTGCTGGTATCTCGACGTACACCCAAACAAAACAACCCTGGGTTCGGCGAATGAAGCGGCGCACGTGCAACCCGACCCCTATGACATTCCCTATCGGGCACTGTTGCCGAAGGAAATTTCAAACCTGATCGTGGCAGGACGATGTCACTCGGCAACTGCCGGCGCTGCGAGCTCCACGCGTGTGAATGTAACGGCAATGGCCATGGGCCAGGCTGCGGGAACGGCGGCTGCACGCGCGGTTCAAAAAGCGGATGACGTGGGATTGCTCGATGGGACAGAAATCCGGTCCCTTCTGGAAACACAGGGAGCCGGTCCCGTACCGTGATAATCGCCGATTTCGGTTCACAAAAACCGCTCGGCCGTAAACTCGACCTTGAGCTGCCGGCCGTCCATCTCACCCATCGGCAGGCCCGGAACCAGGTGCAGCGTCTCAGGAGGCAGAATATCCCGGACCGCCGCCTCGAAGCCCTCTGCAGCGGCCCGATTGCCCGCATATGCGACAACCGAACACACGTCCGCTGAGCTCAGACCCTGCCCGGCCATCACCTCCCTGATACACTCGACCACCTGGCGGGCCTCTCGTCCGGGGCCTGCCCCGACACGCCCGCGAATCTCGCCCGCCTGGATGAGCTCCCTCTCCCGACTCCGGGCCCTCCGCACAACCAGGGCGTCGTCCGGGCCCGCCTTCGGAGGGGGAAGCCGCTCGTGTGACACGTCCAGATCCCCATCGCCGAGCACTCCCATCGCCTGAATCTCCGCAAACAGCCCGTCCTCCCCCCAGAAATCCACCCCATCGGCAATCAGCATCGTGGGCGGCACACAGCCCGTCCAGAACCGCTCGGCCTCCTCCCGGACAATCCCCGCGATCTCGGCATTCAGCGTGAACGGCCGAAGCCGGACCACGTCTTCCCGTGAGCCGCCGAGTTCCTCAAAAACCGCTCCGATCATCTCGAACACCCGCCGGACCTGCGCGTGCGGATCGTCCGTAAACAGCAACTCGATCTCATCGGTCCATGCCACAACGCCGGACAGGTAAACCACGCGGGCCCCGCCAAAACGGCTGATCACAGCCGGCGCCAGTCCCAGAAACTCCGTATCGTAAACCGTTTCTGGTCGCACTGCAACCTGCTCAAAATTCAGCCCGGGTGCTCTGGGAATATATGCTGTCGCCTGCACCCGCGCGCTCCAGCGGCTCTCCGGATCAATCCAGGGAAGCGTCGTAATCGCAGACCGGTACCCCTCGCCGAAGCGGGCAAGCCGCCTGACCCGGATATCGGCCAAATCGTACCCCGCCCCGTGGATCACCGTCCACTCGCCGAACGAGTTGAAATCCCCACCGTACCCGGATGCGACCTCCGCAAGCGTCTCACAGATCGCCTCACTCTGCGCGCCGGACCAGGCCCGGGGCACATCCTCAGCATCCACATCCGGAGGCAACCGGGCGCCAAGCCCGTTGACATCGATCCGGACCACCTCGCCCAGACGCGTCTCCTTAACCGCCATCCGTTCCCGAACGTCGGGTGTATCCGCAGCCGTCAAAACAGATCCTCCTCAAATTACCAGCGCCGTCACAACGCCCGTATCCGTACCCACCAGCAGGCCTGACCCTTCCGCAAGCGTCAGGCGGGTCAACACCGTCACCCCCCCATCCAGCCGGTGGCTCCCGACCACCTCCCCCTCAAGAGACAGGAACATAATCCATCCTTCGGACGTCCCCGCAACGATCACCGCCTCCTCACCGGCCTCAAACAGGACCAGTCCGGTCACCGCCCCGTCCAGGTCCCGGCGCCAGCGCTTCTCTCCCTGATCGCTCAACAGCGCCACATGCCCGCTCTCGCTCCCCGCCACAAACCTGTCCCCCTTTACCACAACACCATAACGGACATCGTCCCCCAAATTCACCTTCCACAGGGTTTTTCCGGAGACCGAATCCACCACGTAGACATTTCCGTCCATC
This sequence comes from Candidatus Latescibacterota bacterium, assembly GCA_012270675.1. Taxonomy (GTDB): domain Bacteria; phylum Latescibacterota; class UBA2968; order UBA2968; genus JAAXHW01. Next base: position 1,374 of record JAAXHW010000167.1, on the reverse strand, counting down.
GCCCCATAGACCGATTCCTTCACCCCGTCTCCATTCAGGTCCGCCAGCGCCAGTGCGGTAAAACAGGGTCCCCCACGCACCGTCCACCGGACCCTGCCGTCGGCCTCCAGCATATTGGACGTGTGGTACTCCGTACCCACCAGGACCTCCTGCTTTCCGTCGCCTTCCACGTCTCCAATCACCAGAGACTGTGCCGCGTGGTGTTCGATCTGCCGCTGCCAGACCTCCTCGCCATCCGGCGTCAGCGCCCACACCAGCCACCCATCCGTGGCGACCACGACCTCCGTCTGCGCATCTCCCGTCAGGTCCGCCGTCCTCACCGCGTTCACGATCTGGTCCCGCCTGTGGGACGCGATAAACGCCCGCTTCCAGCAGACCTCGCCCGCTGCGTCGAACAGCGTCAGCGCACAGTCCCGACCTCCCGCCAGCAGCTTTCCCTCTCCCAGGTCCGCCAGGTGCACCGTGCGCACTTCCGCACCCGTCTCACGGGTCCACAGAACCTGCCCGTCCCGGTCCAGCAGGACAACCTGCCCGCCGGCCGTTCCCGCCGCGACCGATTCACCCCGTACATCCATACACTTGACCGGACCCTCTGCGTAAGCCTCCCAGACCCCCCTGAGCGCCGGCTCCTCCTTCGGCGCGAAACGGTCCTCCCCGGGTGCCCGCCGATGTATGTAAGGAGACCCGGACCCAACCGTTTCCAGAAGCCTGATTTTGTCGCTCTCCACCCGCGCATCCATCCGTAATCCGCCCACCCGCACCCCATCCTCCCCCACTCCGAATACCACCGGGCCGTCCGGACCTTCTATCCGCACCATGCCCTCTCCGATCCGCTCCATTCGACACGCGTCGACCTCCGCCTCCGTCCCTGCCACCAGCAGGTTGAAATACCGCTCCACCTCTCCGGCCCGCCCGTGAAGCGTCTTCCGCTGCTTGAAAATCCGGATCGGACCGTCTGCATACGCGTACCCTTCATAGGGGTCCTGCCCTGCAACACGCGCTTCCTCCGTCTCCAGGGACTTATCCGAATCATCCGCATTCCGAATCCTGAAAAAGACCCCTTCCTGCGCCACGGTCAGAGCCTCCTCCTCTAACCCCACCTCCCCAAGCGTCCGCCACAAACACCGCAGATCGTAATCTGCGTCCCTCAGGAGCTTGAGCGAGTCCGCAACCAGCAGGTATTTCCCCTTCACCCAGACAATATCCCGCGTCCAGTCCACCCCGTTGTAATCCAGCACAACCGTCCGGGTAAACGTGGCCTCTCCGAAATCTTCCGCCCACTTCAGCGCCACCAGCGACGGCATCTCCCCGCTCTCCCCGTCGCAAATCGACACCACCGACGAATGGTGCCGGGGCCGCTTCCAGATATAATCC
>JAAXHW010000166.1 GCA_012270675.1 Candidatus Latescibacterota bacterium | reverse complement strand
CTTCGCGCGGCTGCAAAAGCGCCGGTTTTGCCGTCCATCCTTTATTTTGCCCTCTCTTTTACGCGGGGAACAGACCTATGAAATTCGACGTCATCGTCATTGGAGGAGGAAGCGCCGGGTACGCAGCCGCACGCACCGCGGCTGACCTTGGCGCAAAAGTCGCAATCGTAGACAAAGGCCCACTGGGCGGCCTCTGCATCCTGCGGGGCTGTATGCCCTCCAAGGCCCTGCTCCGCTCTTCGGACATCATGGCGCTGATGAGGCGGGCCGGAGAGTTCGGCCTTGCCGCATCCGGGCTGAAAGCGGACCTGGCCGCCATCGCCGACCGGAAAAAGGCCCTGGTCAAGGAATTTGCCGACTACCGCATCCAGCAACTCAAAAACCCCCGCTTCAAACTCATCCGGGGGCGCGCCCGGTTTGAAAGCCCGCGCCGGGTGCGGGTCGGCGCGGATACCCTCCAGGCCGAAAGCGTCATCATCGCCACCGGATCGGTCCCCCGGCATGTCCCCATCCCCGGCCTGGATGAAGTCGGGTACATCACCAGCGACGAAGCCCTCAGCCTCCGTAAGCTCCCCAAATCGATGGTCGTGCTCGGAGCAGGTCCGGTGGCAACCGAACTGGGGCAGTTCTTCTGCAGGCTGGGCGTCCGCACGACCCTCATCCAGCGCAGCAGCCACATCCACAGCGCCTGCGACGAAGATATGGCCCGCCCGGTCGAGGCCCGCCTCCGTGAAGAGGGCATGGCTGTGTACACCGGCGCAAAGCTCACCCGCTTCACAAAAAAGAACGGCCGCACCACCACCCACTTCCTCCAGGGCGGCAGGCGGCGCAGGGCCTCTGCCGAAACCGTCTTCCAGGCCCTGGGGAGGGTGCCCAATATAAAAAGCCTGAACCTGAGCAAGGCCGGCGTAGACGTTGAAAACGGCCGGATTCTGGTGGACAACCAGATGCGCACCAGCGCGAAAAACGTCTTTGCGGTCGGCGACTGCGTGGGCACCTACGAAATCGTCCACATCGCCATTCAACAGGGTGAAATCGCAGGCCACAACGCCGTTTTGGAAACACCCAAAAAGACCATGGACTACCGGCTGCGCGCCTCCGTGGTCTTTACCGACCCCCAGGTCGCCTCCGTGGGCCTCCTTGAAAAAGAGTGCCGACAGCAGCGCATCGACTATCTGGTGGCCAAATACCCCTTCAACGATCACGGGAAATCCATGATCGCAGGCGAAACGCACGGATTTGTCAAAATCCTCTGCGACCCCAAAACCGGTGAGATCCTGGGCGGCCACATCGTCGGCCCGGAGGCCTCCGAACTCTTCCACGAACTCATCGCCATCATGTACTTTCAGGGGACGGTCAGAGACCTGGCCCACATCCCCCATTACCACCCCACCCTGGCCGAAATCCTCACGTACCCGGCAGAGGAACTCGCCCAGCAGATCCCGCAACGATGAGCCGGCAAACGGCCCACCCGTCCCTCCCGGTGTTCATCCGGGTTCATCGGAGGGTGCTTTTCCCACCTCCTTCAACCGCCGGGCCAGCATCACTGAAAGGGGGGCAAAAATCAGTACAATCAGAAACATATTCCAATAAGAGATCCATGCAACCAGCAGCCCGGCCACCACCGGCAGCAGCCCCTGGGGCAGCATGAACATATTCATAAAGCTCGTATAGGTCGGCCGACGGTTGGCCGGCGCAATATCCAGCACATAGCTCATCTGTCCTGCAAACATCGCGCTGGTCGCAAAACCCGAAAAGACAAACGTAAGCGCATAAAACGCAATGCGGAGGTTAAACGCCGTCTGCACCCCCCAGGCCGCAAAGGGCACCACCGTCCAGTCGGGCACAGCCCCTGCCAGCAGGGGCACGGCAACGGACAGCCCCAGAAAATAGGACCCGTAAACCAGAAGCGCCTGATTCCCCTTGCGGTGTCCCAGGTAGGCCCACAGCGCATTGGACAGAACCGAACTGAACTGCGTCACCGAGACGAACAGCCCCACGTAGGCCGTTCCGATCTCAAATTCCGAAATCGCGTACGGAACGTAAAAAGGACTGCTCATCATACAGAAGGCCCAGAGGAACTGCACCCCGCAGAGGCGCCGGTAGTTCACGTCCTCTTTGAGCAGGGTCAGCCCGCTGGCCAGATAAGCCCACAGCGGCATCCGCCTTCTTCGCACCGGCTCGATCGGCTCCCGAACCCGGCTGAAAACCAGCACACTTAACCCCGTGCCCAGCGCCGACAGGGTGAACAGCAGTCCGTAATTGACCGGAAACCGCAACCCGCTTCCTTCGCTCAGCACATAGGAAATCAACGCCCCGGCACCCATCGCAAGCCCCCCGCCCAGCAGCCGCCGCAGGGCGAAGATGCGCGCCCGGTCCGTGGCCGGCACCGCCTTCCCCACAATATCCATCCAGGGAACGTTGGAAATCCCCATCATAGACGTCGCAACCGCATACAGAACCATAAAACTGGCCAGAAAAACCCCCGAATGTCGGTCTGCCAGCCATACGGTCAGCAGCGCGGTCACAAGCCACAGGACGCCCCGTACGCTCCCGGCCAGGAGGAAAATGGGCATTTTCCTCGGCCGCGGCTCAATAACACGGGAAGTAAACACCTGAGGCCACGCCCAACCGATGCGCATCAGCGCCCCGGCCAGGCCGATCATCACGCTGGAGGACGTCAGATTCAGGATAAACGCGGGCAGCACCAGGTCGGGACTTGTAAACGTCCATGCCGTAAACATCAGCCCGCCGTTGAGGATCACCAGCCTGCTGTTCCGGCGCGCATCTCTCGCCTGTATCTTCTCACGCGCCACCCGAACAAAATCCGGCTCTTCCCGATCCCTCGCAAATTCCCGCATAATCCCCCTCTCCGCCTGACACCTTATCTACATCCCGATCGCATACCCGTCCCGCCTCGGGTCCGCACCCCCCATCAGCGCTCCGCTCTCTGCATCCACGGTGATCCCCTGCGCCCCGCCCACCACTGCCGACCAGTCGGGCAGAAGGTCGATCCGGTGCCCCCGCCTCTCCAGTCCGGCGCGCACATCGGCCGGCACCCGGGCCTCCACGAACACCCGCGTGCCGGGATGCTCAAAGCGGAACCTGGGCGCTTCAATCGCCGCTTGAATATTCATCCCATAATCCAGATAATTCGTCAGAAACTGCGTCGTCGTCTGCTGGATGCCCCAGCTCCCGGGCGTGCCCAGCGCGGAAACCAGCCTGCCCTCCCTGAAGACCTGACAGGGAGACAGGCACATATCGATCTTCATGTGCGGTGCAATACAATTGGGGCTGCCGGGCGCCAGGTCTCCCCATTTGATGAAATTGTTCAGAAACATCCCGGTCTCCCCCAGGATCATTCCCGACCCGAACCCCGATCCCAGGCTCTGGGTGATCGCCACCGCGTTCCCCTCCGCATCGACCACGTCGAAGTGGGTGGTACACTCGTTGATCCAGTCCGCTTCCCGCCCCGGCTCGACCTCTCCGGACAGCCTGGTCGCCCTGTAATACTCCCCCCGGCCCACGCCGGCCCGCTCCCCGATTAACGCCCGGCGCTTTTCCGCGTACGCTTTGGAAAGCAGTCCGGCCATCGGTGGAGACCCGACCGCGGCGTACTCCACCCGGTCTGCATTGGCCAGTTTGCACGCCTCGATGAACAGGTGCAGGGCTTCCTCCGAATGGTGGCCCATCCGGGCCAGAGGATAGGCCTCCAGCATATTCAGCGTCTCCAGAATCTGGAATCCCGCGCTGGGCGGGGGGGGGCAGAAGACCTCGTACCCCCGATACGGCGTGGAAATCGCATCGACCCACTCAACCTCAAAATCAGCCAGGTCCCGCTCTGAAAGCAGGCCCCCTTCCCCCTGGACAAACGCACCCATCTGCCGGGCCAGATCGCCCCTGTAGAACACCTCTGCGCCCCCTTCCACCACACGGCGGAAGGTCCGGCCCAGCTCCTGTTGAACCAGGACCTCCCCCGGCAGGGGGGACCGCCCCCGGCTCAGGACCACACGCCTGGCCGTGGGCCGCATCCGGGGCACCGCAGCCTGGATGAACGCCGCATTTTTGACCGTCACGGCAAACCCGTTCTCCGCCAGATCAATCGCCGGAGCAAACGCCGTCTCCCTGTCGGTCCGGCCGTAGCGCTCCAGCAGCGCCAGCCACCCGCCGCAGGCCCCCGGCACCAAGCAGGACCGGCTCCCCGCGTCCTGGGCCGATTCGGAATCGAACGCGTCCGGCGTGGCGCTATGGGGCGTCCGCCCGCAGTAATCCAGCGCGAGAACCCTATCCTCCCGGGCGCTGTAGACCAGCGCGTAGCCAACGCCCGCAATCCCGGACATATAAGGCTCCACCACATTCAGCGCCGCAGCCACCGCCACGGCAGCGTCAAACGCATTTCCCCCATCCATCAGCACCCGCGCGCCTGCTAGGCTGGCCAGCGGGTGCGCGCTGGCAACCATGCCCCGGGTGCCGGTTACGGTGGACCGATGGGTTGTACCGGCAGATGAGAAAGCCATAGATGCGTCTCCTCCTTTTTCTGTACTACAATCGCCCCAAAAGAACACAAAAAGACCTCCGGTTGTGCCGGGTGTCTCACACCCGCACCGGAGGCCTGGTCAAAGCGGACCGGTATCAGCGCCAACAGCTTCTCCCCTCCTGCCGACCTGTCCTTCACAAAACCCAGCAGCCGCTCGTCAATCGTCCGGGGCTTTCAGAGGACCTCGCCGGGCTGAAATCCCGCTGCTTACACACATTGCGCAAATAGGAAGATACGCAATTGGGAGCGCGAAGTCAATCTTCCTGAGCCTGCCCGGAAACATCTGATCGTGGAAACATATCCGGAACCTCTCATCCCGTTTCTGCTTGACAAAGCACGATAAGCACTGCTTTTTATACCAGCGCCGGAATAAGACGCCTCTACATTTTATTGACTCCATAGCGTGGAACCGCTATATTCTCTCTCATCGAAAAGGCCTTGCTATGAGCGATCAATTGCTGCGTACAAGCGTGATCGGAAGCCATGCCATGCCCGGCTGGTTCTGGACGGCCATGGAGCAGATTGACCAGAACAACTACGGTTCCACCGATATCCGGGAGACGTTCGACGACGCGGTCAACATCGCCATGCTCGACCAGCAGCGGGCGGGCATCGACGTGATCACCGACGGAGAGATGCGCCGCTGGTACTTCGTACAGAGCTTCTACCGCCGCTTCAAGGGCCTGGCCCCCAGACCCACGCTCCGCCAAACGGGCGTGTACGGCTACGACAGCGTTCCCCGCTGGCGGGCGGTCGAACGCATCCAGGTGCCCGAAGGGCTGGGGATCGTCGAAGAATTCGAATATGCCAGAGCCCATACGGACCGTCCCCTGAAAGCCACCTGTCCCGGGCCCCTCACCCTCACCATCCACATCCAGCTGCAAGACGACCGGATTTACAAAGATCGGATCGAACTGGCCTACGAATTCGCCGGCGTAGTAAACCGTGAACTGAAAGGCCTGGTGGCGGCCGGAGCCGACTTCATCCAGCTCGACGAGCCCTCTTTTTCGATCGTGCCGGGCGGTTCCCAAAACTGGATTGACCTGTTCAACCACACCGTGCAAGGCGTAAACGCAAAGATCGGGCTGCACATCTGCTTCGGCAACCTGGGCAGCCGCCCCCGGGGAAAGCGGCGCTACGCCTGGATGCTCAACGACATCATGCGGTCCAACGCGCAGCAGATCTCGCTTGAATTCGCCAACCGGGAACTGGTGGAACTGGAACTCTGCAGGGAAATTGCCCGGGAACGGGAAGTAGCCGCAGGCCTCGTAGACATCAAGTCTTTCTACGTGGAATCGCCCGAAGACGTGGCCGAGCGGGTGCGCGAGACCCTCAAATACGTGCCTCCCGAGAAGCTGTGGATCACCCCCGACTGCGGCTTCTTCCAGCTCCCTCGCTGGTTGGCCTTTCAAAAGCTTCAGAACATGGTCAAGGGTGTAAAAATCGTCCGTCAAGAACTGGAGGGATAATGGACGCCATCGACATAACCGCGGAATTCGTATCCTACAACTCGGCCAGCCAGCTCAGCAACGCCTCGCTCTCAAAAGCGATCGCAAAGCGGATGCGCCAGGCCGGCCTTACCGTGGAACGCGTGGACTACCGGGACGCAAACGGCGAACTCAAAGTCAGCCTGGTGGGAAAAAAAGGCCGGGGCACCGGCGGGCTGGCCCTGATGGGACACTCCGACGTGGTGCCCGCAGACGGCTGGGCCACCGACCCCTTCAAACTGACCGCGAAGAACGGCCGTCTCTACGGCAGGGGAAGCGCCGATATGAAAGGCTCGGTGGCCTGTATGATCGCCACTGCCGCCGCCTTCTCGGCAAAAGACCTGAAACGCCCGGTCTACGTCGTTGTCACCGCAGACGAAGAGACCACCAGCGGAGGAGCGCGCGCAGTGCTGAATCGCTCCAAAACGCTCAAATCATCCAGGGTGCGCTACGGAATCATCGGCGAACCCACCCTTCTGGACGTGGTCTACGCGCACAAAGGCGCCTTCAAGGTCGAAGCCACGGCAAAGGGACGGGCGACCCACAGCAGCACCGGGCGGGGCGTGAACGCCAACCATCTGATGATCCCCTTTCTCAATGACATGCTTGGATTGATCAACAGGGTTGAGAACGACCCGGCTTACCGGAACAACACGTTCGATCCTCCCCACTGCACCTGGAATATCGTGATGGGCGATGGGGACACCGCCTCCAACGTCACCGCAAGAGAGAGCCGGGCGACCATCAACGCACGTCCCATGCCGGACCAGGACTGGAACCCGATTCAGAAAAAAGTGGAGCGCCTGGGTCAAAAACACGGCGTTAAGGTGAACGTCGGCTACGAGCTTCAACCCCTCTACACCCCGCCTGCCTCCCGCATCATCCGGGAGGCATTAAAAGTCACCGGAAAGCGCAAGCCGAAAACCGTGGCCTACGGGACCGACGGCATGATCTTCGGAAAGGCGATGGAACTGGTCGTGATGGGACCGGGGAGCATCCAGCAGGCGCACAAGACCGATGAATGGATCGCCAGGGACCAGCTCCACAAAGGCGTGGACGCCTTCGCCCGGATGGTGAGCCGGTTCTGCATCGAAGACCCGGAGTGAGACACCCGATTGCGGATTGTGGAATGCGGGTTTAAAGGCTTTCACGGAGGGTAAGGCAGATGTCTCGAGCTTTCGTATGTGCCGTTCTGTTCGCACAGATGCTGCTCCTGACCATGGGCTGCAGCGACGATACCAAATACCAGTTTGGCATCAGGGGCAAATGGCGTCTGGAAAGCCGGAAACTCCCGGATGGAAAAGAACTCCGGCCGCCTGCTGTGACCGGTCTTTACGAATGGTTTCCCATCGGTCAGCACAGGGCCCACGTCACGGCCTCTTTCTCTGCGTCGGAACACCAGATCCAGCTTACGGAATCCATCTATACGCTCAATGAACAGACCTTCACCCGGGAGGAACGCCTCCGCATTGGCGGGGGCTACGGCCTGACCCATCAGCCAACCTATACAACCCCCGACACCACCTTCCAGGGCCGCATCGCCGTTGACGGCAACCGGACGACCTTTATCCATGCCGACGGCAGGCAGCAGATCTACGAAAACATAACCCTGGCGGTCACAAAAGACACCTACATGAAAATCATCTACAGCGACCACACAGTCGACACCTGGAAGCGGATCACAGACCAGGTAGGCGTGCTGGCCAAATAATTCGATTTTCAGATCTCAATCAAAAAAGGCAGTGCGACACAGGCACTGCCTTTTTTCTGATGGGATAAACAATGCAGCAGATACTTTTAGGGAGCATCCTCCAGAAAAACGCCGGGCACCCGGGCCTGCGGGACAAAGCCGCCCTCATCTTCGGAGAGGAGGTCCTCACCTATGCTGAACTGAACGAGCGGACGAACCGCCTGGCCAACGGCCTGCGCGGCCTGGGCGTGGAGGTGGGCGACCGCATCGCCGTGCTTGGCCGGAACTCGAACACCTATGTGGCCATCTACTTCGCCCTGGCCAAAATCGGGGCGATCATGGTCCCGGTCAACTTCTGGTACAAAACCCGGGAAATCCACTACACCCTCCGGCAATCGGGGAGTTCGGCCTTCATCGTGGACGGCCGATTTTCAGAAGTCGCGGCCCTGAACGAACTGGACGGGCTTGAGTGGACGCTCTTTTACGGCACCCGCCCGGAAAACGCAGAACGCGATCTTGAGGAGATTGTCCAGGCCGCCTCACCCGATGAACCGGCCGTGAACCTGAGCGAGAACGCCCCCCACATCATCCTCTACACCTCCGGCACCACCGGCTTCCCCAAAGGCACGGTCCTCTCCCACAAAAGCCACTACCTCCACGCCCTCTCCCTGGCCCTTGCCACCGGCGGGCACTCCGGCGACGTCGGCGTCTGCGTCTACCCGCTCTTCCACACCGGCGGCCCGGACTGTCTCGTTCTCCCCCACTTCCTCACGGGCGCCACGCTCGTCGTCCTGGACGGCGGCGACCCGGACGCCATCCTCACCGCAACCGAACAGTACGGCGCCACCAACCTCTTCTGCGTCCCCACCGTCTGGCGCTGGATGCTCGCCCGCCAGCAGGCGCAGAAACGGGACATACGCTCGGTACAGCGCTGCCTGGGCTCCTCCGACACCTTCCCCCCCGACCTCCTGGACGACATCCTCCGGACCTTCAACGCCGACGTCTACGTCACTTACGGCCTCACCGAAGCCGGCTGCATCCTCACCGTCTGCAAACTCACCCGGGATGACCACACAAAGATCGGATCGGTCGGCTGCCCGATGCCCTCCGTGGAAATCCGTCTGGTCGATGAAAACGGCCGCCCGGTCGCGCCTGGAGAGGTCGGCGAAGTCGTCGCCCGCACCCCCTCCATGATGCAGGCATACTGGAACATGCCCGACAGCACCGCCGAGACGTTGAAAGGGGGATGGCTCCACAGCGGGGACCTGGGCCGCCTCGACAGGGACGGCCACCTCTACCTTGCCGGCCGGGCCAGAGACCTCATCATCAGCGGCGGGGAGAATATTTACCCCCTCGAAATCGAACGGCTGCTCAGGGAAAATCCAAAAATCCGGGACGCCACCGTCATCGGCATCCCCGATCCGGAATGGGGAGAATCGGTCCTGGCCGCGGTCGTGCCGACAGAAGGCGCAGAAATCACACCGGATGAAGTCATCGACTTTGTCCGCACCCGTGCGGCAGGCTACAAAAAACCGAAATATGTGGAAATCGTCCACAAACTCCCGGTGACCACCGCAACCGGGAAAGTCCAAAAAGCGGTTTTGCGGGAGCGCTACGGGAAGAAATACGGGAAAGGATCATGAGTTTTCCCTTTCGCCCGCTACGTCTCAGGCCGACCGCCCGATCCGGATTCCCGTCAGGTGCTCCATCGCCTTGCAGACCGCTGAAAAATCGCTCTGCCCCTCGCCCAAACTGCTCGCTGCGGCGTACATCTGGTAGGCCGCGGCCCCGATCGGCACCGGCACGTTCAGCGCCTTGCCCAGGTCGACTGCAATCCCCATATCTTTCTTCATGAGATCCAGCATAAAGCCCGGCGCGAACGCGTCCTTCAGCAGAAAATCCGCCACCCGGAGCTGAAACAGGGTCGAATTCCCCGAACTCACGCCGATCACCTGCCGCATCACCTCCGGGTCCGCCCCCGCCCTGATCCCCAGCACCAGCCCCTCGGAAATCGCCGCTATGTTGATCCCCCCGATCAGCTGGTTGATGATTTTCACCGTCTGCCCCACCCCTACCGGCCCCACGTGGAAAATATTCTCCTCCTTCCCCATCGCCTTGAAAATCCCCTGACAGCGCTCGAAATCCTCCGCCTCTCCCCCGGCGATAATCGTCAACGTCCCTGCAATCGCGCCGGTATCTCCCCCGCTCACCGGCGCGTCCATCACGCGCACCCCCTGCTCTGCCGCTGCCCCGGCGATCTCCTGGATCGTCAACGGGGAGATCGTGCTCATATCCACAACAAGCTGCCCCTCACACGCCCCTTCCAGCACCCCCTCCGGCCCTGAGACCACCTCCCTCACCTCCGCATCGGCGGTCACAATCGTAACCACGATATCCGTCGCTTCGGCAACCGCCTTCGGCGATCCCACTCCTGTCGCCCCTTCGGCCTCCATCTCCTCGATCACCTCCGGCCGCCGCGCATAAAACGTCAGCGCGTACCCTGCCTTCATCAGATTCTTCGCCATCGGTTTGCCCATAATGCCCAGGCCGATAAATCCGATCTTTTCCATTGAACGCTCCTTATTGTGCCCCAACCTTCGGGTGTTTGTTTAACTCGTCGAAACCCTACGCAACCACCTGCCTCTCCACCTCATCCCGGTCCACCCCGGACTGTCGCCCGCTCATAATCTGCTCGCGTGATCTCGAAATCCAGCACCTTCCCCCCGTCCACTTCCCTCGACACGGTCAGGCCGCACGACTGCCACAACGCCATTGAACGTGCATTGTCCGCAGACACATCCACCGGGCAGAACCGATCAACTCCCAATTCCTCAAACGCGTACCCCATCAAACATCGTACCACCTCTTTTCCATACCCCTTGCCCCACAACGACTTATCCCAGATCCCTACAGGCAAGCGCATCACCTTCTCACCCGCAACCTTTGCGCGTTCCAGATTCATCCACTGCAAACAGACCTCGCCGATGGTCCGTCCGCTTGCCTTTTCCACGACGGCAAACAGGAACCCCTGTTCCGCCATTGCCCTGCCTGCGCGTTTGAGATACTCACGTGTCACGGGTCCATCAGGCGGTGACCCCTCCATTGCATTGAGAAATTCGGGATCGCCGTAAAAAGGGACCGCCAGATCAAAATCCCCCTCCTCAAACGGCCGCAGCCTCAGACGTGCTGTTTCCAGGTGAACACTGTGACCTGCGAAATTGGGGACTTATATACCTAGCTAACAGGTATATTTTTCTGTGCAGTAGGGTCTTCTGCTGAAGGCCCTGAGTGTTTCTCTCCTGCCTGCGCAGCGTCCTGCGCTGCAGGCAGGTCTCCCTGCACCTCGGCGACAGTCCCGGCCAAGCCAAGAGACAACCCCTTGGAGAGAATATTTCTGGCAGCGTTCACATCCCTATCCAGTGACAACCTACAAGAGTAACAATCATACCACCTGTCTCCCAATCCTATGGAATACTCAGGCATAGCACCGCAAGACGAGCACTGCTGCGTCGTGTTCCTGGGATCCACCTTCCTTACCCACCCACCGGCACTCTCAGCCTTGTAGGTCAGATAAGCCACAAAGGCTCCCCACTGCTGCTCTATGATAGACCTCGAAAGATGCTTGTTACGCACCATGTTGGGTATCTTCAAATCCTCCACGACAAATTTAGCACTGTGATGCTTCACCAAATCAGCAGTCAACTCGTGCAACACGCCCCGCTCACGCTCCCGCACCTTATCCCACTCCTTAGCCAAAGACACACGTTTCTTGTCCCTGCCCTTAGAACCCCTCACGGACCTGCTCAATATCCTCTGCTTGCGCTTCAGTTCCTCCCGATCCACCACACGCTTAGGCACCTTGTATCCAGTAGATAAGACAACCCTGCTTTTTATACCCATATCCACACCCACAGCCTCCCGAATATCCAATACACCCGGATCGGGCAACTCCACAACAAACTGAACCTTAACCCTCCGGGGAGACTTCACCACCCGCAAAAGCTTAATCTCACCCTCCAGCAAGGGGGGCTTGAATTTAAACCTGCCTACACCCTTGATAACCACAGAGTACATATTGCCGTTATGGTCAATCTTGGGCACTTGATCCAGCTCAAACGAACGTATACCCCTACGCCAACTCTTAAAACGGGGATAACCGCCACGTTTGAAGAAATGCTTATACGCCCTATCCAACCTACGAAGAACGGACCGCTGGGCACGCACAGGATACCGTGACCACTCAGAGTCCTCCCGGCGCCTGGTTAAGGTCTTACACTGGTCATAGAGGCTCACAGACTCCTTATGCTTCTCCCAGGCCTCCTTGCGCTCTGCCAGGGACTCATTGTACAGATAACGCAGTTGGGATAGCAAAGCGCTTAGGTTCCTGTGCCCACCCCTACTCAGATAAGCCGTTTTCGTAATAGTCCGTATCATACCCTAAATATAATAAAATTAAACAGTTAAATCAAGGGATGTCTTCACGTCCAAAGATATAATCTTCTTTCCCTGTTCCTTAAACCCGTTAGCCAAATATGTGAGCCTCATATCATTCCCAAAATTCTCCCGGAAACTTATGGAATTTCACGGATCGTGTCAATATCGGTGCATCGCCCCGTCTTGCCACTCCAGTTCAACCCGGAAAACCTCACCGGCCCGCACATTCCGGTCAACCAGCCACGCGGTCAGCGTCTCCCTGTCCGGGGCCTCGAACTCGGCCATCAGCCGCCCAGCCAGCGTACTGGCGCACATCCGCAGAAGCCGCACCTCCGGGTGCCCCGCCAGGTTCTCGGCAAGCCGCTGCAGCTGCTGCCGGGTCAGACACGCCACCGTATGAAAAAGAACATACCTCGCCATTGACTCCTCCTTTCAACCATGGACCACACAGCCAAACCGCTAAAGCAAACAATTCAGCTTGACTTTCTCCCTAAAGTATATACCATTTGGGTGTAACTCACCCTGTATCTCTTGAAGCGTTTGGAGTTATATCTGAAAAGCAGTATTTTTCACCGGGATATGAAAATACCTGTATTCTGATAACCCCCTCTGCTACAATGTGTTATGCAGATGAAATCTCCCTTTTCTCGAATCTTGTGGAAGCCGCCTTCGATAGGGCCTGACTGTCTGGCCAGGGGACGCAGGCAGTAGCACAAACTGTTAGTTTGTGCGAGGGGAGGGGAGGTGGAATGATCACCGCCTCTTCCCTTCATCCCATCCTTTTGCTCCTGGCCTTTTTCTTGACCAAAAAAAAGGCCGAAAAAGAAGGGCGCTGCTCAAACGCCGCCTGCCTGCGCAGTGCTCTGCGCTGCAGGCAGGCCCAACGCGGCGCAGGCAGGTGTCCGCAAGCAGACAGGTGACAGTGACACCTTGCTGCTTGGGAAAGTGGAAGCAAGCACAGGCAATTTGTCTCAGATGGTCAACGCGCTCAAGCGATACCTCGAACAAACGCTTGAAAAGGTGGAGCAGACATTCCTGTCTGCTCATACCCATCAAACCGGAACCTTTGAATCCTGTGTCCAGGCACGCTACGACGCGCCGCCGTCTCCCCCACTGGAATAGGGACGGCGCTATCTATTGGATCACCTTTCATCTAACTGACGCGATCCCCAGGGACAAACGCCGTGCCTTCCAGGCAGCGCGTACGCTGTGGCTCAAGCGCCACCCCGAACCGTGGACTGACGCCCAGTGGAAAGCATACAACCGACGTTTCAATGAAAAGATCGAATCCTAACTCGATGCCGGCATGGGTTCGCGCGCCCTGGCGCACATCAATGCCCGTGAAGCCGTCAAGACGTGTCTTTTTCGTTTCGACGGCGAGAGACACCGGCTTCACGCAGCCGTCATCAGGCCCACGCATGTCCACCTCCTTATCGAACCGCTGGGAGGCCATGACCCTTCGCGGATCCTGCAGGGCATAAAAGGCGCATCTGCCCGAGAAATCAACAAACTCATAGGCGTCACAGCGAAAAGCAGTATTGGCGCTTCGTCGGCTACATCGCGGAAAACCCCACAAAAGCCAGACTGCGCGACCACGAGTATTGGCGCTATAAAGGCGGCGCAAGCCTCTCTTCTGTCTGCATTGCGGCAGAAGGACAATGTGAAGGGCAGACAGGAATGTCTGCCCCACCTTCACACTCGCTTCCTCAAAGGCTCGACAAGCCATTATGCGGCGGTGGAGATGATTGATTCGCGAATAAAGCAGCTAACCGGGACAATTCATGCAATTAATCAGGATAACACATAGAGGTCTAAGAACATGAAGAAAGTTTGGAACTTCTTACTGGCGTTGACGTTCGGCCTGTATGTCCTGCCTGCTGAAGCCGACGAGGCAGGCGCAACGCTGATATCTGCTCAGTCCGCTCAGCGTAACCCCGCGGATCTAAACGGCAGTGGCGTTGTGGATTTTGCTGATTTTATTATATTTGCACAAAACTTCGGGCAGACAGGCGCCCCATTCGACCCATCTGCTCGCGATACCGTCCTGCAAGTCATCAGAGACACAATCATAGTTCACACAGATGTTGAACGCCCGGAAGAGACCGACTGGCAAACGATCTTTGCAAAAGAACGCCGGAATGTTTACTGGTTGGGCGTAGGCGTTGAAGAGCCGGGTCATTTCTGGACTTTCGTTGGAACGGGTTTCGCGGTTGCGACTGATGCAATCTGTACAAATGCCCATGTTGTTACTGGGTTGCAAGTAATCTCAATCCTAAGATCCAACCTCACACCAATCTTTGTAGCCGTTCCTGCGGATGGAACAGGCCGTAACGCGTATCGCCTGGCAGCCGAAAATAACAAGATCCTCAGCTTTGGGCATCCAAACTATAGTAATTCCACCTTGGCAGCCGATGTCGCACTTGTATTCACCACAGAGGAGATGCCAGGCTTTTCCCGCCTGGTAAGCAGCCTGGATGCCATGGAACTGGAAGTCGGCCAGGAGATTGCAACGATGGGATTCCCTGGAGAAATCGATAGTAACTACAATCCCGCAACACGTCCCATACCCACTTCAAAAATCGGCGAGGTCAGTGCGTTGAGACCCTACGATAAAGCAACGCTATCAGCTTCTATTTGGGGTAGAATCGTTAATAAAGTGGTTCAACATAATTTCGATACGACGAGGGGCACCTCGGGCAGTCCGATCTTCAATAAAAGGGGTGAGGTTGTCGCCGTTAATAATGCGGGAATTCCTGGTCCGGGAAGTCTCGGTTTTGGCATCCGTGCAGATGAGGCACGGGATCTGTTGCGTGCGGTATATGTCGAATTTCGGGACAACCTTGATGGAGAGTTGACGCCTGAAGAACTCATCAACGCCACAAAACCCGTGGTACGGACCAGATAAATCGGCCCATGACAAAAGCGAGGATAAACCATGCCCGGTGAGCCTCTTCTGATCGGCGTTGACCTTGGCACCACCAGCATCAAGGCCCTCGTCTTCGACCCCACGGGACAGATCATGGCCCAGGCCAGCGTGCGCACGCCCACGCACTACCCCCGGCCCGCCTGGGCCTACTACCAGCCTGAGGAACTGTGGCAGAGCACCGTAACCGCGCTGCGGCAGGCGATTGACCGGCTGGAGCACCCGGGTCGTATTGCCGGCATCGCCGTTGCCAGCATGGCAGAAACGGGCGTTCCCATAGACGCGCACGGCCAGCCCACCTGTGACGCCATCGCCTGGTTCGACCGGCGCACGCAGCCCCAGGTCGAATGGCTCGCACGCACAATCGACAGGGACCGCCTCTACGCCCTCACCGGCCTTCCCCTGCAGCCGATCTTCGGGTTGTGCAAGGTCCTCTGGATCAAAAAGAACCGGCCCGACGCCTTCGCCCGCACCCGCTCCTGGCTCAACGCCGCCGACTACATCGCCTATCGCCTCTGCGGCGTCCCGGCCACCGACTACTCCCTCGCCTCCCGCACCCTGGCGTTCGACCTCCAGAGGCTGCAATGGGCCGATGACCTGCTCGGAGAAGTGGGCATCTCCCCGGCCCTCTTTGCGCCGCTCCTGCCAAGCGGCACGTGCCTGGGACCGGTCCGGCGCGGTCCGGCACGGGAAACGGGCCTTCCGGAAACCGCCCGGGTGTCCACCGGAGGCCACGACCACATCTGCGGCGCCTTAGCCGTCGGCGTTACCCGGCCCGGCGCCATGCTCAACTCCCTGGGCACCGCCGAAGCCATCTTCAACCCCCTGTCCCATCCACTCACCCACCCTGAAATCGGCCGCCAGGGCTACACCATAGGCGCCCACGTCGTCTCCGGCCGCTACTACATCCTGGGCGGCGTGTACACCTCCGGGGCCTGTATCGAATGGTTTCGAGAGACACTGGGGAACGGCGCGGACTATGCGACGCTCATCGCCGAAGCCGAAGCAGTCCCCCCCGGTAGCCTCGGCGTCTGCTTTCTCCCCCACCTCCGTCTGGCCAACCCCCCGCATGTCGATCCCCGGTCCCGGGGCGCCTTCATCGGCCTCAGCACCGATGTCAAACGCGGCGTCCTTTTCCGGGCCGTGCTGGAAGGCCTGGCCTGCGAATCCCGCCACTCCCTCCAGGCCCACCTCACCCACCCCGGTGTGGAAACGCCGCGCGATATCTGCGCCATCGGCGGGGGCACCCGCAACCGGCTCCTCATGCAAATCAAAGCCACCGTCCTGAACCGGACCATCGCCATCGCCAACGCAGATGAAGCCACCGCTCTGGGGGCCGCCGTCCTGGCCGGGCTGGGCGCCGGCGTCTATCCCGATCTTCCTTCCGCACTCAGCCGACTGCGCTACACCCGCACCCCCATCCACCCCATCCCCGACCAGGTCGACACCTACGAGACCCACTACCAGCAGGTCTACCGGAAGGTCTATCCCACGCTTCGTCCCCTGCACCACACCATCCACCACCTTCAGAATATGACCTGAACATGGAGGCGCAACAATGAACGGGGCGACCGAACCCATACGCTGGAAACACAACCCCCTGGGCGCTGTCACGGTGGCAATACTCCTGACCGTACCGGGGGCTCTGGTCCACACAGACGCGGCATTCGCTGAAGGCCGGGGCTTCCACATCGGCATGACGGTCCCGGTGGAATACCTCGATGCCTTCTTCGAGAAAATCGTAGACAACACCGCCCCGAACACCCGGGTGCCCGAGCCACGACGCGGCAGGGTGTTTCAGGATGAGGACTCCGCCAACGCATCGGTGTATGGCATCGGTCTCCGCGCCGGCTATCGCCTGCCCCTCTCTGAGCGCGGGCTTTACCTGACCGGCGAGGTTGATATCACACTTCACGGCGGCACAGTGGAAGGACAGCTTGAAGGGGTGGGGACGTCATCGGGGCGCAATCAACTTGGGGAAAGCTGGCCAGACCGCTGGTCGTTCGGAAAAGACAGAAGCTACGGCTTCACAGCCAAACTGGGCGGCAGCCCGGGCGCGCTGCGGTCATCAGAAGCAAGCCTCTACGTACTCGCAGGCATCCGCCGCATCGACGTGCAGTTCACGACGCGCTTCAACGGCTGCCTGGACCCGGTTCCGTGTTCATCCGACGCCGGCACGCCCGACTTTACGTCCGGAACGGACAGCCGCGACCAGAGTTTTCTGGCCTGGACAGCCGGCATCGGCCTGGACAGGGTACTCGGAGAACACCTCGTGTTGCACGCGGAAACGCGGTACACCCGGTATGGCACTGAACGCTGGATCACACCCTTCAACGACGTGGGCGTCAGCGTCCCGGCGGGTGTAAACGCCGCCGCTGTCAGCCTGCTGGTGAGCCTGGCGTGGTATTTCTGAGGTACTGCCTGACCCGGCCTCACCACGTCGCCTGAATTTCGGAATCAGAAGATGTACGGCGAGCAGGATAGCGGACGTACTTGCGGCCGGAAGCCTCTTGTCTGGCTTGAATATCTCTGAAAATTGCTTTGACTTCGTAACCAAACCGGGCCGCGTGTTGGTCTCTTACGGCCCGGAGTTCAGCGATAATCGGGTCAGGCTGTGGGGTCTTCATGGTTGGGTTCCATGAGTTCGTTGGGTGTGCAAATGATGGGAGGTTCGTAACCGGACTGCCGGCACACACGTTCGATCTGTGACCGCATGGCGGCATTGGCGATGTGTCGAAAGTTCCACGTTACAAAATAATGGACTCCGTTCGTAACGGCAATGGCAATGTGAGCAGCATCTTCCGCAGCAGTGTGGGGAACCGCCCCCAGACCGAGCAACTTCTGTGTGAGGTTCGCCGCATCCTCGGTCGCATCAAGGAGCGTGACGCCTTCGAGCGCCGCCAGACGGGCGCGGGCGGAATCTTCATCACCGGCGCTGGCTTCGGCGATAACAAGCTCTGACGCGACGAGATCAAACCTGTCCCGAGCGTTGCGCCACCACTCGCGGGTCACTTGCTGATATGCCGCGACCACGAGATCTCGGGAAGGCCACGAGGTGAGATAGCTGACGACCGATGTTTCGATGTATGCTGTGGGGTTCATCCTGGATGCCTCATCCGTCAGGTAATCGTTTCGATTCGGGAGGATTGGACCAGGTGGTCACCAGTATTCTTCCAATCCTTCTCGCCATCTCCGCAAAGTACAGCACCTCCTCCGGCAACAGCGCCCGCCCGAGCACGTCGCGCTCGCGATAGGACAACCATTTCTTGAGCACCTGATAGCCGCCGAGCTTGTAGCCCCAAATCGCAGCGGGGACGTTGCGCCAGAAGGCCCGGTCGTTCAGATACACGTCCAGCGTCTTTTCGCCCAGCACGGATATCGCCTCCCCCAGCGCGGCGCGTTCATCCGCCGTGTACTCGCGCTCGACAATGCGGCCCTGGCCCGGCATCACCGCGTCGCCCGATCCGTAATGGCCCCATCCTGATGTCAGCGCAAAATCATCGCCGGTCATATTGTGCTCATCGCCTGTTGAGGGCACGGCAATGGCGGTGATCTCTGGGCGCAATTCACCGTCGGTAACGCCCGGCACAGGCGCTTCGGGATCAAGCAGCCGGGCCAGTTCGCGTCCCCGCGCCGCCGATTGCGCAAGGGCATCCGCCGCACCTTCAGCTTTGCCATCGGGCCAGCCCGGCAGTGGGATACGCGGCCATTCCATGCGGAGTGCATCCGCGTTAGCTTCGCAGTAGGCGGGGTCGTGCAGCACCGCCAAGATGTGGTGAAACATATCTTCTACGTTCGTGCCCAAGCGTTCGATATAACGTTTGGCGGCGGGCGACAGGTTGGTACGACGTTGTATTCCGTTGCCGTTGATTCCGAGGCCGTCGTCACGGAGCCAAGCAGGAAACATGTTAGCACCGCGCTCGATTAGGTGAAGTGAAGATAGATGTCGTGCAAAGCAGGCTTGTGGTTCTTTCGCGTGCTTACGCAGATGCTTGGCGGCAGATAACCAAATGTTGTCGTCGAACACATGCGACAAGTACTCGGCGCGTTTGTCATTCAGAAGCTTTGTGTCCGCCTCCCAGTAGAGCCAGCGGGTATCAAAAGGACGATAAGTGTAGCGAATAAAGCCTTTTTGGGTGGGACCTCCACGGCTAAGCAACGCCTCACGCGTAGCTACCGCATCAAAATACTTCAGAGGTTTCATAACTAACTCAAGTTGTGACCTAAAGCT
>JAAXHW010000165.1 GCA_012270675.1 Candidatus Latescibacterota bacterium | reverse complement strand
ATCCAAACCCCCGCTGTACCGGGTGCCGTGGGGCTTTCCGGCCATGATTCAGACGCAGGGTTTTTCATTTGGGCAGCCCGCAGGTTCCTCGCGGGTTGTTGCTGACAAGGGTATACAGGGGTTTGGATTCCCGCTTTCGCGGGAATGACGGGGATTTTCAGGCAGTGGCGGGTGGTGCCGACGCGAAGAAAGTTAAAATGCAATCGCCCTGTTTGTCTTGGGCCGTCTCAGGCAATGGCCGCCTGTTTGGGTTAAAATCCATCCGTGATTTCACAAAAGCAGGAGGGGGTTATGGCGTCAATAAGGCTGTATTCCGGCGACGACGGTGAATCTCACATCGAGGTGATAGACCCGTCTTCCCATCCCGAATGGACGGAGTTGCACAACGCCAAGGGAGTCGTGTTCCGGGCCATGCCGCCGGGGTTCTTCAGCGACTGGCACGTCGCTCCCCGCAGGCAGTACATCATCACCCTCTCCGGCGAGGCGGAAATCGGGCTGGGCGACGGCACAATCCACCGCCTCGGCCCCGGCGACGTCAACCTGGCCGAAGACCTGACGGGACGGGGACACACCACCCGCGTAGTGGGCGATGTTCCCAGGGTCGTCGCCACCGTACACCTGGACGACTAGCGCAAGCGGGGGCTTTTTGATTATTTGTCTGAACTGTGATTCATAGGATTGATGGATTGCCATGATTCGGAAAATCATGGCAATCACAGAATCAAAAAAATCACAGTTCAGACAAAAGATTGCATTGGTTCCAGCGGGAAGCTACGCGGCCCGCTCCGGCCATACCGGATCGTGGTAGCCGAGAGGCACCGTGGGCCTTGCCCAGTACGGCTTGGTCTCCGAGAGTTGCACCACTGGCCCCAGGCGCCGAAGCCGCCCGCCGGGAACGTCCGTTGCCGTTGACCAGCGCTCGATTTCTTCGGACGTGAACTCATCCGCCACTTCCCCCAGTTCGGCTTCCGGGACCTGGCCCCTGTCCACCAGCCAGCGCCCCGTTTGAGCCAGGGAGGCCCGCACCAGCCAGCTTCCGCCCTCCCGCGCCCGGCGGGCCAAGGCCGCCATCGCGCCGAAGGCCATCAGGTAGCCGGTCAGGTAGTCTATGGCCGACACCGGGTAGAACTGCGGCCCCGGCTCCGCGCCGGGGAACAGCTCTCCCTGCCGGTGCGTGATGCCGCTGACCGTCTGCACCACCGTGTCGAAACCCCGGCGATGGGCCCACGG
>JAAXHW010000164.1 GCA_012270675.1 Candidatus Latescibacterota bacterium | reverse complement strand
GCCCAAGAAAAAGGCCGAAAAAGAAGGGCACCTGCCTGTGTGTCCGGGTTTCTTCTTTGGGGTTGACATTCGGTCGATGAGGATACATGATACCTTTGGACAGCAGGCTGCCTCTACCAAAGGAGAGGGTTATGGATATCGAGGCTGTGCGTGTGGGGATTCCAGCGCTGCAGGAGACCTGTTTTTTTAATACGGCGGGCATCGGGCCAATGCCTTCGGTTGTGGCCGATGAGGTGGTGGATTTGATCCGCCTGCAGGAGGCGCAGGGACGGTTCCGGCCGGATGTGCGGGAGATGTTAGAGGAGCGGACGGAGGAGGCGCGGGGGACCGCGGCCCGGTTTTTTGGGGTGACGCCGGAGGAGGTCACGTTTTCACACAGTATTTCCGATGGGCTGAATACGGTTTCCGAGGGGTTGGACTGGAAGGCGGGAGACGAGGTGGTTACCTCAGACCAGGAACATCCGTCGGGCTATCTGCCCTGGCTGCTTCGGGCCGAGCAGCAGGGGGTGGTGATCAAACGGCTGCGGCTTCTGCCCGAACCGGAGGGGATGGCCGACCGGCTGAGGGCGCTGCTGACGGAGCGGACGCGCGCGGTGGTGCTGAGCCACGTGACGAGCAGCCTGGGCATCCGGGTGCCTGCGGCGGAGATTGTTCAGGCCGGACACGAAGCCGGGGCGCTGGTGGGGTTCGACGGGGCGCAGTCCGTGGGGCAGTTTCCGATTGACCTTCGGGAGATGGACTGCGATTTTTACGCGGCCACGAGCTACAAGTGGTGTCTGGGACCGTACGGGGTGGGCGCGCTCTACGTGAAGCGGGACGTGCTGCCGCAGGTCGTGGTGAGGCGTTCGGGAGCCAAGGCGGTGGACCGGATGGATATGGACGCGGGTACGGTTGTTTTCCCGGATACGGCCCGAAAGTTCGAGTTCGGGGCGCGGAATCTGCCGTTGCGGATCGGGTACGGGAGGGCGTTGCGCTATATCGAAGCGGTCGGGACGGAGCAGATCGAGGCGCGGGTGCGGGAGATGGTGGATTATTTCAGGGAACGGACCTCTGAGGTCCCGGGGGCCCGGGTGCAGACGCCGGCAGGGTTTGACGTGGGGGCGGTGAATGTGGCGATCGCGGGGGCGGACCCGGATGCGGTGTGCCGGACGCTGTGGGAGGAATATAAGATCGTGGCTGTATCTCCCGCAGGAGGGCTGCGGTTTTCCCTGGCGTTTTTCAACACGCGGGAGGAGGTGGACCGGGTTGTGGAGGCGTTGAAGCGGGCCGTGGGGTAGTTTACGATGAACATCGGCGTTCCTGCTGGAGACCGACGGCCGAATGGACCGCAAGCGTGGTCAGGACGATTGCGCCGCCGATAAATGCCTGCGTCCCGGGCTGCTCGCCCAGGGCGAGCCAGACCCAGTAGGGACCGATTACCATTTCCAGGAGCATCAACAGGTTGACTTCCGGCGCCGGAAGGTATCGCGGCCCGAGCACGATCAGGCCCAGGGACAGGGGCAGGACAACCAGGCCCAGCAGGAGCAGGTACAGCACATCGTTTCCTGCAACGGCCCAGGGGGTGGCCAGCGGGAAGACGAGCGCGGCGGCCATCAGTCCGCCGATGGCAACACCCGGGGTCATATCCACTTCGGGTACTGACCGCACCACCGCGAACTGTCCCCCCAGGCAGCATGCGCTGGCAAGGGCGCACAGGTCGCCGACCAGCAGGCCGCTTTGCAGGTTGCCCGACACGGTGATACCGAGGCCGCAGAGGGCTGAGAAGATGGCGGTCCAGGTGCGCCGCGCAACCGGTTCCCCCAAGAAGGTGCGGCTGAACAGGGCGGCGGCCAGCGGTCCGGCACCCAGGATGATGAGGGTGTTGGCAACGGTTGTGTGGATGATGGCCAGAACGAAAAATATCGTGCCGGCGGCCATCAGTCCACCCACCAGCAGTCCCTTCCGGCCAACCGCTCGAAACGCATTTCTTACGCCCTGATGAGAGCGCAGAGCGACCAGAACCGTGAGGCCTGCGGCCATCAGCAGGCCGCGCCAGAAGATCAGGGTGCAGGTGTCGGTTTCAATCAGGCGGATGAGCAGGCTGTCCGGGCTCAGGATCAGGACGCCGCTGACGGTTATCAGAATGCCTTTGAGGTGAGGAGGGCGTGTTGCCATAAGCGCCTTTCAACCAGACTCAACCCGCTTGCCGTTTTCGCAGCGCCTCCTCGACCCGCTCCTGGACCTCATCCAGGGTGTGGAGCGGAAGTTCAGGATTTTCGATCACTGAGACAGTCCCGCTTTCCGGATCGAAGTCGATCGCACCGTAGCGTGCCGGTCTCCCGGATTCGTTCAGGTATTCGGCGTAGGCATCGTCCTTGTTGTAATGCCAGAACTCGAACGGGTACGCGACGAATCCGTAATGGTTCATGACTTCGGTGATTTCCAGGCGCGTGCGTCTCGCTTCCTGCGGGACAAAAGGAGACCTCATCGGCGTCAACTCGGAGAGTTCTATGTAGGGCGCTCCCCGATCCAGTTCCCCGAGGTCTTCGGTTCTCAAAACGGAGATGTCGATGGCGCTTCCCGACATGTGGGTACCCACCTTCGGGGCGGTCGCGATGAGCACTGAGATCCGCCTGTAGAGGAGGTCCGTGTCCGGGGCTTCTGTGTCCGTTTCCCAGATTACCTTCTCCAGAATCCTGTCGAAGATGGTCTCTTTGAGCGCCAGCCTCTTCTGCATCTCCGTCGAACGAAACCCATCCTCTACCCGAAGCGTCCACCCCCGACGGTTCATCTCCCCGGCGATCCCGATGAAATCGTCGATCAACCCTTCCCTGAGGTAGAACATCCGGTCCAGCCCTTCCACGATCTGACTGGAAGAAAATGCCACGGCCAGTCCTGCCGAAGCCACGACATCCGGAAGGAAGACCATCGACTCTCCACACTCCTGGACGGGGTAGTCTCTAACCCTTGTCATAAAGTCGAACGCCGTGTCCATCTGTTCCGCCCAATAGGCGCGACGCCTGCGGGTCTCATCCATGTCGGTCCTCAGGTTTGAATTGTCACTTGCCGATACGAAGTCACGCGGGGGATTTCCAAAGATCAGTCGCCATTGCGCACGTCTGTCCTATGCCAGTTGACGGAGAATTGCTTCGCGTATTTTCTGCTCGTTGAAGCCGTATTGTGAGCAGGCGATAACGGCGTCCCGGTTGATGACATAGTTGAGCGGAACGGCGGTCATGCCGGTCCGTTCGGAGTTCTGGTACTGGTTGGCGAACAGGTCCCAACCGGCTGGCGTGGTGTCGAGAATGTTTGGGAACGTGACGCCTTTGTCGGCCAGGAATTGCTGGAAAATGGGTTTCTCATCCGCCGGGTTCATGCCGATGACAACAAGGCCGCGGGTCCGGGGCGTCGATTTCGGCGCTGACCGGCGCTGACGGGGCGTCTCTCGTAAGGCCCGGGATAGGACACGCCAGACCACCGTCACTCGCTCCTGGTCAGGACGGACCACAGGTAGAGCAGCATGCCCGCGCCAATAAGTAAGGCCCCCAGGCTCAGGAACAGGAAGAACGAAATCGGATGGTTCCAGAACAGGGTGGCCAGTTCGATCCCAAGCCCCGAGGCGATCAGCAGACCGGACACCCGGAGGCGACCGGCGAATCCGGACCGCAGGCCCGGCGACCGAAGTCGACTCATCGGACTGCCTCCGGGTCCCAGCGCGGGAACCGATCCAACTTATCGATCTCGTGGATCAGGTTGTGGCACATAAGACATGACTTCGCACCGTTGAGCAAGTCGGCCCGAAATGGCGTGTGGGCTGTCTGCTCCTCGTAGGACCGCGCCCCCTGGTGGCACTGCAAGCAGGCCCGGTTCTCATACGGCTCATACAACCGGACCGGGTCGGACGCAGAGCCCCAGACAGCGTGCCACACGTGCCTCACGCCCCGGACCTTGTCGTCAAAGTCGCCGAACATTGTGTAGTTTGTGTGGCACGTATAGCAGGACCGGTCGGCGGGGATTCGCCTGTTCTGAAAGTGAGCCGCAGGAAGAAAGCGCGGATGGTCAATGAGGAGACTTTCCGCGTAGGGCTTGATGACGTGGCAGGATACGCAAAAGGTGGTTGTTTTGGCCTGCTCGTAATGTCGACTGGCGCCGCCCAGCAGCAGGAGTCCCGGCAGCACAAAAAGAGCCACAAAAGCAAGTATTTTGCCCCCTACGGTGGTGGCCAACCCGGGCCGACGGACAAGAATCGCAATCAGTGTGAGCGTTGCGATTCCCAGGATACTCAGGATAATGGCGAAACCGGTCACTCAGATGGATTCCCTCTCATCGGCTAATGGTTTCTGCGCATCTCCCGCGCCAATGTCCTGATCTCGGTCAAATCCTGCAGCATCTCGCTCCAGCCGTACCAGAGTGCGTAGTCCGGGTTGTTGTGGAACGTTCCCTGAAATGCTCTCATCCGGTGTTCCAGGTGCATTTTGAAGAGTTTCTGCTCGATAACGGTGGGCGCATCGTGGAAAGCCAGCAGGTCGGGAAAGTCGTAGGCGTAGTGGTCCGGTTTGCGGAGGACCCCGTCGCTGTAAAGGGCCGCAACGATGCGGATTGCCTCAGCCAGCAACCGGTCCGTTTCCCGGATCATTTCGTCGCCCTTTTTCAATTCGGCCTGGACGAGATTGGTGGAGTGGCACTGTTCACAGACCTGGATCATGCGGTCTCGCTCTTTTTGCCAGTCCTCCTGGGTGAGCCGGGCGACGTCGGCTTGCTTGACCACCTCCAGGCGCGCCGTCGGATTCCCCCGGGGGTCCAGGACGCCCAATGCCTTGAGAATGGTGGCGCGGTCGGCCGCCCATTGCTCGTCCTCCGGCATCGGTAGACGTACAGCCAGGAACCCCCAGGCTGTACGCACTTCGTGATCTCCTTTGGGCATGTGGCAGGTTTGACAGGTAGGCGCCGCAGCTTCCGGGGGCAGGGCTCCACTCTGTTTGAGCGCGTGTCGAACGCCGTGCTTCGAGGAGGAATACATCTCCCACTGGGGGTGGTCCATCCCCATGTGGCAGGTTCGGCAGGCTTGCGGTTCCCGCGCCTCCTTGACGGAGAAGAGGTGCCGCGTGTGACAGGCGTCACAGGAGGCAAGGCCGAACAATATCCCTTCGGCCTTCAGTTGTCGGATCTCGTCTTCGCTCTTGGTCCCTACCTGATGGCACCCTCCGCAGCCTTTCATGCCGTCGGTGAGCGCCATGGGCAACCAGTGGGTCGTGGGCATGGCTTTCATGCTCGCCCACGCCAGGGCGTGTTTGCCCCTTCCGAACTGCTCGGTCTGTATGGGATGACAGGTCGCGCAGACCTCCGGCGTGGCGGTCTTGACCAGAGCGACATCGTCGGCCGTGCGATGCTCGTCACCATGGCACAGGGAGCAATCCACACCCTTCGCGCTATGCCGGCTCAGTTCCCAGTCCGTGACGATGCCCGGCGTCACGTCGCGGTGGCACGCGACGCAGTTCGAAGCGGTTTGAGGCACGTCTTCCCTGCCGCCACACGCTGCCAGCGTCAGGACGACCGGCAGCAGGTAACGGATTGTCTGACGCTGTCGTCTTGCCCCCGCCTGGTTGCGGTTGGGCCGCAGTCGCTGCTGGAAGAGCACGCGCATCCGATGTTCCAACGCTTTTGCAAACGGTTAAACGTGACGTCACATGACTTTTCGGGGTGAATGCTCCGGACGCCTGAGTCCGCGTCGAGTCAGAGGTGGAGGTGAGGTGGGCGAGGGACGGGGCCATTTTCACGATCCGGACGGCCACCGGTTGCATTTTGCGTAGGAGTCATACTGTAAGACTCTAATGCAGGGCAATGCCGAGATCTCTTGCCACATACCGGATGTATTGCTGGCCGGCAATGGTATCTGCTTCTGAGAAGTGCTCCACGTGCAGGGTGACATCCTGGTCCAGCACATCCAGCCGTCGAAGGATTGTGGCGTAATCCATAGCGCCTGTGCCCGGTACTGCTTCGTCTAAGTGAACCACGGAGAGGTACTCGCCGTTGCGCTGGACTGCCGATATCGTCACATCCTTTGCGTGCAGCGCGGTGATGTGGTCTCCCAGCTCATCGAAGATCCGGTTCACCAGTTCTGTGGTTCTGTAGACCATGTGAGGCCAGGTGAGATTTACGGGGTCCATCAGCACCTTTAGTCGGGGAGAAGCCACGGCATCTAAGAGCGCTCTGTACCGCTCGGAGGAACAGAGCGGGCTGACGATGTGGGGGTGTGCGGCCACATTCATCTGCGTTTTTTCCGCTTCCTCGACCAGTTCTTCTACAGCGGCGATGCACCGCTGCCAGGTCTGCTCAGACCACATTTGAGGTGTGGCTCGATCGCAGATGATCGAAAATCCGACGCATTGTGCGTCCAGGATGCGGGCGTGGCGAAGCTGGCGGCGGTAGTGCTGGATGGCCGAGCGGTGGTTCTCCGGGCTGGCCGAGGCAAACCCTTTGTGGAATCCGCTGAACTCCCCAACCCGGATGCCGTGCTCATCGAGGAACTTCCGGGCATCCTCGACCTCCTTATCGGTCCAGTCGGCCGGTGTGGCCATTGAGACGGTTTTTACGTCCAAGATGCCGACTTTGTGGAGAAACGCCTCCCGTTCCTCCGCTGTCTTTCCCAGCCGAGCCGGCGGACACATCAGGATCATTGGGGTTCTCCTTACATGGGGCGTTCCTTGACGTCGTCATCGGTAATGGTGGTTATGGTTTTGCAGGGGCGGTTCGCGAACCGCCCCTTGTGGTTGCTGTTGTGCTGTTCGAAACGGAGAACAGGGGATCGTGTGTGAGGCGGCGCAAAAAAAAATACCGGGTACGAAAACCCCCAGGACGGCAATTCCCGGGGGGAGATTTGGTGGGCCCACAGGGATTCGAACCCCGGACCTACGGATTATGAGTCCGCTGCTCTAACCGGCTGAGCTATGGGCCCTCAATTTTGTGTCTAAATCTACAAGATTTGGACAAAAGAGCAAGTTTTTTTGTTGCGCGGACCACAGATTTTCATGCCACCGGGGCCCCCTCTCCTGCGGGGGGGGACGATGCCTTTTCGATGAGGGCCTTCCGACCTTCGGTCAGTTCCCGGTGTTTTTCCATGAGGGCTTTGAGGTCCGGCCCGTCGCCGGCTGAGCGGAGCTGGGCCTCCAGGGCGTTGATCCGGGCGTCCAGGTTTTTGAGGGCGAACGCGTTGATGTAGTCCTGCAGGGGGGGCTGGGGCCGGTCGGGATCGGCGATGCCGGTTTCCAGGGAAAGGGCCGAGAGGACCTGCGCCAGGTCGGGGTCTTCGCACTGGTTGATGAGCAGGGCGACTGCGGCGCCCTGCTTTTTTTGCCGTCTCTGAGCGATGAGCGCGGCGATGCGTCTGTACACGCCGTTTGAGAAGTCCTCCACCCGGATCTGTTTCAGGACAGCGTCTGCGGTATCGTCATCGGCCATGATCCGGATGAGAAGTTCCCGCTCCAATCGGGGCCTGGGATCGAAGGCCGGGGCGCGCTGTGCCGTGGAGGCCTCCTCCTGGCGCTGCCGCGCGGGGCGGCTGAACCGCTGGACGACCTGGATGAGCGTTGCTTCGTCTATGCCGAGCTTTTGGGCAGCTTCCTGGGTGAGAAACCTTCGGCGCGCACTGTCGCCTGCGCGGGATATGAATTCGGCCAGTGACTCGGTTGCGCGGCTCTTGCCGTCGGAGGTGGAGAGGTCTTCCTGCGTGGCGAGCCAGGCGACCATGAAGTCGAGTACGGGCGCTGCGCCTTCAAGGAGGTTGTGAAGGCCGTCCGGGCCGTGTTCCCGGATGTAGCTGTCGGGGTCGTGGCCTTCGGGCAGGGTGACAACGCGGGTGTCGAGCCCGGCCTCGAAGAGGGCGCCGATGCCCCGGACCGCAGCAGCGGTCCCGGCGGCGTCTCCATCGAAAACCAGGACGGCCCGCTGCGCATAGCGGCGCAGAAGCCGGGCCTGGTCGGAGGTGAGGGCCGTGCCGGCGGAGGCGACGGTGTTTTCGATGCCCCGTTGCGCCAGGGCGAGGAGGTCCGTGTAGCCTTCAACGACGATTGCCGCGCCCCGGGTGCGGATGGCATCGCGGGCTTTCCAGAGCCCGTAGAGGGTGGCGCTTTTGCGGTAGACGGGGGTTTCCGGAGAGTTGAGATACTTGGCCTGCTCCCGGGGGTCGAGCGCCCGGGCGCCGAAGGCGACGGTGCGGCCGGTGTGCGCCCGGATGGGAAACATGATGCGGTTGCGGAAGCGGTCGTAATGGCCCGTTCCGTCCCGGTGGGGGAGGGCCAGCCCGGCCTGTTCCAGGGTTTCGGGGGGGATGCCCCGTCTGCCGGCGACCTTCAGCAGGCCGTCCCGTGCGTTGGGCGCATAGCCCAGGGAAAAGGTGTCCATCGTCTTTTCGGATAGGCCGCGGGACAAAAGGTAGGTCCGGGCTTCAGATCCGGCCTTGTCGACCATGAGGAGGTGGTTGTAGTACTTCCGGGCAAGATCGTTGGCGCCGTAGAGGGCGTCGAAGGCCTCCTGCTGCTGCTGGTCCTCCTGCCGGGCCTCGGGCAGGGGGATGCTGGCCTGCGAGGCGAGTTTGCGGACGGCTTCGGTGAAGCTGATCCGCTCCATTTCCATGAGGAAGGTGAAGATGTTTCCCCCGGCGCCGCAGGCAAAGCATTTGTAGATCTGTTTGTCCTGGGAGACATTGAAGGAGGGGCGCCGGTCGTCGTGGAAGGGGCAGAGGCCGATGTGGTTTTTGCCCCGTTTGGTAAGGGCGACGTGATCGGAGACGACCTCGACGATGTCGGCCGACTGCCGGACCTGCTCGATGGTTTCTTCAGGAATCCGGGGCATGGTCGGTTGTATTCCAGGGATGGGATGAGCAGCGGTTTTTCAGGCCTCAATCCACCGGTCGTCTTCCCTGATCAGTTCGATCAGTGCATCGACGGCGACCCGGGGGGGGATGTTCCGCTTGACGATCTCTTTGCCCCTGTAGAGGGTGATTTTTCCGGGGCCGCTGCCCACGTAGCCGTAGTCGGCGTCGGCCATTTCGCCCGGGCCGTTGACGATGCAGCCCATGATGCCGATTTTCACGCCTTTGAGGTGGTCCGTGCTCTTGCGGATCATGGCGGTGGTTTCCTGGAGGTCGAAGAGGGTGCGCCCGCAGGAGGGACAGGAGATGTATTCGGTTTTGGAGATCCGGGTGCGGGTGGCCTGCAGGATGCCGAAGCTGATTCGGTTCAGGGTTTCGGCAGAGAGGGAGGGGGCGTCCAGCCAGATGCCGTCTCCCAACCCGTCGATGAACAGCCCGCCGCAGTCGGTGGCGCTGTAGAGCATCAGGTCGTCTTCACCCGGGCCGTGATATTCCCGCTTGACGATGACGGGGAGCCGGGGGGCATGCTGCATCACCTCGATTGCGGCCCGCCGCAGCTCGGGCATGGCATGCGCATTGTCCGTTCTTAAAATGAGGACCGCGCACCGGTCCCGGGAAAGGGCATGAAGGGCCTCTTCGGTCAAAACGCTCAGGTCCGCTGTCACAAAGTTGATCCGGTCGGAATGGCGGCCGACCCTCAGGTAGGCGTGGAGGTCAAAGAGGGGGAAGGCGTCGGAGGGGGCGTCCAGGGCCTGCCAGGCATGGTAGTCAAAGATCTTTTTGAGCGTTCCGGGGAGTTCGAAGCTCAGGTCCCGGTCCCTCAGATAGATGAAGTCGGGGGCCATGTCGGCGATGTTCCACTTGTCCAGTGCCGCGTCGTAGGCATAGCCGAGGGCGGCCAGTCCACCTGGCGTTTTCAGGGTCTCGGCGTTTGGGGTGACCACGACGACCGGGACATTGTCTTTTCCGATTTTGTCGACTTCGAGGGTCTGCCTGCGGGTGTAGACAAAGGGGTTGATGGGACTGGTAACAACGGCCGGGATCGGGTCGTGAGCCGGCCTGCGGGTATACCGTTCGACGAGGCGGATGCATACGGGGACTTCCGCTTCGGGCGCTTCGGTCAGGGAGACCCGGATGGTATCCCCGATGCCGTCTTCCAACAGGGTGCCGATGCCGACAGCCGATTTGATTCTGCCGTCTTCGCCGTCGCCGGCTTCGGTGACGCCCAGGTGGGTGGGATAGTCCATGCCTTCCGCTTCCATTCTGTTTACAAGCAGGCGGTAGGCCTGTACCATGACCTGGGGATTGCTGGCCTTCATGGAGAGGACGATGTCGTGATAGTCCAGGTCACGACAGATCCGGACGAATTCGAGGGCGGATTCGACCATGCCAAGGGGCGTATCGCCAAAGCGGTTCATGATCCTGTCGGAGAGGGAGCCGTGGTTGGTGCCAATGCGCATGGCCGTGCCGTAGTCCCTGCATATTTTGACCAGGGGCGCGAATTTCTCCCGAATCCGTTCCAGTTCGGCAGCGTATTCGGCATCGGTATACTCGATAATCTGAAACTTTTTCTTGTCGGCGTAGTTGCCCGGGTTGACCCTGACCTTTTCGACAATACGGGCAGCGATTTCCGCGGCGTTGGGCGTATAGTGGATATCCGCAATGAGGGGGGTATCGTATCCCCGGCGCCGCAACGCTTTGGCGATGGCCTCCAGGTTGCGCGCTTCGTTCTGGCTGGGCGCGGTGATGCGGACATAGTCTGCGCCTGCCTCGATGATGCGGATGGATTGCTCGACCGTGGCCAGGGTGTCCATGGTGTCGGTGGTGGTCATAGACTGGATGCGGATGGGGTTGTCCGCGCCCAGGGGAACGCCGCCGATGTTCACTTCACGGGTTCGATGCCGGGAGTAGGCGGTGAGGGAATTGCAGTATGTTGCGGGAGGGGTCTGGAGGTCCCTATTCAACGTTGGGGTTTGCATCCGATAGGCTCCGGTGCTGGTCGGAAAAATTCACATGCGTCTTTGTGGTTTAATATAGACAACTATTTCTCCAGGTCAAGCGCCACAATGGTCACGCCGCTGCCGCCTTCGTTCCAGTTTCCCGGGCGCTGCGTTTTCACACGCGGGTGCTGCTTCAAGAAGCCCCCAACCGTCCGGCGCAACGCTCCGGTTCCCTTCCCGTGGATGAGGGTGGCCCGCTCCATCCGGTTCAGGTAGAGGTCGTCCAGGTATTTGTCAACCACCTCCACGGCCTCTTCCGAGGTCAGCCCCCGCAGGTCCACCTCCGGGGAGATGCTTTCCCGGCCCGGGAATCCGGCGGAGGGCGTTCTGGAGGCTTCTTCAGGGGCCTGCGCCCGCGCTTCCAGGTCGGCAGGGGAGACTTCCACTTTGATTTTGCCCACCTCCACGACGACCCGCCCCGCCCTGTCCCGGCTTTCTACGACCACGCCCTCTTTCTCAAAGCTCCGGAGCCAGACCCGGTCTCCGGGTTTGAGCGGTGAGAGGGGATGTGGGGAGGGAGGCTCTTTGAGGGCCTGGTTCAGTTCCTGCCGGGCGGTCCGGATGCGGGCGTGGGCCTGCCGGATCGCGTCCCGGTCGGCGTCTCGCTGTCGGATTTCCTGCACGGTGCGTTCAACCAGGGCGTTGGCCCCCTCCAGGATGCGCTGCGCTTCCTGCCGGGCCGTCCGCTTCAGTTCCCGTTCCCGGCGTTCCACCTCCTTCAGGCGGGTTTCGTAGTCTGCCTTTAGCCTTTCTGCTTCTTTTTGGTCGGCCTCGGTGCGGACGCGTTCTTCCTGGTAGTGCTGGCAGGTCTCATCGAGTTCGGCAATCAGCGATTCCACCCGGCCCACGTCGCTGCCGGCAATGCGCACGGCTGCGTCCACGACCCGGGCGGGCATCTCCAGTCGCCGGGCGATTTCGAAGGCGTAGCTGCTGCCCGGGACCTTCAGACGGAACCGGAAGGTGGGCCGGAGGGTGGCGGCGTCGAATGCCATGGACCCGTTGGCCATGCCTTCGGTGCTGTGCGCAAAGGCCTTGAGGGCGCCGTGGTGCGTGGTTGCAATGGTGCGGCTGCCCCGTCCGGTGAGTTCCTCAAGCAGGGCCATGGCCAGGGCCGAGCCCTGGTCGGGGTCGGTGCTGGACCCGATCTCGTCCAGCAGGACCAGGGACCGGGAGTCGGCCTTTTCACAGATTTTGGCCAGGTTTGCCATGTGAGAAGAGAAGGTGCTCAGATCGTTTTCGATGGACTGGGCGTCTCCAATATCTGCAAAGATTCCGGAGAAGATCGGGAGTTCCGATTTGGGCCGGGCCGGGATGGGCAGACCGGCCTGGGCCATCAGCGCCAGGAGGCCCACGGTTTTGAGGGCGACGGTTTTGCCGCCCGCGTTGGGGCCGGTCAGGACCAGGGTGCAGAATTGATCGGTGCCCATCGTCAGGTCCAGGGAGACCAGGTCCTGCAGGCGGCCTTCGCTGCGGAGCCGGTAGACGAGGAGGGGGTGCCTGGCCTGCCGGAGGACGACGCGCCCTTCCCCATTGAGGAGGGGCTCGGTTGCGTCAAGATCCCGGGCAAAGGAGGCTTTGGCGAAAACCGCGTCGAATTTTCCCAGGATCTTCAGGTTGTCCAGGAGGTGGTCACTCACTTCGGCGACGGCCCCGGTCAATTCGAGCAGGATCCTTTTGATTTCCTGCTGTTCGGCCAGTTCCAGCTGACGGAGCCGATTGTTCAGCTCCACGGTGACCATCGGCTCGATGAAGAGGGTGGCGCCGCTGGCGGACTGATCGTGAACGATGCCTTCTATGCGGCGCTTCCGGTTTTCCCGGATGGGGATGACGAACCGGCCCGCCCGGAGGGTGACCAGGCGGTCCTGCACCATGTCGTCCGGAAGTTTGTTCAGGACCGATTCAACCTGTTTCCGAATGGAGGACCGCGTCTGTTCGATGTTCCGGCGGATACGGCGAAGTTCGGGGCTGGCCGAGTCTTTTACGGTTCCCGCCTCGGGATCCAGGGCCCTGTTGAGGGCACTTTCCAGGTCGGGGTGGGCGCTCAAACCGGCGATGAGGTCCCAGAGCCGGGGGTATTTCTCCTGCCGGGTCGAGATGTAGGTGAGGAAGAAACGCGAGGATCTCAGGACATCACCCACTTCAAGGAGTTCTGCCACCATCAGGGTTGACCCGGCAACCGTACAGGCCCTGAGCGCAGGGCGGATATCGGGGATGCGGCCAATGGACAGGGGATCGTCGAAGGCGATCAGGTCGACCGTTTCCAGCACCGGCCGGAGGTGATGCTCAATCGTTTCGGGATCGTGGCTGGGGGCCAGAGTTTCCACCTCTTCCCGGCCAAGCGTGGAGACGGTCCGCTTTGCGATGTGCGCCCGGATCTTGTCGAATTCCAGTGTTTCAAGTGTGTGTGGAGCGCATTCCATCGAGATCTCACTTTTCCGACTTTGATTCCAGCCTTTTGCGGGACTCCTTCATCAGGCTGTCCAGCACGGTGCGTGCGGCGTCTGCCTTGTCGGACACTTTGTCTACAATCGGGTGCGAGGGGACCTCCGATGCCTGAGGCACCAGTTGTTCGTAGAGGAAGGCCGTGTGTGGAACGGCGGCTTTTATCCCGTCCAGGAGAAGTACGGCCGCGCGCTGGACCGGCTGTCCCAGGGTGGACGTGTCAATATATTCGGGAAGCTTGCTGTGGGGCGGATGCGCTCGAAGCAGCATGACCAGCAGGCCCAGGATGAGCAGCGCATTGGCCAGACCGACGGCCGCCCCCCCAACCGTGTCGAAGATTCCAAAAGGGGAGTGCCGAAGGGCTTTGCGGAGCATCCGGCCTGCACAGGTACTGGCAAGCAGGGTGAGCAGAAAGACCATCAGAAAGCCGATGAGCGCCGCTCCGCTGCCTTTTTCTGCCGCATCACCGATTATCCAGGCGCTTGCCGCCGCGCCATAACTGAGCGCAAACCCATAGGCCAGGACCAGGCCGATGAGGACGATCAGACTCTGTAAGAGGCCGATCCGCCAGCCTTTCACTGCGGCCCAGAGGAGGCCGACCACCAGAATCAGGTCTACGAAGTTCACAGGCATGTTCCAGGGCTACGCTCTGCGTTTTCAAAACAATAACCGCACCCAATCGAGCATCGGTGCGGTTGTTGTCTTCCTGATTTCATAACGACGGTGCGTCTGCAAAAGGCTCACTATTGATATCTGGACTCAAGTTTCAACCGTTTACGCTTGGCCGCAGCGATCTTTCGCTTCCGCCGTTCACTCGGCTTTTCAAAATGCTGGTGTTTTTTCATTTCCGTTATGATACCGGCCTTTTCACATGTTTTTTTGAACCGTTTCAAGGCCTTTTCAAACGGCTCATCTTCTCGAACCAGGACGCCAGCCATACCTGAAGTCTCCCCTCCTTTCTCTATATATTTACAATTAAGGAAATTTTCCTGGAAGCTGTTTGAAATCAGCGCTTATCCAGTTGTAACCCCTTGATTTACTTGAATGCATACGCAGAAAAACGGTCCATTATCGTGGATATGAATATATAGAAATGAACGATATTTGGCAAATGGTTTTTCAAACCATTGACGGATTTGCTCAAAAAGCCGTATAATCAGGCATAAAACGGTCCCGGATTCCGGAACCGCGCGGAAAAGCCCCTGCCCTCCACCCCCGAAGGCGGATTGAGATGGTTGAATGATTAAGAAACTCAAGCACAGGTTGCTTTTATCCGTAGGCCTCGGCGCGCTGGTTTTTCTCGGGTTGAGTATATATTCCGACTCAGAGCGCTTAGCCGCGGCCTTTGGACGGTTCGACGCGCGGTATATTCCAGTTGCGCTTGCCCTGGTGAACTATTTCGTCCGGTTTGTCAGGTGGCACCTCTATCTGAAATTGCTGGGCATCCCCCTGGCCTGGAGAGATCGTGTTGTGATTTTTCTGGCAGGGCTGGTGCTGTCGGTTACGCCGGGCAAGGCTGGGGAACTCCTGAAGGCCTATTTTATCCAATACCGCCTGGGCACCCCCATAAGCTGGAGCGCGCCCGCTGTCATGGCGGAGCGGCTAACAGATTTTATATCCTTGATTTGTCTGGCTTTTCTGGGTATTTTAACCTTCGAATCCGGCGCTTTTTACCTGGTTTTGGGGGGTGTCGGAATCGGCCTTTTTCTCCTGGTTTTGGGGCGCGCCTCCGTTGTGGCCGCTTTTCTCCGTACGGTGGGGCGGTTGCCGGTTGTGGCCCGCTTAGCCGCTCCACTGGGCCGGGCGTATGAGAGCATCCGCTTGCTGGTGGCCCCGGCGAACCTCCTCTGGGCGGTTGCGCTGGGTGCGGGCGCCTGGTTTGCCGAATGCCTGGGTTTCCACTTCGTGCTTCTGGGGTTCGATGTGGACGTGGGGGTGATTCAGGCGACCTTCATCTACGGTTTTGCCACCCTCTTTGGCGCAGTGACCATGCTGCCTGGCGGGCTGGGGCCCACCGAAGGGAGTATGTCAGGGCTTCTGGTGCTGCAGGGCGTTTCACTTCCCAACGCCGTGGCGGCCACGTTTGTGATTCGCGTGTGTACCCTCTGGTTTGCCGTGGCCCTGGGCGCGGGGGTGCTGCTTGTCTATCGGAGCCGGTTTGAGGCGGAACCCGAAGGGGATGCGGAACCTGTGGAAGGGCGAGGCGTTCAGAAGAGAGAGGGAATTGCAGAATGAAGTTTGCGATGCATATGAAGGATGGGCAATGCGCATTGTTGCGGGTGAAAAGATGGTGAAGCGCCGGGCCGTTTCCACGCAGGCTTTCCGGGGGCGGATGGAAAACTGGAAGGGGGCGCTTTCCAGCAGCCGCTGGTTGGAGGCCTGTTTCTTCGTGGCGGGCATGGTGATTATTCTGGCCTTTATGGTCTATACGCAGATTTTTGTGGTGGGGGCTTTGCGGCATGATACCCGGCAGATGATCCAGCGGTACGCTTTTTTCTACAGCATTGCCACCCGGGATACGATCCTCGTAACGCCCGGTCCGGATCTGGATATCATTTTTGATACGATCAGGAATACCAGTTTCCCGGTTGTGATTACGGATGAAAACAGTGTACCCCATATGTGGAAAGCGATCGGTGTGCCTCCCGATGACAACAGCCCTTCGGCGCTTAAGAAGGTTCGGGAAATTGTGCGCCGTCTGGATCTGGAGAATCCTCCTTTTCCGTTTGTCATTCCTAAAATCGGGCCCAACAAGACACCGGTCACCCGGGTGCTCCATTACGGTGATTCGAGTCTGGTCAAGCGCCTCTCCTGGCTGCCTTGGATTGCGCTGGGTGCGGTGGCGCTTTTCATCTGGGTGGGCTACGTGGGGTTCCAGCATATTAAAAACAGCGAGCAGCGCTCTTTGTGGGTGGGCATGGCCCGGGAGACCGCCCACCAGCTTGGTACCCCGCTTTCCTCCCTTTACGGGTGGATTGAGCTGATGAGGGCGGAGTTGCAAAATGCCCCCGAACAGGACCGTGAGGAGGCCCTGGACCGGTTTGAGCAGCTCGTGGCGGAGATGGGGAAGGATACGAGCCGCCTCAACAAGATCGCGTCCCGCTTCAGTCTGATCGGTTCTTCGCCGGAGCTTCGGGTGGACAGCCTGCGCGAGGTGGTTGCAGAAACGGCCGCCTATTTGCGCGACCGCCTGCCCCGCGATATTCAGATTGTGCATATGGAGTGCGAAGCTCCCCCCCTGCCGATGAACCGGGAACTGCTGGGGTGGGCGTTTGAGAACCTGTTTAAGAATGCGGCCGATGCGATGGGGGGAAGGGGGGGGCGCATCGAAGTCTCTGCCGAGGCGCGCCCGGACAGCGAGTGGGTAGACATCCGGGTTCGAGACCACGGCAAGGGCATCCCTCACCACCGCATCAAGCAGGTCTTTATGCCCGGTTACAGCACGAAAAAGCGGGGATGGGGGCTGGGGCTTACGTTTGTGAAGCGTATTGTGGAGGATTATCACCGGGGAAAGATTACAGTCCAGGAGAGCGTTCCAGACATGGGGACGACGTTTCTCGTTTCCCTCCCAACAGCACCTCCCGAAACTCAGGAAGCCGCGTAGGGGCGCCCCGTCGGGTTGCCCTGGAAAGGGATTGTCGTGAATAGAGAAGTCGATAAAAAACAGGTGCTCTGGGCAGATGACGAGATCGATCTGTTAAAGCCCCACACCATTTTTCTCAATGAACGGGGGTACGAGGTGACCCCTGTAACCAACGGCGACGATGCGATCGCGCTGATCCAGAAGCAGGGGTTCGATATTGTTCTGTTGGATGAAATGATGGCCGGCCGGGACGGGCTCTCGACGCTTGCCGCCATCAAGGATGTCAATCCGGATATTCCGGTGATTATGATCACCAAGAACGAAGAGGAGCGCCTTATGGAGGAGGCGCTTGGGCAGCGGATTGACGATTATCTGACCAAGCCTGTCAATCCGAGCCAGATCCTCTCCGCATGTAAAAAGCTGCTGGATGCCAGGCAGATTTTAAAGGACCGGATGGGGCTGGACTATGTGGCCGCTTCCAATCGAATTCGGGGCCTGATGGCTTCGGCCACCTCCTGGGAACACTGGATTGACATTCACGTGAAGCTTTCGGAATGGGACCTTAACCTGGACCGATTTTTTGATCCCGGCCTTCGGAGGATGCACGAAGACCTTCGGCGGGTCTGCAACCTGGAGTTTGGAAAGTTTGTCGAGCGCAACTACCCGCGATGGTTACGGGACGAGGAGGACTCTCCTCTCCTTTCAGTCGATATTGTCTCCGAGTTTGTTGTCCCCCCCCTTCAGGCCGGGCAGCAGGTCTTTTTTGTGGTGGTCGACTGCCTGAGGCTGGACCACTGGTTTGCCATTTTGCCCCTTCTGGCCGATCTGTTTCAGATCGAGCACCACTACCACTACTCGATTCTGCCGACGGCCACGCCCTATTCCCGGAATGCGATTTTCGGCGGGATCTTTCCCGGCGAGGTGGCACGACTCTACGCAGAGGAATGGCATGGCACCCGCGACGACGATATGAGCCGCAACCGCCACGAGCACCAGCTCCTGGACCGGCAGCTTGAGGAGATCGATCCGACACTGAAGCTGGAGACCCGGTACGTCAAGGTGCTGGATATTGCCGAGGGGAACAACCTGGTGCAAAAGGTCCATACCTACCGGTCTTTCCCGCTTATGTCGGTTGTCTTCAATTTTCTGGACATCCTGACCCACGGCCGGTCAGAGTCGGAAATCCTGCAGGAGATGGCGCCCAACGAACCGGCCTTCCGGTCCCTTACCCGGTCCTGGTTCGCCCACTCGGCGCTGTTCGAGATGCTTCGCAAGCTGGCAGATACCGATACCACGGTTGTGCTTACCACAGATCACGGCTGTGTGATGAGTACGCGGGCGTCTGTGGCCTATGGCAACCGGGAGACGTCTACAAATCTCCGGTACAAATACGGGAAGAATATCCGGTGTGATATCCGGCATGCCGTCTATATCAAAGATCCGGAGGTTTATGGGCTGCCCAACTTCGGCATTGGGACCAATTTTATTCTGTGTAAAGAGGACTTCTACTTTGTATACCCCACAAAATTTCACGAGTACCAGCGCCAGTACGCCAACAGCTTCCAGCACGGGGGGATCTCCCTTGAAGAGATGATTCTTCCCGTGGCGGTTTTGAAAGGAAAGTAGACCGGTATACAGAACCAGAAAATCTGCCTTTTCCCCTCCCCTGAATTTCCCCCTTTTCCCCACGACATCCCCACCGTTCACCTTTGCCCTTTGCGGGATCTGTTCAATGCACCGGGGATCTGTACGATGCCGGTTTCAACTTTGACCTCTTTCTCTGCCGAAGAGACCGGGGCGATTGGGAGGGACCTGGCCGGTCGGTTGGGTCGGGGGGACTGCGTGGCCCTGTTTGGCGAACTGGGCAGCGGAAAGACCTGTCTGGTGCAGGGGATCTGCAATGGGCTGCAGGTGACCGGCCCCGTGACGAGTCCGACCTTTATCCTGGTGCACGAATACCGGGGGAGGGTTCAGGACGGGGTGCTGCCGGTCTACCATTTTGATCTGTATCGGCTCGGCGGCCCGGAGGAGCTGATCGATCTGGGGTGGGACGACTATTTAGACAGCGGAGGGATCTGCCTGGTTGAGTGGGCCGACCGGGCCGATGGCCTGCTGCCACCCCATACGATTGCCGTAAAGATCGACGCTCCCGAACGTGACGTACGCACCTTCAAATTAACCTATGGAGAATAATCTGTCATGGCCATATTCATCCTTGTTTTCATGTTTTGCTTTGGGATTGTGCAATCCCTCCATGCACAGGCGGGTCTTCAGCCCCGCTGGCTTGTCGATAGCCCCACTGCCGGCCTCCTGCCCAAAGGCAGTTTTGCCATGGACCTTCGATTCTACGGCGAAAACGGTATTCTAACCCAGGTGGAAATCGGGTTGCTCAACCGGGCAAGTGCGGGGGTTTCGTTTGGTGGTGAGCAGCTTGTGGGCAACAAGGGGGCCCGGTGGAATCCGAGGATTGAATTTATGGGCAGGGTGCGGGTGATTGAGGAGAGGATCAAGATGCCCGCGCTTGCGGTGGGCTTCCATTCTCAGGGATACGGCGCTTACGATCAGGGTTTGGAGCGCTATACGACAAAGTCCAAAGGGTTCTATGTGGTACTGAGCAAGAACTTCTGGTTCGCGCTGGGAGATTTGGGGGTGCACGGGGGGGTGAATCGGAGTCTGGAGGATGGGGATGGAGACGGGGATATCTCGGGGTTCGTGGGGATAGATAAACAGTTCGGACGGTTGTTTTCGCTGTTGTTGGAATACGATTTTGCGTTTAACGACAACCAGGACAATACACTGGATTCCGGGCGGGGAGGACGGTTAAACGGCGGCGGCCGCTGGACCATCTTCCAGCGGTTTATCCTGGAATTTGACCTCAAGAATATCTTTCGGAGCGGCCGCCGAAGCTCGATGCCGGACCGGGAGATTCGGGTGCTTTACGTTCAGAAATTTTGACGAGGCATTCAGGCGGATTCGTCTGCGCGCCTGATCTCTCCGGGGGCGACGAAGAGGGTCTTCTCGTTCCGTATGGTGACCAGCCCCGGGGGCGCGTTTCGGGGTTTCTGCACGTGTCGGACCTCGGTGTAGTTGACAGGTACGGTTTTTGACCCCCGGGCTTTGCTCCAGTAGGCGGCCAGACTCGCCGCCTCTTCAAGGGTTGTGCGGGGAGGCGTGTCCGGTTTTCCTCCGCGCTGCAAAATGACGTGGGAGCCGGGACATCCCTGGGCGTGGAAGAAGATGTCGTCTTTTGCCGAGGCTTTTGTCAGTCGGTCATTTTCGCTGTTGTTTCGTCCCACCAGCACGGTCCATCCGTCCGATGTCCGATAGCGTCTGGGGTGGATGCTTTTCCCCCCGGGTGTTCTTTTTTGTCCCTTCTGCCTGAATGCTCCGGAGCGGATGAGGCCCGTCTGCTCCAATTCCTTCTGAAACGCAATCAGCTCCTCCTCCTGCGTCAGGGTCTCCAGGCGGTCCAGACAGGCCTGGAGCCTTGCCCTGTCCCGGCGTGCAGTTTTCAGCCGTTGGGACAGTATGGGGGCGCCCTTTTTCGCTTTCCGGCTCCGTTTCAGGTAGTCCCGCGCGTTTTCAAGCGGCAGCCGATTGGGGGCGAGCGGAATGGTTACGGGGGGGCCTTCGGGATTGAAGAAGTCGTTTACGGTTACCGATGTGGCCCCCGGCGCCACCTGGTGGAGGTTGGACATCAAAAGGCTTCCGTATTTTTCATAACGGTCGGCCTGTTCCATATCTTTCAGGTCGGCCTCGATTTTGGCGATTTTTGTGTCAATCGAGGTGCGGTATCGGTTCAGGGTTTGTTCAAGTTTTGTCCGGAGCACCTGCTCCTGCTGTTCTTCCTGGGCAACCGCCTGGATTGCATCGCTTACACAGGAGAAGGACCGCAGGGCTTCACCGGCCCTGTGCCGTAAGGCCAGGACGCAGATTTCCGCCCTGTGACCCGCCGACGCGGGCAGTTCGACCGCGCCTTCCAGGAAGGGAGGGGCCTCAAAGAGGGCCTTCAGTGCCACCTGGAGTCGGTCGACCGCACCGGGGGGCGCTGCCTGGCCTTCCCGGATGCCGGCGCAGTAGAGGAGTTCCCGGGCGACGAGCAGGTCGAGTCCGGCTACGGTGTGGAGCAGGGCCTCTGCCGGGGCGTCGCGCTGCCGGTCCAGGGCCTCGCCCAGGGCGGCTGTGGTGACTTCTGCGGGGTGCAGACGGTTGAGTGGGGGCGGTGGGCGGTAGGGTTTGCCGGGCAGGATTTGTCTTTTGCGGCTCATACGCCCCCCCACCCGGCGGAGGGCGTCCAGCACCCGACCTTCCGGTTCTGCCACCAGGACGACGTTGCTGTGGTGTCCCATGGCTTCCACGATCAGGCGGCATCGGGTTTCCCCGCCCAAGCGGTCCCGCCTGGCCAGGGTCAGGAAGACGATCCGTTCCAGGGGGACCTGATCGACCGATTCGATTGTGGTGTTCAGGAGGTATTTTTCGATCCAGTAGGGGCGATTCCGTTCGTCCTGCTGCGGCTCCCTGGAAAAGGCAATACGCCCCCGGCCGGGAGAGGCCGACAGGTGCAGGAAGTCACTGCCACCTGTTTTCAGGTAGAGGTCGTGCGGTCCGGTCAGAAAGGCGTCCAGAATGCGCTGCTTTTTCAAAGCCTTCCGCAACTCTTCCGTCAACCGCCGCAGTGTGAAGTAGCTCAGGAAGAGACTCACAGGCGATCCTGCCTTTTCATAAATTCCACGAATCGTCTTGACAAGCTTTTAAAGACCTGGTATTCTTAATGGTTGCCGCGTTTCCCACCCCACCCCCGGTCAGATGGAGAATTTCAATGTCGGAACAGCGCCCTATCA
This sequence comes from Candidatus Latescibacterota bacterium, assembly GCA_012270675.1. GTDB lineage: Bacteria > Latescibacterota > UBA2968 > UBA2968 > JAAXHW01. Next base: position 12,940 of record JAAXHW010000164.1, on the reverse strand, counting down.
ATCCTGCAGAAATCCAGAAAGACATTAAGGAATTTCTTGAGCAGAAGTACGGCACCCAGGTGATTATTCCACAGGCTGAGGTCGAGGGCATCCAGGAGGGACCCCACACGACCGACCCCGAAGAGGAGCCCATCCAGTTTGACCTGAAGCCGGAAGAGCTGGAGGCCTTTCTCAACGAATATGTCATCAAGCAGACCGAGGCCAAAGAGGTCCTGGCGACCAAGATCTGCACGCATTTTAACCGGATGAAACTGGACCGGGAAAATCCCGAAGACGCGCACCGGTTTGTGGGCAATATCAAGAATAACATCCTGCTTATCGGGCCCACAGGGGTGGGGAAGACCTATCTGATCAAGCTTATTGCCCAGCGAATCGGCGTTCCTTTTGTTAAGGGTGACGCTACCAAGTTCAGCGAGACCGGTTATGTGGGCGGCGATGTGGAGGATCTGGTTCGAGAGCTGGTTCGAGAGGCAGGGGGGAATATTGAGAGGGCCCAGCATGGGATTATTTATATCGATGAGATCGATAAGATCGCTTCCACACCCAACCTTGTGGGCCCCGATGTCTCCCGGACCGGCGTACAGCGCAATCTCCTGAAGCTTATGGAGGAGACCGAGGTCGATTTGAAGGCACCGCACGACCTGGCTTCCCAGATGGAGGCCGTGATGCAGTTTCAACAGAGCGGAAAGATGGAGCGTAAGAAGATCAATACGCGAAACATCCTGTTTATTGTAAGCGGGGCCTTCAACGAGCTTGAAGAGATTGTCAAACGGCGCCTCAACAAGCGCAGTGTGGGCTTCAAGCCCGAGTCCGAGCGCGCGGAGGACCGGGAGGTCGGTCGAGCGGCCTATCTCAAGCAGGTCGCCTCGGAAGACTTGATCGAGTACGGTTTTGAATCGGAGTTTATCGGACGCCTGCCGGTTGTGGCCGTTCTGGAACCGCTTACGGTGGACGATCTGTATGAGATCTTAAAGAACCCGAATTCTTCGGTGATCCTGGGCAAGAAACGGGACTTTGAGGCCTATGGGATCGCGTTGACGTTTGAGGATGAGGCCCTCCGGCGGCTGTCCGCGCTGGCCGTTCAGGAACAGACGGGTGCGCGTGCGCTGGTCAGTGTTTGTGAACGCGCCCTCCTGAAGTTTGAAAAGAAGCTGCCCTCTAACGAGATCCGCTCGTTTACGGTCACGGAGGCCGTGGTGGACCATCCGGAGGCCGAACTCCGGAAGCTGCTGATTTCCCGGGAGATTGCCGATTATATCGATTGCTTTCGCAAGGCGTACGGTATCGAGCTGCGCTTTGACGACGACGCTCTGGCGTTCCTGGCCGAAGAGGCTGCCCGGGAAGGGCTTTCGGTGGTCGACCTCTGCCATCGCAGGTTCAACGATTACGGCCATGGGCTCAAGCTGCTGGGACAGACCGGGTTCCGGCTTACCCTGGCAGCCGCCGAGCGGCCCAAGGAACACCTGGACAAGCTTGTGAAGGCGTTTTACAATCAAAAGGAGGTGGAGGCCAGCAGGGTGGATGGCCAGTAGATCCGACTGCGGGCGATTTGGGCTCTGGCCCTATATCTCCGCTTCGAGGGCCTTTTTTACGATGCCGTTGTGACGGGCGAGCAGCCGGCGGGCCGTTTCTTTAGAGACGGCCCGTTTGACCATGGTGATGGCGGTTTTGAGGTTGTTTCCCGAGGCTTGCAGGGCCTGACAGCTCTGCTCCCGAGACAGCCCGGTGACCTCCGAGAGGATGCGTTCTGCCCTGTCCTGCAATTTGGCGCAGGAGGGGGTCAGGTCTACCATGAGGTTGCCGTAGGTCTTTCCCATCCGGACCATGGCCGCTGTGGTGACCATGTTCAGGACCAGCTTGGTGGCCGTGCCGGCCTTCAGGCGGGTCGAGCCGGTGATGACCTCGGGGCCGACTTCAGGAACGATTTTGACATCGGCCTCCACGCTTTCGGCCGAGGATGGATTGCAGGTCAGAAAGAGGGCGGCTGCCCCGGTTTTGCGGGCCTGTGAGAGCGCTCCCAACACAAAGGGGGTCACTCCGCTGGCTGCAACACCCATCACCACGTCGTGCTGTTTGAGGCCCTGCGCCCGGAGGGCGGCTGCCCCGCTGTCCTGCTGGTCCTCTGCGCCTTCCTGCGACCGTGTCAGGGCCGCTTCTCCTCCGGCAATGATCCCCTGTACCATGTGGGGGTGCGTATCGAAGGTGGGGGGGCACTCGGCGGCATCGAGCACGCCGAGCCTGCCGCTGGTTCCGGCCCCCACATAGAAGAGTCGCCCGCCTTTTTGGAACGCGCCCACAACCAGGTCGACGGCCCGTGCGACCCCGGCGAGTACCATGCCTACGGCTTCCGGGACCTTGCGGTCCTCTGCGTTCATCACCCGCAACACCTCTGAGGTCGGCAATTCATCGATGTTTGCGCTGGCGGGGTTGCGCTGTTCCGTCAGCAGGTCCGCCCACCTGGACGTTCCTTCCCGGTTATTTCCCATTGGCTTCCACCTGTTTGTCGAGCTGGATGAGGGCCTCCCGCAGCTTTTGGATAAATTCTCCATATCCGGTGAAGTCTCCGGCCCGAAGGCGTTTCTGTGCGGTTTCGAGGTGCTCCAGCGCGTTTTTCGTCATGGCCTTCAGGCCCTGGGGCGCAGCCGGTGGATGTGGAGGCGCTTTGGGCACTGGAGACCCCGGAGGAGGCGCGCTGAAGACCTTAAGGAGGGCCTGATCCAGGTTTTCGGCCATGGCCAGCTTTTCCCCGTGGACGACCAGCACCCGTTTCAGTTCGGGCATGCCGCTCTGGGTGGCCCTCAGGTAGAGGGGCTCGACGTAGATGAAGGAGGTTTCGACAGGGATGACCAGCAGGTTGCCGCGAATAACGTCCGAGCCCCGCTGGCTCCACAGGGTAATTTCCCGGGATACGTCGGTGTTCTGGTCGATCCGGCGCTCGATGAGCATGGGGCCGTAGATCAGCTTTTCCTTGGGGAGTTTGTAGACCATCAACCTGCCATAGTTGGGGCCGTCGCACCTGGCGGAGAGCCAGGCGATCATGTTGGCCTTCTTCGTGGGCGTGGCCGGCAGCATCAGAACGAATTCTTCCAGCCCGGAGTCGGGGAGTTTTACGATGACGTAGTAGGGGCTCATGGTCTGGGGGCGTTCCGATATGCCGTAGACCTGGACGGCGGGCTCCCAGACGTCTTCCCGGTTGTAGAAGACCTGAGGGGAGGTCATGTGGTAGGTGTTGTAAAGCGAGGCCTGGACCTGGAAGAGGTCAACAGGATAGCGCATGTGGGCGCGCAGGGCCTCCGGCATGGTTTCTCCGGGCCGAAAGAGGGCGGGAAAAATTTCCATGTAGGACCGGATGAGGGGGTCTTCGGGCTCCCAGACGTAAAAGGTTACGGTGCCATCGTAGGCATCCAGGGTGATTTTGACCGAGTTGCGGATGTAGTTTGTTTCCCGGACGTAGGGCCTGCCGTAGGGTTCTGAATAGGGGTACATGTGGGTTGCGGTATAGGCGTCCTGGACCCAGATCAGGCGTCCTTCGACCGCCACAAGGTAGGGGTCCCGGTCGAAGTGGAGGAAGGGGGCCAGCTTCTCAAACCGTTTGGGGCCATCCTCGTTGAAGCGGCGGCCGATGTGCCGGTCGAAGAGGATGCGGCTTTCCGGTTTGAGGTTGTCGGTGACCAGGAGATAGGGATCCCCAAAGCGGAAGGCAAAGGCGATTCGGCGAAAGAGGGAGTTGACGGCGACGCCTCCCCGGCCCTGGTAGGAGGTGTAGACGTTTTCGTCGCCCCGGGGGTAGTCGAATTCCTGGGTTTTGGTCCGGACGATCACATAGTCGTGCATGTTTTCCCCATAGTAGATTTCGGGGCGATCGATCCGGGGGCCAACAGAGGAGACCGGAGGGATATCTTTGATGTAGAACTCGGGTAGCCCTTCGCTGGCAATCTCGCTGGCCGGGCTCATGCAGATGCCATAGCCGTGGGTGTAGACGAGGTGACGGTTGACCCAGGTTTCCCCCTGAATGGCGAGCTGGTGGCGGGAGAATTCCCGGGCGGCCAACATGACCTGCCGGTACTGTCCATCGATTCGATAGCGGTCCACGTCGACGCTGCCAAACCGGTAGTAGGAGCGGATCTCCTGGAGCTGGCTGTAGGTGTCCATCAGCGGGCGCCGGTCCCACAGGGGAATGGACCGGATGGTGGGCAGGTTGTTCTGTATGTCCTGGAAGGTGAGGTTGGATTCCGCCGGAAAGGAGACCTCTTCCACTTTGTCGAGTCCATAAGCCCGCCGGGTAAAGGCGATGGAATGCCGGATGTAGGGGGTTTCCAGGGTCAGTTCGTTGGGCTTGACGATGAACTGCTCGAAGAGGATGGGGACCAGCCAGCTGAAGAGGAGGATTGATCCGACATATCCCAGTGCGCCGATGCGGGGGAGGCGCCAGCCTTTGAGGCGGAGGTTGTAGAGGAGGAGGACGGCCAGCCCGATCGAAAGGACCAGCATCAGCCGATAGGCAAAGATCTGGGCATGGGTATCGGTGTATCCCGCGCCGGTGAAAGCGGCTTTTCGAAAGGAGTAGAGGAGTTCATATTCTTTTAACCAGTAGCCCCAGGCCATCAGGAAGGCGAAGGCTGCGCCCAGTGCCGAGATGTGCGCCCTGACGTGGGGCGCGGACGACCAGGTTGTTCCGTTGTTGCGGATGGAGCGGTCCTGGTGGTAGGAGACGAGAACGAGCAGGGCGGCGGCCAGGAGGGCCACGATCAACCACCCGTAGACGAAGTTATAGAAGGGCAGGTTGAAGACGTAGAAGCCAAGTTCGCGTTTGAAGATGGGGTCTGTGATGCCGAATTCGACCGGGTGGAGGTAGCGGAGGGCCGAGGTCCAGATCAGGGCGCCACCCAGTCCCATGAAGAACCCCACCCCCACAACGATGCCTGCCCACATGAGGCGTTCTCGTTTCATCCGGTAGGGCAGCATGGGGAGGCTATCGCCTGCAATAACCTCCAGGGGCATTTCCCGGGTGCGTTTTCCAAAGTGGCGGGCCACCCAGAGATTGCCGCCGGCCAGGGCGATGAAGGCGCCCCAAAAGGTGGCAAACGCGAGGGCTTTGGCCAGGGCCATCGTGACGAAGGCCGGGCCGTATCCGAGGTGGTCGAACCAGAGCCAGTCGGTATAGAAGACCATGAGGAGCCGGAGCCCCACATACCCCAGGATGAGGCCCAAAATGAGGATAATCCCCCAGAGGGTGCGTTTTCGCATGGGCGTTCTTTTCTTGAAGCAGGCGTATGAAGGGTGAGATGATGAAATTATAAGCAGGATAATCGGAATGAACAAGGATATTCTCACCTGCTGTTCTCTTGACTTTTTGCCAGAATCAATTATTATACATCAGGTTGTTGCGTATTATACATCAGGTTGTTGCGACGGATAGATCGTGTCGGTATACCTGTGAACCCTCTTTATTCATTGTAAAGGTTGATTTATGGAGCTTGCGGAACCCGAGGTTGTCGATGACTGTAGATGGTTGGAGAAACCCCCCGCAGGTCTGGAACACCGAACGTTGCGCCGGGACGAGTTCTGGAGGGGGATTCCGGCGTATGAGAAGATCGACGCGGAGGCGTTTCATTCCCACGTGTTTCAGACGCGGTCTTCGATTACCAGCGTGGACAGGCTGGCGCGGGTGCTGGGCAATCGCGTTCCTGAAGCGTTCTACGAGGATGTCCGGAAGGGGCTCCGGCGGTCGCCGATGAGCATCCGCATTTCGCCTTATATTCTGAGTCTGATCGATTGGGACGACCCCTACGGCGACCCGCTGCGGACCCAGTTTTTGCCCGTGGCTTCCCAGCAGCTGCCCGACCATCCGGAGCTTTACCTGGATGCTCTCAATGAGCAGGGGGATGCGCCCGTGCCGGGACTCACGCACCGGTATCCCGACCGGGCGCTTTTTCTTGCGCTGGATACCTGTCCCGTGTACTGCCGGTTCTGTACGCGCAGCTACGCGGTGGGGCTGGATACGGAAGAGGTCGAGAAGGTCCATCTGGGGGTGAGCCGGGAGCGCTGGGAGCGGGTTTTTGCATATATCGCCTCCCGCCCGGAGCTGGAGGATATTGTGGTCAGCGGGGGCGATGTGTACAATCTGAAGGCCGAGCAGATGTGGTTGCTTGGCGAGACGTTGCTGAAGATCAATCAGATCCGCCGGTTCCGCTTTGCGACCAAGGGGCCTGCGGTCATTCCGCAGAAGCTGCTGACGGATAGGGCATGGACAGATGCCCTGACCGGCGTGGTGGAGATGGGCCGCAGGATGCACAAAGAGGTGGTGCTGCACACGCACTTCAACCATCCCGCGGAGATTACCGGGGTGACGCAGGATGCGATGGACCTCCTGATGGAGCGGGGGATTACGGTGCGCAACCAGGCGGTGCTGCAGCGGGGCGTAAACGACGATGCGGCAACGATGAATCTGCTGGTCAAGCGGCTCAGCTACGTCAATGTGCAGCCCTATTACGTCTTTTTTCACGATCTGGTGCAGGGGGTGGAGGATTTGCGGACGTCGCTGGAGGCGGGGCTTCAGGTCGAGAAGCGGGTGCGGGGGACCACGGCGGGCTTCAATACGCCGACTTTTATCGTGGATACCCTGGGCGGGGGCGGCAAACGGGACGCCCATTCCTATGAGTACTATAACCGGGAGACGGGGGTTGCGGTGTATACAAGCCCTGTTGTTCGCCCGGGGGCGTATTTTTTCTACTTCGATCCGATCGATTGTCTGGACGGTGAGGTCCGGAGCCGCTGGGCGGATGCGGTCTGGCGGCGGCAGATGATGGAAGAGGCTCTGGCGGTGGCGAAACAGGGGATGGGTTGAACCGCATTTCCGCTGGTACAAAGAGCAGTCCCACTGAGGGCTGCTCTTTTTTTATAAAGATAGTTTTTAGCATATAAGCGAAATTAACCTTAAATTTAGACCTATTTATTTTAATACTTGACAAATTCGGAGAATTTAATTAGCTTATAAGCTAATAATTCGATATTGAAAAGGTTTAACAGTAAACTGTATATTCAGGAGGAACGATCATGAGCGGTGCTTTTGGCAGGCGGCTGCGGGAGTTGAGGGTTGAACGTAGAATTTTACAGGGCGTTTTTGCGGAAAAGTGCCAGATTTCGTCGTCGTACCTGTCGGACATTGAACGGAGCAGGCGAAACCCCCCGGCGGATCAGGTGATTCTGGAGTGGGCGCGTTTCCTGGATCCGGGCAATGCAGAGGAGATCGGTGGGGAACTGGTCGACCTTGCAGCCCGTGACCGGAGGCGGGCAGAGGCCGTTACCGAGACAGAGGTCGAAGAGGCCGCTACGATCTGGGAGACATCCGGCGCGCAGGGCGGCAGGGAAGACAGGCAGGCGGAAAAAAGCAGCGGGAAGAGCGAGACTCCCTTTCTCGACCATTTCGGCGTGGACCTGGTCGCGCTTGCCCGCGAAGGCCGGCTGGACCCGGCGCCCGAGCGTTCGTGGGAGTTTAAAGAGGTGGCCTGCGCGCTTGCCTGCCGGAGATGCAACAGCGCTGTGTTGACGTACGAAACGAATGCCGAGATTTATCGCGTGGTGCAGGGGATGGCCTGTGAGATCGCCGATGGGCGAGCGCCGGAGCCGCTGGCGGGCAAGCGGTTGCTGACGGTGAATGGGGTGCAGGCGGGCGTCAAGTACCGGGGTCAGTTCGAGGAACGGTTGAAGGCCCTGATCGACGAGACCGCGAAGGTCGGGGATGTGGTGATGTACTTCCACAGTCTGGCGGACCTGGTGGACCTGGAAGGGAATGCGAAAGGATCGTTCTTTCGTCCGGCGTTTCAGGAGGGCACGGTCCAGGTGATTACGGGCGCTACGCCGGGAGAGATGGGCTATGCCCGAAAGGTGAACCCGGGGCTTGCCGAATGTTTCAGGACGGTGCCAATCCGGCCGCTGGACCGCGATGGCGTCTTAAGAGGGTTGTACGGGGTGCGCGACAGATATGGCAGTCATCACGGTGTGACGTATTCCGAAGCGGCGCTGGTTGCCGTTGTGGATACCGCTGAAGCGGACGGTGAGGTCGATTTCTGGCAGCGGGCGCTTTCTCTGCTGGACGAGGCAGGCGCACGTTTACGTCTGAAGGGAGACAGGAGGGAGGTCACGGTGGAGGATGTGGACCGGGCAAGCTCAGGGGCTACGCGAACAGTTCCCTGATCCGCACCGTCCAGCCCGGCTCAATGGCTTGTCGAGCCTTTGAGGAAGCGGGTGTGAAGGTGGGGCAGACATTCCTGTCTGCCCTTCTCATTGTCTTTCTGCCGCAATGCAGACAGAAGAGAGGCTTGCGCCGCCTTGATAGAGCCAATACGCGTGGTCGCGCAGTCCGGCTTTTGTGGGGTTCTCCGCGATGTACCGGTAGCGGCCTTCTACTCCAGTTCCCCGTTGAGCCATCTGACCAGGGCCTTGTCCGGGGACTTGATTTCTTCGATCGAGGTGTAGTAGTAGTCTTCCCAGCCGACTTCGGGCAGACCGGTGAACAGCATCAGGTTCAGAGGGTAGTTCTCCGAGTCGGTGCACTTTCGGAAGTCGTCTCTGAAGAGGAAGGTTTTTTTCTGGAGGGCGATTGCCGCGCCCAGTTCGACCATGACACCCTCGTCTGGGGGCGTGCCGTTGACGATGGCGAAGGTGGCGTCGGATTCGAGGACGTCCCTCAGGTCGTTCTGGCCCACCTGGTAGGCCCAGCCGCACTGGGCGAAGTCGACCTGGTTGTTCCTGGCGAAGGGCTCCCAGACTTCAGCGCCGAGGGATTCCAGGGTGCGGACGAAGACGGGCAGGAGGGATGCCTTCTGCTGGGTGGAGAAGCCATAGGGGTTTGCCAGGTAGATTTTTTTCGCCATGGATGATCCCTCTGTTACGTTGGGAGGATGCAATGGAAGAAGACGTTCTGCGGTTGAGAGTCATCTGTACCGATCTGCCGGGCATACGTTTCGAGGACCACCTGCCCGGGGCCAGAATAAAAGAGCCCGTGTACCTGGGGATCCAATGCGGGAAGGACGTGATCAATCAGGTGCCGGCCGACCATTGTCAGGTTACGTTTCACGCCGAGTTCAGAGTTGGAAAAAAGCCCGATGGAACCCCCAATTTCCTGGGTCCCTATGCACAGGGCAGGCCGAAGGACCGGTTCTTCTACCTTTCCTGGGGCGTTCAACGTGAACCGGGCGCGTTTCAGATGTTCAGACGGCTCAAGATCCGCCTTGGACACATCGGCTGGACGCAGATCCGTCGATCCGTGAAGACCCGGCAGCCTGTTGTTGTGCGTCTCAGACTCACGGATGACAAAGGGGGTCCGCTGTGTGGAACGCCCCGGGCCAGGCATATCAGATGGGAATGACGATACTGTCGGCTATTCTTTGATCACAGAAACATTGGGTGGGGCATCTGCGGTTGTGAGTACTCACCCACATATCGATAGACTTCTATCCTGTAACCTGTTTCCTCGAATGTCTCCCGAATGCCTGCCTTCTCCCAGGGCTCTCCAGATTCTATATGTCCTCCCGGCAAAGCCCAGATGCGGAAGTCTCGTCTTTTCTGAAGCAAGACTTCAGTCTCATCATCGTTGAATACGATAACGTTTACGCCTCTATTCACGATTGTTCCCGAAACGTCGCGTGATATTGCAGGTTTACTGAGCGTTGTCAGTCGTTATCACAATTTCCGGGGGTTTGGTTGCCAGACGGTAAGCATCGAGCCCCTTATCCGCCTTCTGGTAATTTTGGTAAACCTGCATAACTAACCGCGGTAAGCCCCCGGCTTATGAAGATTAAAAAAATAATCGTGCTATAAGTGTTCAGATGTTGTATCCTCAGTATAAGGAGGTGATCAGATGCCTAAAATACTGAGGATTTCGTTGACAGCAGAACAAAGCAGCGAACTGGAGCAGGCACGCGACCATTCGGACAAACCGTATATGCGTGAACGTGCCTGTGCGATTTTAAAGATTGCTTCTGGGATGTCAGGCCGTCAGGTAGCCCAACAGGGGTTATTAAAAAAGCGACGCAAAGACACGATATATGAGTGGGTAAATCGTTACAAGGCCGAAGGGATCTCAGGGTTACAGATTCGATCTGGGCGGGGACGTAAACCCGCTTTTTCCCCCTGAGTATAAAGACGCGTCACAGGCAAAAGAGGCGCTCCTTTCCATTGTGCGTCGATCCCCCCGGGTGTTTGGCCATTCCCACAGTCGCTGGAAGCTATGCACCCTTCAACAAAGCTGTGACTGGCTGCGTGTGGGCACAGAAAGTGGGATGTGGCAGATCCTCAAACGGCTGGATATTCACTACAAGCGTGCAAGAAGCTACATCCATAGTCCAGATCCCCACTATGATGAGAAGGTCCTGCTGATAAAGACCTGTCTTGAGCAGACCCGGAAAGCCCCAGAACGCTTTGTATTCCTCTATCAGGATGAGTGTCACTATTACCGACAACCGACGCTCGCATCGGCCTATGCCTTGAAAGGAACCAAACAGCCGCTGGCCAGAAAGCGGTATGGGGGCAATCCCTCAATGGGCATCATCGGATGTTTGAATGCGATAACCGGACAGACCACCTATGAGCAACACCGCCGGATCGGAATCGATCAGATTGTCGGCTTTCACCGCACCTTGGGAAAAGTCTATCCCCAAGCAGAGCAGATTTATCTGGTCCAGGACAACTCGCCTATCCATTTCCACTCTAATGTCCTGGTGCATCTTCAGCCACAAAACTGGCGCTTTACACCCACACTGCCCCACAACTGGCCCTCACAGCCAACCGTCGAGCCGACACAACCCCAACTACCTATTCAGATCCTCATGCTGCCCACCTACGCTTCTTGGCTCAACCCGATTGAGAAGCTATGGCGGTGGCTGAAACAAACCGTAATCCATCTGCATGGGTTCGCTGACAATTGGGAGCAACTCAAACAACAAGTGGCTGCATTTCTTGATCAATTTCTACAAGGCTCCAAGGATCTATTACGATATACCGGATTATGGCACGGCTAATTTCTTAAAGTTCATTTGCCGGAGGTCTCATGACCTTCACGGACACCCGGGCGGGCCAGCACCTCCTTTAACATGGCGGCATGTTCTTGCTCACGGTTGGAACTTTGAGGCTTTGCTGTGTGTTTGGGCATGGGGAGTCTCCTGTTGGGCAGGCTGAGGTAGCTTGTACGTGGCCTGTCTTATGTGTGTACTCAAGTTTGGACAATAGCCAGTGTAAAACATCCTGAAGGCACTCGGTTCATCTGCCATTCACGTGAAGGCCCCACCTACGACCAGCACCAATCGCCGTTAACCCTCTCGTAACTCCGCCGCCACCGCTTCCGGGACGTACACTTGTCCGACGAGTGCGGGCAGAAGTTCCAACACGTCGGCCTGGTGCAGGTACTGGAGAGGAGAAGTATTACAGATGACGTCGGGCACTGGCCAGGTCCTGTTGGAGGTCTTCCCCGGTCAGGTGGAAGGCATCAACATCGTAGTCAGTTAACTTCATCAGGAACAATGGCTTGGGAATGCCGGCCAGCTTGGCTGCCGCCCCCGAGGACAACCGTCCCAACTCGTAGAGCTTGACGGCGACGAGAATTTTGGCCTCTTCCCTGAACTGCCTGGGTGAATATCCCAGGGCCAGCAGGACCTCATCACCGTAGTCAATGGTCAACGTTCTCTTCATCTTTGGTGATTGCCAATTTGAAGGATAATCTAATGTCTTTTGACAACTTAAACTAATAGTGCGATATTCATGTCAATAATCTCCGCACCGGTTAGACCTAATCAGGAGGTTCGACATGAAGAAATATATCGTTCGCCTCACCAACGAAGAGCGTCACCACTTAGAGGATCTGGTCAGCAAAGGTCAAGCGCAGGCCTACAAGATCAAGCACGCTCATATTCTGTTGCAAGCCGATGCAGAGGGTCCTAACTGGACGGATGTTGCCATTTCTGAAGTCTTCCGCTGTCATAGAGGGACCGTAGAAGGCATCCGAAAACGGTTTGTGCAGCAGGGGTTATCCGCTGCGTTGGAACGCAAGAAACGCGAGAAGCCCCCCAGGGAGAAGATCTTGGATGGGGAGGGAGAAGCCCGTTTGATCGCCCTTGCCTGTAGCCAGCCGCCTGAGGGTCGCACCCGCTGGACGCTTGAACTTTTAGCCGATAAGCTGGTCGAGCTCAATGTGGTGGACGCCATCTCCTATCAGACGGTGCGCCGGGTGCTGAAAAAAACGAACTGAAGCCCCATCTGCGCAAGTGCTGGGTGATTCCCCCTGAGCAAAATGCAGCGTTTGTCGCTCATATGGAAGCGGTTCTGGATCTGTATCATCGGCCCTATGATCGCAGAAGCCCTTGGGTGTGCATGGATGAAAAGCTGATTCAGTTGATCAGGGAGACACGCATCCCCATACCGGCAAAACCCGGCAAGCCTCAACGATATGATTACGAATATGAGCGGAATGACACAGCGGTCAACTTTCTATTTACAGAACCTCTGACAGGTTGGCGCAAGGTCAATGTTCGGTCCCGCAAGAGGGGTGTGGACTGGGCCTTTGAGATCAAGGAGCTATTGGACGTCGACTATCCAGACGCAGATGTCGTGGTTGTTGTATGCGACAACCTCAACACCCATACCATCGCATCCCTGTATGAAGCCTTCCAACCGGCTGAAGCCCGGCGGCTGGCCAGGCGGCTTGAATTGCGTCACACCCCAAAGCATGGCAGTTGGCTCAATATCGCTGAAATTGAACTGAGCATTCTGTCCCAGCAATGTCTAAATGCGCGCATACCAGATATAGAGACATTGAGGAGAGAAACCAAAGCGTGGGAACAGGCACGCAACGAAAACCAGAAAACAGTTGATTGGCGGTTTACAACCGATGAAGCACGGATTAAACTGAAACAACTCTACCCACAATTTTAAGCGTCAAAATACA
>JAAXHW010000163.1:850-1769 GCA_012270675.1 Candidatus Latescibacterota bacterium | reverse complement strand
TTCCGTGTCCGTGACGGTCTTGGTGCTACCCAGACAGCGACGCGGCCGTACCCACGGCAGGTTGGCGTCACCCTCCGATATCTTCCAAGGTGCCGTCGGAATCCAGCGGTCCGCAGCCTCGTCGCATTGCCAACCGAACTGTGCGAGAGCAGCCCGGCGCCTCAGATCGCGAATCCTGACGGCGTCCTTGCTCCCTCCCTTTCAGTGTGATAATGTCCTTTATCACACTATTAATACGCAGAGAAACCGCCCCCATGCCCCCCGATATTCTCCCCTCTCCGACTCCCCAGTTTTCCCCCGCAGCGCTGCTGGCGCCGACGCCCGAGGCCGCCAAACGGGTGCTTGAGTTCTTCACCGCCCAGGTCCCCAACGACCATACCCGCCGGGCCTACTGGATGGCCGCCCGGCGCTTCTCGGCCTGGTGCGAGGCCCGCGGCATCGCCCGGCTCAATGCGGTCGAACCCTTCCACGTGGCGGCCTTTCTCAAGGAGATGGAGGGCACCTCGTCGCCTCCCACCGTCAAGCAGCACCTCTCGGCGCTGCGGCGGCTGTTCGACTGGCTGGTGGTGGGCCAGGTGCTCAAGGCGAACCCGGCCCATGCGGTGCGCGGTCCCCGCTACGTCGTCGGGAAGGGCAAGACGCCGGTGCTGACGGGGGAAGAAGCCCGCAGGCTGCTCCACTCGATCGAGACAGTCCGCACCAGGAAGCACCCTGACGGGAGTGAATGCGAGGAGCCCTCCCTGATTGACCTCAGGGACCGGGCGCTGATCGGGGTGATGGTCTACGCCTTCGCGCGCATCGGGGCGGCGCTAAAGATGCAAGTGCGGGACTATTTTATCCAGGGGCGGCGCGGCTGGGTGCGGCTGCACGAGAAGGGCGGCAGGGAGCACCAGGTGCCCTGCCATCACAATCTGGAGGG
>JAAXHW010000163.1:0-659 GCA_012270675.1 Candidatus Latescibacterota bacterium | reverse complement strand
CAGCAGATCGCCGGCCACGCCTCGCCTCGCACGACCAAGCTCTACGATCGGCGTCAGGAGGAGATCACGCTGGACGAGGTCGAGAGGATCGCGATCTAGCTGGAGTGGGAGCTTTCGTGTTGGGCAACTCCCTGTCGTGGGTGCCCGGGTGCTGTTCTACGACCGTAGGTGTTGGCGAATGCCTTCCGTTGGAGCAAGGTGGTTCCGGTTTGCGGGCCATCCGGGTTGGCAAGAGTTGGCCTACCGAGGCGATGCCGTAGGGTTTGGCGAAGACTTTTCACCCTTTATCAGGGCTTTTAGGGGGGTGCGGGGGGATGTGCCCCCCGCTTGGAGAGATAAAAGATTAAACAGACCGTCGTCGGCGTTGTGGGAACTGTAGGAGCCGTGCAACGGCTTCCAAGAGGCGGTGGAAATCGCGCAGTGATTTCCATGAGATCGGCAGTTTTCCACAACGGGGGGGCTCTACTACTTGATGTAGTTGTTATTTGTTCTTTAACTACTTGTATAAGGTATAGAAAAGTGTTCCCGAAACAGCGGGGAATTTTGGGAAAAGTGTTCCCGAAACAGCGGGGAATTTTGGGAAAAGTGTTCCCGAAACAGCGGGGAAAACTTCCCGAAATCACAGCGATCTGGGGGTATCCTCCGGCCAACATCGCCGG
>JAAXHW010000162.1 GCA_012270675.1 Candidatus Latescibacterota bacterium | reverse complement strand
AGGTCGAGGTCGCCGTCGTTGTCGACGTCTCCCCAGGCCGCTCCAAAGCTGGGACCGTCTTCGGCAAGGCCGACCTGGTCCGTGGCATCGGTGAAGCGGCCCCCCTCGTTTTGGAAAAACCGGTTGGGGCCGCTGTTGGCCAGGAAGAGGTCGGCGTCGCCGTCGTTGTCAAAGTCGTTCCAGACAGGCTGTATGCTGCTGCTGGAATCGGCCAGCCCGAGGTCGTCGGCGGTTTCCACAAACCGGCCCCCCTCGTTTTGGAAAAACCGGTTGGGGCCAAAGTTGGCCACATACAGATCCGGGTCTCCGTCCCGGTCATAGTCTGCCCAGGAGGCGCCGTAGCCGTCTCCTGGGTCGGCTGTTTCACCTTCCACGGCGGTGAAGACCGAGCCATTGTTCTGGTAGAGCCGGTTGGGTTGTGCAAAGTTGGTGACATAGAGGTCGAGGTCGCCGTCGCCGTCGTAATCCGCCCAGGCCGCTCCGCTGCCGTCGCCGTCATCGTCCACCCCCGCAGCCGCGCCGACTTCGGTGAAGCGGGTGCCGTCGTTTCGGTAGAGGAGGTTGGGCTGCAGTCTGCGGACCACATAGAGGTCGGGGTCGTCGTCGCCGTCGTAGTCTGCCCAGGCCACGCCGAAGCCGGCGCCCGGATCGCCCATCCCCAGGCTGTCTCCCACCTCTGCGAAGCCGCCCGGTTTGGGGATGCTGGCAAAGCCCTGCAGGGGGATGGGGAAAGCGGGTTCAACCGGATCGTTGCTGAGGAGGGTGAGGACGGCCCGCTGGGTGTCTGCCCGTGTGGGCCGGAAGGTGACGGAGAGAAATCGGGTCTCGCCCGAGCCGATCCTGAGGGTATCGGTCAGGCCGACCAGAAACTGGGCGGTGTCGGTGAGGGCCACACGGGCGATGCTGAGGACGCCCGCGCCGAGGTTGGAGACCTGGAGGTTGCGGACCTGTGTCTGTCCGATGAGGGTGCGGCTGAAGACGATCTCCTCCGGAATGACGCCAATGGCGGGTACGGCCCCGATGCCTCTGAGGGAGATGGTCAGGGTGGGGCGTCCGGGATGGTCTGTGGTCAGGGTGAGCTGCCCCCTGGCAAGGCCTTCACCAGTCGGGTCAAACGTTACGAGGATCTCTCCGGCCTGTACCGGTCCGACCTGGATCGGGAAGGTGGCTTCTACGGTAAATTCAGGGTTGTCCGAGACGGCGCTGAGAATGGAGATGGGCGCATTTCCCCTGTTCTCCACCCGCAAGGGGAAGGTCATCGGATCGCCCAGGTTGACCCGCTGAAAATCGAGCTGGGAGGCGCGTAGACTCAGGATGGGCGTTCTGAAGAGAGGGTCGGTCAGGAGGCGGATGCGGTCGTTGCCGACGTCTACGATGAGCAGGTTGCCGTCGGGGTGCAGGGCCAGGCGGATGGGCTGGTTGAAGACCGCTTCCAGGGCCAGACCGCCGTCGCCTTCAAGGCCCACCCCGCCGGTGCCTGCCAGGGTAAGGATCTCTTCTGTGGCGGCATCCACAAACCGGATGCGATGGTTAGATGCATCGGCGATGTAGAGGTTGCCATCGGCGTCTACGGTTACACCTGTGGGGAAATTCAGCTGTGCGTCCGTGGCCGGGCCCGCATCGCCACCGTAGCCCCCATCGCCGAAGATATTGGCAGGTCCCCGACCGGCGACGGTGGTGATGATGCCGGTTTGGGCATCCACTCTCCGGATGCGGTGGTTGTTAAAATCGGCGATGTAGAGGTTGCCGGATGCGTCCAGGGCGATGCCTTCGGTGGTCAGTCCGGCGTCTGTGGCCGGTCCCCCGTCTCCTGAAAAGCCGGGGCTTCCGTTTCCGGCCACGGTTTCGATGGTCCCCGAGGCCAGGTCGATCCGCCGCACCCGATGGTTGCCCCCTGTTGCGCCCTGCAGGATGCCGTCGGAGACGTAGAGGGCAGCATCGCCATCGGCCAGAATGTCTACGATTTCGTTGAAGGCGGCCGCTGTGGCCGGTCCTCCGTCCCCTCCAAAGTCGCGGTCGCCCGTACCGGCGATGGTTGTGATGATACCTGTGCGGGCGTCTACACGCCGGATGCGGCCGTTGCCCGCATCGGCGATGTAGAGGTTGCCGGATGCGTCTAAGGCAACCCCCTGCGGCCTGTTGAGCTGTGCGTCTGTGGCCGGGCCGCCATCTCCAGAGAATCCGGATGTGCCGGTTCCTGCAACTGTGGTTGCCGTGTCTGTGTCGGCATCTATTCGCAGGATACGGCCGTTGCCCGCATCGGCGATGTAGAGGTTGCCCCCGGCGTCTGTGGCCACGGATAGTGGCAGGTTCATTTTCAACTCGACGGCAGGGATTCCCGCCTCTGTCTGCTCGCCTCCTCCTGCAATTGTCACCAGGGTGCCCGGCTCTTGTGCCAGCACAGTCCCGGGCCAGAATCCCACGGCGAGCACTGCGTATCCGAGCCACCGTAACGGCAAACGGCAAACGTCCCCCCCCTGAAACGTCACGTTTCACCTCCCTTCAAACAGGTCCCGGCCCTTTACCAGTGCCTCTATTTTGCGGTCTGCCACGCTGCGCTGGAGCATCCAGAATCCGCAGTCGGGGTGGATGTAGGCGAGGCGGTCCGGGCCGAGGTGCGCTGCGGCCGTTTCGACGTCTCTGGCGATCTCGTCGGGGGTCTCAACCCCGTTGTCTTTGATGTCGATGACGCCCACGCCGATTCTGACCGTTTCGGGCAGGTCTTTCAAGCAGGCGACCTGTTCGATGCCCCACCGTTTGAATTCGAGCACCAGGTGGTCTGCGCGCAGGGCGGTGAGGAAGGGGACCAGGGCATCCCAGGTGCCCTGCTGTACGGTCTGGCCGCCGTAGTTGCCAAAGCAGACGTGGACGGCCTTTTCGCCCTGTACGGCGGAAAGCACCCTGTTGACGGCGGCCGCAGCCCATTCGCCTTCTTCGGGGTGGCCCGGGATGTTCGCTTCGTCTACCTGGACCACATCGGCGTCGATGTGCGCAACCTGTGTTGCGAGGACCCCGGCGATGGCAGCCGCCAGGGCGGCCCGGTCTTTGTAGTGCCGGTCCAGTAAGACCTTGCTGAGCATATGGGGACCGGTGAGGGTAAATTTGAGCTTTGACCGGGTGAGGGCACGGGCCATCCGGTAGTCTGCTGGCAGGTTGAGGGTGCCCTCGCCGATGGGCCCCTCGACGACTCCGGCAGGCGCTGCCCGGTAAGACAGGCCGGTTTTGTTGCGGAAGGCCGCCAGGTCTTTCCGCCCGAACGTTGTTGTAATGCCTTCCATTTTGCCGACGAAGTAGTCGATCATTCCGTTGGTTTCGGGGTGGTTCACGTCGAACCGGTAGAGTTCACCGTCTGTGGCGACATCGATGCCGGCCTCTTCCTGGATTTTGAGGACGACGCGGGTCGCATCGACCAGGGCTTGCCGGGTGGGACAGACCCTGAGCCAGTCCGGCAGGGGATAGCTGCCTACCAGGGTTGTGAAGATGGCGTGTTCTTCTTCTGCCATTATCGGCCTTGCTGAAGGGTGTGGGGCGGACACGGGGTTCGTCTCTACCGTTTCAACCTCAGGTCGCGCAGGATGGCGTCCAGTTTTTCCCGGTTCTCTCCTTCAAGCCCCCCCAGGGCTTCGAAGAGAAAGGCCAGCAGGACGCTGATGGCCAGGCTGAGGCCGCCGGCGATGGCGACCATCACCGTTCTGCGCGGGCGGCTGCGGGTATCGGGGGGCACGGCTTTGTCAAGCACAGTGACGAGGGGGGTGCTTTTTCCTTCTTCGAACCTGGCCTGCTCGTATTCCTGGAAGAGAAACTTGTAGATCGCATTCTGGATCTCCACGTCCCGCAACAGCGAGAGGGCCTCCAGGCCCAGTTTCGGAACCTCCCGGAAGGGGATGAAGACCTCGGGGAGTTCGCCATCGCGCACCATGTCGCCTCCTCCGGGCCGGGGCTGGCCCATCAGGATGCGGTCCAGGGCCTCCCGGGCGCCTTCGAGTTTAAGGTCGAGCTGTTTTAACTTGGCGTGATCCGGTGCCATCAGTTTTGCGGCGATTTCCCGTTCGATGAACATCTCTCCAACGATGGTGAACAGATTGGAGGCGCTTTCGATCTGGGCCTTGGCCTGGGTCTCCAGGTCGATGGCCATGTGCTCCTGCTGGAACCGGTTGTAGGCCTGTTCGGCTTCGAGCATGTCCTGTTCCGCCACTGCAAGACGTTTTTCCAGGTAGACCCGAAGGCTTTCCGACTGTTCCTTTCTCCGTTCCTGAAGCGCACGGTCGAGTTCCTCTACGAAGGCATTTGTGATTTCGGCCGCGAATTCGGGGGTTTCGGCTTCGTAAGATACCCTGAGGAACTGTTCTCGGGTAAGTTCCACCCCCAGTCTTTTGGCCACCATATCGTAGAGCTCTTCCCGGGTTTCAGGCTCGTAGCGTTCCTTCAGATTGAACCGCCGGATGATGGCCCCGGCCACCCGTTCGCTCTTGAGGACCGGCACGAAATCGGTGGCCGAAACCGTCCCCTCGCCCATCCCCAGCAGCCCCATCGGCAGGTTGCCCAGGAGGGTGGAGAGGCCGAACATCTCCTGGCTCTCCCTGGGGGGGTAGACCACGGCCTGCGCCCGATAGGCTTTGGGCAGGATCAGGCTGATACCAGCGGTGATCAGGCATACGGTGAATACGGAGGTGAAGACCATTCGGCGCCAGCGCACGATCACGGCGAAGTGATCCAGGATGTTTTTCTCGCGTTCCATCAGCGTCTCGTATTCTGAATGATGAGGATGAGCGTGGCGATCTGTGTGGCCACCAGCAGCGTCTCTCGAAAGATCCGCCAACCCTGTCCCGGGACTTTGTCAGGGACAAAGATCGCATCTCCGGGGGCGATCTGGTTCACCTTTGAAGCCTTCACCCGGTTGAGGGTGTTGCCCTTGATGACGATAACCCCTCCCCTTTTGGCACGATCGCTGAACCCTCCGGCCCGGTCGATATAGTCGTTGATGGTATACGTCGAGTCGTACGGGATAGCAGCGGGCGCAAGCACGGAGCCGTTGACCAGCACGGAGGGCGTAAAGCGGGGTATGCGGATGATGTCGCCCCCTTTCAGGCGGATGTTGTGCTCATTCTTTCCGCGTTCGAAGAGGGAGGTGAAATCGACCGGCAGACGGCCCGGCACCTGCTGCGTCCTCATGGTCAATAAGGCCTGTTCTTCATCTGTAAGCTGCGTCCTGGGCAGGCTTAACAGCCGGTTTAATACCACGTCCTCTTCGTTGTTGTGCCCATAGTCAATCTGTCGAACGACCGAGGCCTGCGCCAGGGAAGCCGAAGGCGTAAACCCGCCGGCCCGGTGGATCAATTCTTTCAGCCTGAGCCCGTCTTCAATCGGGTAGGCGCCGGGGAAGCGGACTTCGCCTTCCAGGGTGACCCGTTGTTCCCTTCCTTCCACGTGGAGCTTATCGCCTGCCTGCAGCTGGATATTTGCCGTCGAGTCGCCGGCCAGGGCTCTGGCCAGGTCGATCTGAATGCGCTTTTCCGGCTTTCCATCTTTTGGGAGGCGAAGGAGTTCGGCGGTTGCGGTTTTGAGGTTGCCCGCAAGGCCGCTGGCCAGCCGAACGAGGTCTGTAACGCGGTCGCCGGGGGCGTATTCGTAATTCCCCGGGCGCTGCACCGCTCCTGATACGCTGATGGAGTCTCCGAGCACGGGGACCAGGATTTGATCGCCGTCCAGGAGGAAGGGGTTGTAGTCGATCTCTCCGGTGAGGCGCCAGAGCGCCAGATCGGCCTTCCGGTTGGATTTTTCAACCGTTCCCTCGTCCGAGAAGCGCTGTACCTGGATGTTGCGGAGGGAGGCCCTGCCCTCCGGTTCTTTCAGCAGCCCACCGGACTTCTTGATCAGTTCCGAGACCTGTTCCACGCCGCGAACATCGTAGGCACCCGGGAAGCGGACTTCTCCCACGACGTTGACCGTAAAGCGCCGAAGGAACGCGAGCGTGATGGAGATGTCCAGGTGTTGAAAGCTGCTCTGGACGGTGGCCTGTATCGCAGCATCGGCCTCTTTGAGGCTCAATCCCGCAACCTGCACGGCGCCCACATAGGGAATGACCAGTTTTCCCGTGGCCCCGACCAGGACCTCCTGAACCTCCGGCTCTTCATTCCGGTCAACGACGACTACGAAGACATCGTTGGGGCCAACGATGTAGCGGCCGGACCGGATCACGGTGTCGTAGGCGGCCTTGCTGAGGCGCTCGGCTTCGATCTGCGTTTCGACGCCTTTCTGCTCCTCTTCCAGCCCGGAAAAGGCTTCGATATCCGACTGCCTTCGTTTGGGTTTCTCCTTCTTTTCCCGTTCTGTTTGCCGACGTCGAGGCTGGGCATAAAGCAGGATGGGTTCGAAGGCGAAGGCGAAGACGAGCAGGCCGACGATGCACCGGCAGGCCAGGGTTGTGAGGCGTCCTGCATGCGCGTCGGCCGGATCTGGTTTGCATATTTTTGTGATCATTCCACGGTTACTCCGTCAGAATCGACTTGAAGTACACAAGCCTCTGTTTCGATGCCCACTGCGCGCCAGGCCTCGACCATCGCCCCCTTTACCCTTTCTGCGCCGTCTGTTGCAAAGGCCAGCAGCGTGGGGCCGGCCCCGCTGAGACAGGTTCCCAGCGCGCCCGCCTCCGCAGCGGCCTTTAACACACCTTCGAACCCCGGGATAAGCGGGGCCCGGTAGGGCTGGTGGAGCCGGTCGATCATGCCGGGCTGCAGGGCGTGGAGGTCTCCACACAAGAGCGCTGCGGTGACCAGGCAGGCGTGACTGACGTTGAAGGTGGCCTCCCTGTGGGAGACCTCTTTTGGGAGGGCTGCCCGGGCGGCTTCTGTTTTGAGTTCGAAATGCGGAATGGCCACCACGGCCCGGAGTTCGGGGGGGGGGAAGGCCCGGATGCAGGTGACGTGTCCGTCTGAGAGGGAGGAGATGGTGAGCCCGCCCCGCAAGCAGGCCGATACGTTGTCCGGATGTCCTTCCAGTTCTGCGGCCAGGTCGAGGCGTTCGGATTCCGACAGGGGTCCTCCAAAGAGGTGGTTGGCCGCGGTAACGCCCGCGACGATTGCTGTGGAACTGCTTCCCAGGCCGCGGGCGAGGGGGATTTGATTGCGCATTTCCACCTCCAGCCCCGGCAGGGGGCTGCCAATCCGCTGTGCAGCGGCAGCAGCGGCCCGGAAGAAGAGGTTGGTCTCGCCTTCGGGCAGGAGGCCCGCGCCCATCCCCTGTACGGCGATCCGTATCCCGGCTGCTGACGTGGTGCGGACCGTGAGACGGTTGTAAAGGGTCAGGGCCAGCCCTAAGGTGTCGAACCCGGGGCCCAGGTTGGACGTCGATCCGGGCACCCGCAATCGAATTTCCATCTAAATCCCTTTTACAAGCTCCGCACAGACCAGATCGGCCAGTAAAAGGCCGCGGCGGGTGAGGCAGATCCGCTCTCCGGTCCGTTCGAGGAGGCGATGCGACAGCAGGCGGTTGAGGGAGGGGGCCGTCCGGGTGCCGACGAGCAGGGTTTCGGGAATGCCCTCCCTCTGGCGCAGCCCCAGCATGACCCGTTCCAGAACCCGGCCCTCACCGTCGATGGCTTCTTCACCTTCGATTGCGGTTCCGACCGATTCCACCTTTTCTATATACGCCATGAGGTCCCGGATGTTCCAGGAACGGCGGTTGTTTAGAAAGGAGTGGGCCGAGAGTCCGATGCCCAGATAAGGGCGCCCCTTCCAGTAGCCGAGGTTGTGCTGTGAGGCAAAGCCTGGCCGTGCAAGGTTGGAGACTTCGTAGTGGTGGTAGCCGGCCCGGGTCAGCCGGTCCAGGGCAAGACCGTACATGGCTGCCTGGTCATCTTCTGCGGGGAGGGGGAGACGGCCCTTCCGAAACCGGCGCCCGAACGCGGTTTCGGGTTCTACGGTGAGCCCATAGACCGAGAGGTGTTCGGGGAAGAGCGCAACCGAACGGTCCAGGGTGGTCCTCCAGGCGGCCACGGCCTGTTCGGGCGCTCCGAAGATCAGGTCGATGTTGACGTTCCGGAATCCGGCCCGCCGGGCCGTCTGAAAGGCCGCGACGGCGTCGGCTGTGTTGTGCAACCGGCCCAGGGCTTTCAGGTCAGGGTCGTTCAGGGCCTGCACACCAAGGCTCAGCCGGTTGATGCCCATTTCCCAAAACGCCCGAAATACCGCGCGGTCCCCCGGGTTGGCCTCGGCGGTGATTTCCGCGTTGGGAACGATATCCGCCTCCAGTCGAATCGCGCTCAGGATGCGGTGCAGGGTTTCCGGTGGGACGGCTGAAGGGGTGCCCCCTCCAAAGTAGACCGTTTTGAAGACGGGGTGGGGCCCCACACGGGGCAAACGGGTGCGGAACTCCCGGATGACGGCTCCGGCGTACCGATCGGCCAGGTGGGTTTTGCGCACCTCAAATGCGAAGTCGCAGTAGGGACAGGGCGCGTTGCAGAACGGGATGTGGATGTAGAGGCCGGAGGCCATGGGGATCGGTTCCAGGCAGGCGCGAGGTGGCTATTTTACCAGGGTGCCGATTCTGCTCCATCGGACGCGCTGGGAGAAGTGGCGCAGGTTGTAAAGCAGGATTTTCGGGAGCGAGAGAAGGCCTGTATATTCGGGCGCACCAGCATCCGGGGCCCAGGATAAGTAGAGGATGAATGCCTGGCCTTTGATCAGCTTGTAGGACAGGAAGCTCCAGTAGCGGCTGTCTTCGCTGTTGTCCCGATTGTCCCCCATCACAAAAAAATGACCTTCGGGCACCACCACGGGTCCAAAGTTGTCACGTCTGCCGTTGGGAGATTTCACCGGCAGAATTTTCGGGTCGGTATATTTAGAACGGATCGGGTCGATCGCCCGTTTGCCGTCTACATAGAGGATTTTATTCTGGATCTCCACCGTCTGTTTGGGGCCGGCCACACAGCGCTTGACGAAGTCCCGGCTGGTATTGAGGGGATACTCAAAGATGATGACATCCCCCGGTTTGGGCTCCCGAAGCGCGGGCAGCCGATAGTCGGTGAAGGGGACCCTGGCGCCGTAGATGAATTTATTGGCCAGGAGGAAGTCTCCCACCAGGAGCGTGTCTTCCATCGATGCGGAGGGGATGCGAAAGGCCTGCACCACAAAGGTCCGGATGAGGAGGGCCAGCCCTACGGCCACCAGGATGACTTCGGCGTATTCTCTGGCCACGGACTTTTTCCTCTTTTTCGATGCCCTCCGCCTCTTTGCAGGCCGGGGTCGGGCTTTTTTCTGCGTTACTTTTTTGCTCATGGTGGTTCGTCAGGTGTCTATGCTCAAAACAGCCAGGAAGGCTTCTTGTGGGATTTCCACATTGCCGACCTGTTTCATGCGTTTTTTCCCTTCTCTCTGTCTCTCCAGGAGCTTCCGCTTCCGGGTGACGTCTCCCCCGTAACATTTGGCCGTGACATTTTTCCGGAATGGCCTTATCGATTCTCTGGCGATGACTTTTTTTCCGATTGCGGCCTGAATGATCACTTCAAACATCTGACGGGGGATCAGTTCCACCAGCTTTCGACAAATCGTCTTGCCCCATTCATACGCTTTGTCCCGGTGGACAATGGCCGAGAGCGCATCGACCGGGTCGCTATTGATGAGCAGGTCGAGTTTGACCAGGTTGGAGGGGCGGTGCGCTTTGTACTCATAATCGAAGGAGGCGTAGCCCCGGCTGACCGATTTGAGGCGATCGTAGAAGTCGAGGACGATTTCGGAAAGGGGTAGTTCGTAGCGCAGCAGCGCCCGCGTGGGGTCGATGTATTCGGTGGTGATGTAGATCCCCCGGCGGTCCTGTGCCAGCTGCATAATACTTCCCACATATTCCGAGGGGACCAGGATCTGGGCGTCGAGGATCGGTTCGGTGACTTCCTCGATTTGCTCTGGCGGTGGCATCTGGGCGGGGCTGTGGACCTCAATCACTTCCCCGTCGGTGAGCAGGACACCGTACTCTACGTTGGGAACAGTGGCGATGATTTCCATGCCGAATTCTCTGGCGAGCCGCTCCTGGACGATTTCCATGTGGAGGAGGCCCAGGAATCCGCACCGGAAGCCGAATCCGAGCGCCGTGGAGGTTTCCGGATCGTAGCGTATTGAGGCGTCGTTCAGATGGAGTTTTTCCAGGGCAGTGCGGAGGTTTTCGTAGTCGTCGGAATGGACAGGGTAGAAGCCCGCAAAGACCATCGGCTTGACTTCCCTGTAGCCGGGCAGGGGGGTATCGGCAGGGCGTTGGACGCCGGTGACGGTATCGCCCATGTGCGCATCTTTCAGGTCTTTTATTCCGGCGATGAGATAGCCCACCTCACCGGCCCGCAAGACTTTCCGTTCGACCCGTCCCAGCCTGAGGATGCCGACCTCTTCGGCGTCGTAGTCCCGGCCGGTGGAGAAGAAGCGGACCGGCATCCCTTCCTCCAGGGTGCCTTCAAATACCCGCAGGTAGGCCATGGCGCCCCGGTAGCGGTCGAAGACGGAGTCGAAGACCAGGGCTTTCAGCGGCGCATCCGGATCGCCCTGGGGGGGGGGGATGCGATTGATGATGGCCTCGAAGATCGTTTCAATGCCGATGTCCTGTTTGGCGCTGATTTTGAGGATCTCCGGTTCTTCGACCCCCAGCAGGTCGTGAATCTGCATCACCACCCGGTCGATTTCCGCGTTGGGCAGGTCGATTTTGTTGACGACGGGAATCAGCGTCAGGTCATGTTCCAGGGCGAGGAGGACGTTGCTGACGGTTTGCGCTTCAACGCCCTGGGCGGCGTCCACCAGCAGGAGCGCCCCTTCGCAGGCGGTGAGGCTGCGGGAGACCTCGTAGGAGAAATCGACGTGCCCTGGTGTATCAATCAGGTTGAGGACATAGCTTTGACCGTCGGGTGCCTGGTAGTCCATCCGGACGGCGTGGGATTTGATGGTGATCCCCCGTTCGCGCTCCAGGTCCATGTTGTCCAGGACCTGATCCATCATTTCCTTCTGAGAGAGGGTGAGGGTGCGCTCTATGAACCGGTCGGCCAAGGTGGATTTCCCGTGGTCGATATGGGCGATAATCGAAAAGTTTCGAATCTGCCGGGCGTCCATCTTCCGGATTTTCCTAAAAATGGAGACAAGTCTAAAAAACTCAAGGGAGTAGAGCTTCCAAATATACTGTCTTATACGGACAAAGTCAACTCTCAAGCATGCGCGACATGAGATTATATTGCACGCCTGGAACGGACTCCGGAAAGCGTTGCACAGGTCCCTGTGCTGTGCCGGGGTCTTTTTCTATACGCTTGCGTTTCCATGCTGACCGCATTATCTTCACAGTAAGGAGAGATTCGATGTCCACGCTTCGCATTGCTGTCCTGGGCGCAGGCGCCGGGCCCGGTTCTCGCGCACGGCAGTTTCTGTCGACGATTGTGCGTTTGACCGACCACTACGAACTGGCCGCCATCTGTGATCGCAACCCGGATGTGCTTCAAGAGGTGGGCGTCCAGTACGGTGTGGAGGCCCGCTATGGGGATGTACGCGCCCTTTTGGAGGCGGAGAAGCCGGATGTTGTGCTTTCTCTGACGCCTAAGGACTCGCATATTGTGATGGCGTTGACCGCCGCGCGACACGGGGCGCACGTGATTACGGAGATTCCGGTGGCGCTGACGCGCCGATACGCCGGGGCGGTTGCGCAGGCGTGTCGCGAACACGGGGTGCTGTGGGAGGTGGCCGAGCAGGTCTGGCTCTGGCCGCAGGAGTGCCTGAAGCGGCGGATCATCGCGTCCGGGCTGCTGGGTGGCGTCACCCACGCGCGACTGTGGTACCTGACTGGACAGTACCACGGCTTCAGCGCGATTCGGGCGTTGCTGGGCGGTGAGGCGGTGCGTGTGCTGGGCTACTGCGGCGAGGTGGAGACCGAGCCTTACGCGGCCTATGGCGGCGAACCGGAGTCGACGGTGCAGTGGGAGACTGCCATCATCGAGTTCGACGGAGACGTGGTGTGCCTGTTCGAGAAGCCGCCCCGGATCTTTCCGTCGGCTGCCCACAATTTTCCAGTCGGGTGGCAGGTCGAGGGTGTGCGAGGACACCTGGACCGGAACCGGCTTACGCTGTACGGGAAAAACGGATCCAGGGTGTATGAGATCTCGGAGCAGTACGTTGAGATGGACGGGGAAAGGGTACTGGAGGCCGTTCGGGTGGAGACCGACCCGCCGGTGGTCTGGGAAAATCCCTTCGCGCCGTATCGGATCGGGTCTCTCGACGATGTGGCGCAGGCGAGTATTCTCACCAGTTTCCACAAAGCCGTTACCGGGGGGGGGAGGCCGCAGTACGGTTATGAAAACGGCCTCCGGGACTATGAACTCAGCCTGGCAGTCCGCGAAAGCGCCCGTCTCGGAAACGCCTGGGTTACGCTGCCGCTGGGCGGGCCGACGGAACTGGAGCAGCAGATCGAGGCGGAGTTCGTGCGCCGCTACGGGCACGATCCAATCGAGGCGACCGAGGCGCTCCTGGATGCACCCTTTGAACGGTCCGCGACGCTCTGGCCTTTCGCGCACTGGCTTTAGAAGCCGAAGGGGGTTCGGTGAAGATCGAGTTCGCAGAGATCCGCTACGTCGAGTTGCCGCTGATTTCCCCCTGGCGAACGGCCTATGGGGAGGATGCGGCGATCCATTCGGTGATGGTCCGGCTTTCGGGTGGGGGCGAGGAGGCGTGGGGGGAGTCCACACCGTTTTATGCGCCGACCTATTCTTCCGAGTCTGCCCGGTCGGTGTACGAGACGGTCAGGGAATTTTTTCTGCCTCGCCTGGTGGGAAGGGAGGTGGATTCGGCGGGTGAATTGATGGACCGGATTTCGGTTTTCAAGGGCAATCCGTTTGCAAAGGCGGCCGTGGAGACGGCCTGGTGGGCGCTGCACAGCAGGCTTCTGGGCCAGCCCCTGTGGCGGGTGCTGGGGGCACAGCAGCCGGTTGTCCGGTGCGGAGCGGATTTCGGGGTGCAGGAGGGGATCGACGACCTGCTGGAGCTGATTCAGGGGGCGGTGGACGCGGGCTATCCCAGGGTCAAGCTGAAGGTCCGACACGGGTGGGATGTTGAGGTGTTGGAGACGGTCCGGTCGGCGTTTCCCGATCCGGTTTTTCACGTGGACTGTAATGCGGGATACGATCTGAGTGAGGATATCGACACGCTCCGGGCCTTCGACCGGTTCAACTTAGCGATGATCGAACAGCCCCTGTTCCACACGGACCTGATCGAGCATGCCGAGCTGCAAAAGCAGATTGGGACGCCCGTCTGTTTAGACGAGTCGATTAAGGATGTGCGGGATTTCAGGCTGGCGCTGAAGATCGGGGCCTGCCGGGCGGTGAACGTGAAACCGGGCCGTGTGGGGGGGCTGCACAATGCGGTGCAGATCCACGATATGGCCAGAGAGGAAGGGATGGAGGCCTGGGTGGGTGGGATGCTGGAGAGTGGGGTGGGCGCGGGCATTTGCGCGGCGCTTGGTACGCTGCCCGGTTTTACCTATCCGGCGGACGTGTTTCCCTCCAGCAGGTTTTACACGGAGGACATCACCGAACGCTGGGTCGAGCAAGACGAGGGCTGCTGCGTGGTCCTGGACGAGACGCCCGGCGTGGGGTTCGACCCGGTCCCGGAACGGCTGGATGGGGTGACGCTGTTTCAAGAGGTGTTTGAGAAGCTGTCTTAAAACCCCC
>JAAXHW010000161.1 GCA_012270675.1 Candidatus Latescibacterota bacterium | reverse complement strand
GGCCTCGCCGAAGGCATGGGAAGGGCAGGGAGGGGTTGCGGAACAGCCGTGGAAATGACCCCTCCCCCGGCCCCTCCCCGAAACGGGGAGGGGAGAGGGTGCGCCTCATCCTGCACCCGCCACCTCATCCCCCTTTCTCCCCCTTTCCTCTCAGGAAAGGGGGCCGGGGGGATAGGTCACTATACCGCAATACATCCATCGGGTTCGCCCGCGCCGCATGGACCACTTAAACCCAATAAACACAACAAGTTTCGTTACAATCTAAAAGGCTATTCTCTAAGCAGCAGCTTCCAGACGTGTTGAACCATGCCTGTTTTTTAATGAACCCGAATCGAGAAATCGGCGTCTATACTCTATAAAGGGTTTTGCAGGGAAAAAAGGGAATGCCCCCATGTCCAGAGTCGCTGGTTTGGCCTGCATACTGCTGATGTCTCTGCATGCGTCTGCTGAGGCCGGAAAAGCCGACCCGGCAGTTGTGGACTCGCTGCTGGCGGTGGCGTCGGATACGACGCTTGCCTACAAAGCACGTATGAAAATTGTCAGAGAAGCCATCGGTTGCGACCGGTCGGGCCGGAGCAGGTATGCCCTGGCACGGCTCCATATGTCCGAATGGAAGAAAACGTCACCTGAGGAAGCACAACGCTGGCTGCTGCGGGCCATCCAGCGAGAGCCCGAGAATGCGGACTACCGGGCTGCGTACGCGGAACTGTTCTGGATGTGGGACCATCGGGGTCGTTCCTGCGAGCAGGCTATGCAAGCACTCGAACTGGACCCGGACAACGTGCGTGCACTTTACTGGGCCGGCCGCAATGCGATGTGGCACATGACGCGCTTTCTGGAAGCAGAGTGGGCAGGAACTCCTTTTAGTCTGAAAGCGCTGGGCGAGGAAAAAAAAGATATCGCCATTCATTATTTGACCCGGGCGTTGGCGGTCAATCCGGAACACTGGCCGTCGCGAAAGATCCTGGGCCTGGTCTATTACGAAGCCAGCATGCCCGAGAAGCTGGTGGCGCTTTTTGAAGCGTACGTGGAGCGACAGCCGGAAAATCCCAACGGCCATTTTTTCGTTGGCCTGGGCTATCAGGCGCTGGGGCACCCGGACAGGGCTTACAGGGCATACGTGAATGGGTTGGCCCGGATGTCCGAGCCGGAGCAGCAGTTTATGCAGTCGATCTTTTTGATGGTGGACAAAGAGGATGTTGGAGCGCTGCCGGATAAGGAGGCAATCCGGCGGTTCTGGAGGGGCCGGGATCCCTTTTTTCTGACGCCTGTGAACGAGCGGCTGATGGAGCACTGCCAGAGGGTGGCCTATGCCAACCTCCGGTATGGTGATTCCGTGAAGGGTATTGAGGGCTGGACGACGGAAAGGGGACAGGCCTACATCCGGTACGGGCGCCCTCTATCTCGAGTTGCGCACCCCGCGGAGATCGATATGGGCAACGACCTGCCGTCTGCTGAACGCAACCGCCTGGCCGAGCGGGTCATGCAAGGGGAAAGCTCTTTGGGCAAATTCACACCCCGTAAGGAGATCTGGACGTACGATGGCTTCAGGCTGGTGTTTGAAAACACGGACTCCCGGGATGCCTGGAAATTCGGGATTGCCTGGGTGGGAGCGCATCCGTTGTACGAATTCTCGGATCTGACCGCCCGGATACCGGAGTTTTACAAAGACCCCTACTGGTGGGAGCGCTACGACGCGCCTTACCAGATTGCACAGTTCCGGGCGGATGAGGGGAAGACACGGGTGGAGGTCTACTACGCGCTGCAGGGCGAGCAGGTGAGGCACCAGGAGGCCGGTCCCGGTCTGCAGGAGGTGGATGTGCAACAGGGGCTTTTCCTGTTCGATGCGGCGTGGAACACGATGCGCAAAGAGGTCGGGCGGATCAGGCGGATGCCCTGGGTGATGTACGACGCAGATGGGGAGGGCTACCTGTTTGCAGGCGAGCAATTGATGCTGCACCCGGGCGCTTACTACCTGGGGGTAGAGGTCGAGGATCAGGCGACGAAGGCGGTAGGAGCCTTCCGGGATTCCCTGCGCGTGCGGCGTTTTGGATACGACTCTCTGGAAGTGAGCAGTCTGCTGCTGGCCAGGCGGGTCGTGGAGCGGCAGGACAGGCCGTTTGGGCGAGAGCAGTTTATGATTTTGCCCGACCCTTTGATGCAGTGTGCTCAGGGCGGGCAGGTGTCACTCTACTTCGAGGTATACAACCTGACACAGGACGCGTTTGGAGCGACACACTATCGGGTGGCTTACCGGATGCGGGTGCTGGTGGAGAAAAGAACAGGGGAGATCGAACCGGAGTGGACCACGATCGTGTCCCACACGCTTCGAGGCTCGCGGGCGTGGGAGCCGATTCGGGTGACGTTGGATATGGAAGATTCGGCGCCGGGGCCCCGGGCGTTGCGGGTGGTGGTGGACGATTTGGCGGACCAGGAGCAGGCAGTAGCGACGACAACATTCCGCGTGATGTGGTGATAAAGTGCCAGGATAAAGTGATGAGACTGTCGCTTCTGATTTTGTTTGCTTTTCCAGGGGCTTGATGCTATTTTCTTCATCACGGGCTCCTGGTCAAACGGGTGGGTTTTCTTGGCCGAACGCTTCACCCACTTTCATCTGGAGCCTTCTTTTTTTCAACGATCTTCTACACCTTCGTGCAAAAAAGCCATATTCAATCGCAGAAAGGACAGGACATGCAAACAGGCGAAACCCGCGGAATTTGCAAGCCCCCGAAAGGCCTGGGAGGGCTGCTGCGCAACATCGGGCCGGGCGTCGTGGTCTCCGGCTCGGTCGTAGGCTCCGGCGAGCTTCTGGTCACCACGCGCATGGGCGCCGACGTCGGGTTTGTATTCCTCTGGGGCGTCCTTTTGGCCTGCCTGGTGAAATTCTTCATCCAGCTCGAACTGGGCCGCCAGTGCATCCTCCACAACAACACGACCATTCAGGCGCTGGACCGGATGCCCGGTCTCCGGCTGCAAAACGCCTCCTGGGTGGCCTGGCTGTGCGTGCTGGGCTATTTCTCGGTCATGATCGCCCTCATCGGCATCCTCGGCTCGGTCGCCGGCCTTATGGTCACCGCGTTCCCGGTCATCCCCTACAGCGTCTGGGCAGTCATCGTCTTCCTGTTCATATCCGCCCTGCTCTACCGCGGGCTCTATGCCGACCTGGAGCGGATGATCTCCTTTCTGGTGGCCAGCTTCAGCCTCATCGTCATCGGCTCGGTACTCGTCCTGCAGGGCACACCCTATGCCTTCAGCGGCCCGGACCTGCTGTCCGGTTTCCGCTTTGCCATGCCCCCGGAAGGCGCTTTTGTGGCCCTCGCCGTCATGGGCTCGGTCGGCGCAACAGCCGTGGAACTGTTCATGTACCCCTACTGGGTCCGGGAGAAAGGATACCCGGATTTCGTAGGCCCGCAGGAAAACACCCCGGAATGGCAGGCGCGCTACCGGGGCTGGATGCGGGTACTCATTACGGACGCGCTCGTATGCACCCTCATCGCCCTGGTCATCACCTGCGCCTACTACCTGCTGGGCGCCTCAATCCTCAAAAGAATGAACGTGGTGCCCCAGGGCATGAAGGTCGTCGAGCACGTCTCCCTGATCTTCACCGAGAGCATCGGCGCCTGGGCCAAAGGCCTCTTCATGTTCGGCAGCTTCTGCACCCTCTTCTCCACCCTGCTCGTCTTCACCGCCAGCTCCGGGCGCATCGGCGTGGACTTTCTCCATCTGATCGGCCTGTCTTCCCTCAACCGGGAGGAAGCTCGCCTGCGTCTGATACGCATCCTGCAAATCGCCTTCCCCTTCCTCTGGCTCTGCGTCACCCTGATCAAATCCGACACCCCCCTCGCCCTGGTGCTCCTGGGGGCCAACGCCAACAACCTCCTGCTCATTCCCCTGGCCTACGCCGTCGTCCACCTGGCCATGCGCGCGCAAAGCAGGGTGCGCATGCCCCTCTGGAGCGAACTGGGACTGCTCTTCACCACCTGGGTCATCATCAACTTCACGGCCATCAACCTCTACCTGAAGTGGACCGGGTAAAGGCGGGGCACAGGGCCAGACTCAATGCAGCGCGTCCAGTTCAGGCAAGAGCACAACGCGCTCCTGTTCATTGGGGTCGGTTCGGGCAATCACGGCGGTGCAGACTTCGGTCTTGCTGGGATTGTAGGGCAGGTGGGGCATACCGGCGGGAATGTACAGGAAGTCCCCGGCCCTGACGGTCAGGTGATCCTCCAGCCTCTCGCCATACCACATCCCGGCCTCGCCACAGATGGTGTAAATGGCCGTTTCATGCGCTTCGTGAAGGTGCGCTTTGGCCCGTTCACCGGGGGGAATGGTCACCACCTGCATACAGATGCCCCGGGCGCCGGTATTGTCGGCCGAGATACCCGCAAAATAGGTAAACGCCTGCTTGCCCCTGTACGTCTCCTCCGGGTGAATCACCCTGCAGGTCGGTTCAGATTGCGTTGTCATTTGAACCCTTCCTTTCACGTGTTCGGGCGCCCGCCGCGTTACCTGGCCTCCCACGGAAGCGCCGGCACGGGCGCTCCCCCATACGTTTTTACAAACGCCCGAAACCCTTCCGGCCCGATCCGGCGCGTATTGTAGCGTGCCCGGTAAACCCGGTGCGCCTCACCGTCCGGATACGTCTCCGATGCGGGATAGGGATAGGCCGACATCGCGTGGAAGGGCAGCGGCCCCACCCGGTCCCCCGTCACCGTATTCTTATCCGCGTCCTTGTCCCACCCGTCGCTCAAAAACAGAAAATCCCGCTCCCATCCCGGACGCAGCCGCGGCAGTGCCCCCGCATCGAACCGCACCGTCACCTCGTCTCCGGCCGTCATAATCACGTACCGGTCGTCCGCAGCGGTAAGCAGCTCCGTCACATCCCCGTACCGGGTGGCCATCCCTTCCATATCCGGCCACAGTGGCAGGGAGACCCGCTGTGTGTAGTCGAAAAGGTGCGGCCCGTCTTCGGACGGCCGGTACATCCGGGAGAACCCCCCGTAGTGGAGGTCCGCCGACCGGGGGCCCAGCCGGGTGATCCGGTGCGGGGCTTCCGGCGCGGCATCGGTCAGGAACGCCTGGTCCCAGTAGATCTGATAATTTGTCCGGATGCGCACCCGCGCATCCGGCGCATACAGCGCGTCGCCCAGGTCCAGCATCACCCACTTGTCCTTCCCCGTGGGCAGCCCGAACGGCGCATCCAGTGTTTGCCAGCCCGATACCGGGTGCCAGACCTCCACCACCGGCAGGCTCGGCGTCACCGCCCTTCCCTGGGACATGGACACATTGATGCTCGTATCCGTCCAGAAAATCCAGCAGCCAATCGCCAGCAGCGGGTGGTCCAGCCCGCGCACCTCTCCAAAATAGAGCGTCAGCGCGTGCGGCGCCACAATCCCCTGGTAGCGCGACGGCCGCAGCCTTTCGGGATACCGGTGGTCGAACGCCAGCAACCGCTCCGTCACCTCCCGGCCCCTCGAATCCTCTGCCCGCACCGGACGCACCCGCCCCCGGGTCAGCATCGGACGCGGAGGCGCGTACGGGGGCGGCAGGAACCGCTGGTCTGTAAATACCTCGACGCCGGGCGGATGGTCCACAACCCACAGCCCCACCTCATCCAGGTAAACCGTCTCCCACAACTCCTCGGTAAACTGGAAAACGTAGTCCCCGTCCCGCACGGCGATCCGATCGCCCGGAACCGTCATCAGCTCCCGGGGGTTGTGGGGCGCCACCACGCCCTCGGCCACCTGGAGGCCCAGCGGCGACGCCCCCAGCAGATCGGTCACAAAGGTGAACCGTTCTCCGTCCCAGCAGTAGAGAAAGGGGCAGGAGCCCTTCAAAATCTGGACCTCCGTGATCGTCTGGTCCGCTGATGGACGCAGCACGTTTTGCGGCACCCCGTTGCTCCAGGTCACCCGCATCAGATCCGCCCGCGCCTGTTTCCCCAGCCCGAAATGCGTCACCGGAGCGCGCACGACCCGCATCTGGTAGTGCAGCCCTGCCTTGATCTCCACCTTGCTCCCGACCCCGCGCAGGTTGTTCTTGGTCCCACCGGTGCGCAGTCCCTTCAACCGCACGCGCAAAAAGTGGTGGGCGTTCCCCCCCTCGTTGCGCCAGCCCCGCAGCTGCCCCGCACCGTCCAGGGCCAGCTGGTCCAGGTCGCCGTCCCCGTCCAGTTCCACCCCCAAAAGCGCCACACACCCCCGCAACGCCCGCCCCAGCGGCCGGACCTCCCAGCCACCGTCCCCCCGGTTGCGCAGCACGGCCAGCGCCGGGCCTCCATTCCGGGTGCCGGCCACGCTCAGGTCCGTCCACCCGTCGTTATCGAAGTCGAACGCCGTCAGCGCCCGGACCGAGGTCCCACCCACCGCGACCTTCACACCCGGAGCGAACCCCTTTCCCGTATTGTACTGTATCCACACCGAACCGGCCCGGCCCACCAGCACAAGGTCCAGCCGTCCGTTGTTGTCCAGATCGGCGGCCAGCACGGATCGACACGCCGTGGTATCCAGCCCCCGCGCCACCCCGGCAAACCGCCCCTGACGCAGGTTATCGAACAGGCGGAGTCCTCCGGCGTCTTCCACCCCCAGCAGGTCCGTATCCCCGTCGTCGTCGTGGTCGAACGCCGCGACCTGTACGATCCCCCCACCCGGTCCCGACAACCCTGCCTGCCCGCTCACCTCCCGGAACGTCCCGTCCAGGCGGTTCTGCCAGAGCCGCACCCCCTCCTTCGACCCCACGCAAAAATCCAGATCCCCTTCGTTGTCCGCATCCACCAGCTCCACCGTCCCACCCGGCTCCGGAGACAGCCCTGCAGACGCCGTGACATCCTGCCACACCCCCGTCGAGTCCCCCCGCAGCAGGCGCAGCCCACCCCGTCCCACCGCAACCACGTCGAACACCCCGTCGTTGTCAAAATCCACAAACCGCGTCTCCGCAGCCGGCCCCGCGACCCCATCCGGCAAAACCGGCACCCACCCCCTGCCCGCTCTGCGCCAGAGCTGCAGCCCACCCCGCTCCCCATCGGAAAACCCCACCAGCAGATCCTCGTGCCCGTCCCCGTCCACATCCGCGGCATCTATGCTCCCAACGGCCGCTGCCCTCCGCACCGCCACCGGCCCGGGCGCGGGCAGCGCAGCCCTGTCCAGCGGCACAAAGCGAACGGGGATCTCCGGCGGACGCTCCCGCTTCAGACCCTCGTAGAAGGATCGGCTGAATCGGACCAGGGGCAGCCCCACCACCGGCTGCTGCACCTCCCCCAGGGCCTGTTTGTAGCGGGGCGTGGGGCGCAGCACGTTCTCCAGCACCGTAAGCCCCCGCCGTATGCCCTGCGCATCTCCGGCCGCCAGCGCCTTTTCCACCCCATCCAGCACCCTGCGGGGCATCGCCATATCCAGCACGGCCGGGCGCAGCGCCTCCAGCCCCCGCGCCGCCCCCTCCGGATTCCCTTGCTCGGCCTGAAACCGGGCGTACTTCACGGCAACGGCCAGATTCCGAGGCGCCAGCCCAAACAGACGGTCCATCTCCCGGGCCGCAACCGCCAGCGCCCCGGCATCCCCTTTCTGCGCAACCGCCGCGCGGTAGAGCGCGTAGCACGCCACCTGGTCCTGCGGCCGAACCCGCAGCGCCTGCCCAAGCGTGGCCATCGCTCCCGTCCGGTCTCCCTCCCACTGCTGCACCTCGGCCACCAGCAGCAGCACCCCCACGTGCTCCGCCTCCCGCTGCCGTGCCCGCTCCAGCCAGAACGCCGCCGAATCGGCCTGCCCCATCCGCAGGTAAGCCAGCCCCAGGTTCGCGTAGCCCAGCGCCTCCTCCGGCGCTGAAGCGATCACCCGTGCAAACGCCGAGGCCGCCTCCTTCGGCTGCTCCTGCTCCAAATAGGCCACCCCGAAATTCTTCTGCCGCTCCGCCTCCAGGTGCGAAAGCTGCGCCCACGCCGGGTGCCCCCAGAAAACCAGCATGGACAGCATCCATACCCCACCGCCCGGTTTCAAAATGCCTTTACCGTCCTGAAAAGGGAATCCGCGCAACAATTCCTTTCCCCTCCTCAACCACATAGGTCGCCCCCGTCTCAAGCCCTTCTGCGGTCTCAATACGCCCCTCCGGCCACCGGACGGACAGCCGGTCCACCCGGGTACGCGCTCCCAGACCGAACGTCAGCGTCGTCTCACTCTGGCTCAGGTACGATGAACCGGTGCGCACCATCGCCCGCTGTTCCAGGTCTCCGGCCACAGCGGTCACCACCGCCCCCAGCGCCTGCCGGTTTGGAGCCGCCCCGCGCAGGTGCACCCGCACGGCCCTTCCGGCGGGGCCCTCGTTGCGCATCAGCACGGCCGGACCGCCGTTTGTCGCCAGCACCAGGTCCAGGTCTCCGTCTCCATCCACATCCCCATATGCCAGCCCCCGCCCCACAACCCGCAGGGCAAACGCATGGCCGCTTTGATCGGTCACGTCCTGGAAGCGTCCTCCCCCATCGTTCCAGAACAACTGCGTCTGCTGCGCATACGTAATCTCCTTCTGGACGCGGTTGATCTCCGGTTCCAGGTGCCCGTTGGCCAGAACGAGATCCAGGTAACCGTCCAGATCGTAATCGAAAAAAAGCAGCCCGAACGTCAGCGGCAGCAGGGTCGACCGGGCGATCTGCCGCCTCCCCGCCTCGTCGATAAAGAAGTCCTCCCACGCCTGACGATAGAAAGAGACCGGCTCCCGGCTGAAATTCCCGATGGCGATCGCCAGCTTCCCATCGTTGTCCAGCGACCCCACATCCACCCCCATCCCGGCCCGTGCCCGCCCCGCTTCATCGTAGGCGATCCCGGACGCCAGCCCGACCTCCTCGAAGGTCCCATCCCCCCGGTTGCGATAGAGAAAGTTCGGCTGTGTATCGTTGGTCACCACCAGGTCCGGGTGGCCATCGCCGTTGAAGTCCGCCACCGCCACCCCCAGCGACTTCCCCTTCGGATTGTAAACGCCCGCCCGCTTTGTGACCTCCTCAAACGACCCGTCCCCCCGGTTGCGATACAGCCGGCAGGT
>JAAXHW010000160.1 GCA_012270675.1 Candidatus Latescibacterota bacterium | reverse complement strand
TTGCAGCCGCGCGAAGACCGCTGGAGATTTTAAAACAGCTTCTTAGGCAAGAAGAAGCCCCCGAAGCTCAGAAGCAGATCCCCGGGGGCAGGCGGACGGTGCGGACGCGTCAACGACGAACGGATTTTTCTCTAACTTTTTACGAAAATGAGCGTTGCCTCAATATTGACCTCATCCTCATTAACAAAATTGCCCGTAAACGTGATCTGACGGCCATCCGGTGAGAATGCGCCGACATCGGTGCCGCCACTTTCGGAAGTGAGCGAAATCGTGGTGGAAAATACCTGAAATGTACCCGCATCCGAGTGACGAATCCCAAAGGCCGATATCGCGTACGCGACGGTGTACCGGTTCTCCGTGAGCGTCAGCGTCCCCGTTACATCCGGTGGGGTCGCCGTGTAAGAGATCTGATTGCCCTGCAGACTCACACTTTGCAGGGCATACGTTCCGGTAAGCGACGCAGGATTATCAGAGCCGCACGAAACCGCCAGCAGGAAAATAGAGACAACATAAAGAAACCGTTTCACTTTTGGTCCCTCTCTTTTTCACAGGACAAATGGAATGCCGGGATGAACGACAGTTGTCAACATGAAAGATATCATCATGCCCCTTGTATTGTCAAGTAAAAGGCTGCTTCGCCTCAGCCAGACCCTGTTTTTCTTTTCTCGGAAACCTGTTCTCCAACCCCTTCGGACATCTCTTCCTGCCCGGCAACCTGCCCCTGGCCGCGGGCGTCACATTCCGCTTTAAAAACAGCCCCTTCCTCCACAACCAGCACCCGGGTTTCCATCTTCCCGATAAATGACGCCCGGGCCTGCAGGTGCACCTTCTCTTCGGCCTCCAGGTTGCCCACGATCCGCCCGTTCACCACCGCATCCCGCACCTGCACATCCGCCTCAATCACGCCCGACTTGCCCACAACCAGCGTTCCGGATGACATCAACTCTCCCCTCAACACGCCATCGACCCGCACACCCGTCTCGATCTCGAATTTCCCCTCCAAAACCGATCCCTGTCCGATGACGGTGTTGACGGCCTCTCCATTGGAAGATATGCTGAGCTTTCCGAACCTGAACTTTCCATCCATAGGGCTTATCCCCCTTTGTTGTCCCACGACCCCGAAAACCGATTCATTTCTCTCCACCCCGGACCGTTTCGTCCTTGACAACGCCCCTGCGGCGGGCTATTTTGTAGATCGTTCCGGTCCAGGGGATGGAAATCACGTACACGTAAAGGAACCCATGGCGCTTACCATCAACAAAACCATCAGGCCCAACGCCATCTGGCAGGAGATGTACCTCCAGGTCCGCAAAGACCAGCGGATCGTGATCACCGCCGACGGACTCTGGTCTCCGGAAATGCGCCCTGCCACCATTGTCTGGTGTGGTCCCGACGGCATCGAGGGGCACATCGCCACAGACGACTACCTGCTGCCCGGCGCCAACGTGGGCGCACTTATCGCCAGAATCGGCAACAACAGCGCTCCCATCGCCGTGGGGAACTACCACGACTTTCACGCCACCTGCGGTGGACCGCTCTTTATGGCGATGAACGAACACCCGGAATATCACAACCAGGCCGGCGCACTGAAGGCCCAGATCATCCTCTTCGACCTGTGACCCTCCGCCAGACACTGCGGTTTGCCACCCGGGAGTATACCCTCTCCCTTGTCTTTATCCTCGTCGTGTTGGGAGTCTGGGAAGGCCTCGTCCGAACCCTGAACGTTGCGGACTACATCCTTCCGCCCCCTTCCCGGATCCTGGGTAGACTCGTTGAGGCCCGCCAAATCCTCCTGGGCCATACCCTGGTGACCCTGCAAGAGACAATATGGGGGTTTGTGCTGGGCGCCGGAGCGGGAATGACATGCGCGATCGCCATGGCCCGGTCTCGTATTGTCGAGCGGATGCTCTATCCCCTGGTGATCTCCTCCCAGACCTTTCCCAAAGAGGCCCTGGCCCCCCTCTTTGTGGTCTGGTTCGGCGTGGGCATGCTTCCCAAAGTCGTCATCGCCGGTCTCATCTCGTTCTTCCCGGTCGTGGTCAACACCACGCGCGGGTTGCTCTCGGTTGACCCCCTCATCCTCGATTTGATGCGTGCCCTCTCTGCCGGCCAGCGCCAGGTCTCCCTGAAGGTCCGCCTGCCCAACGCGGTTCCCTACCTCTTCGCCGCCCTTAAAATGTGCATCACCTTAAGCGTCATTGGCGCCGTGGTGGGAGAGTTTGTGGGCGCCAGCGCCGGATTGGGCCACCTCATCCGGCTGGCCAACGCCGAACTGGCCACCGATTTGATGTTCGCCGCCCTCACCGTGCTGGGGTGCATGGGCACCGCCCTTTTCCTGATCGTAGACGGCCTGGAAAAAACACTTCTCCGCCGCTGGGGCGGGACCATGGAGGCAGCTTTATGAACCGAATCGCCCTGCTCATTGCCACTGCCACGCTTTTGCTTCCGCTCCTCTTCGCGTGTAGCTCCACCCCGCCTCCCTCCCACCACATCCAGCTCCTTTTGGACTGGAAGGCCCAGATGGAACACGCCGGCTTTTTTGTGGCCAGGCAGAAGGGCTATTATCAGGCGGATGGTCTCACCGTTGACATCCTCGACGGCAGCGGCGCCCCAACCACGGCCCGGTTGGTCGGCAACAGCACCTATCCCCTCGGCGTCTCCAGCGGCTCGGCCACGGTTCTGGCCCGGGACCAGAACATCCCCGTCGTCTCCCTTGCCGTCATCAACCAGCACTCGCCCGTGGTCGTCTACTCGCTGGAAGAAACCGGCATCCGGAAACCCGAAGACCTGGTGGGCAAACGCATCGGCGTAAACATCGGAGGCACCAAATACCGGGAATTCCAGGCCTTTCTCAAAAAGGTCGGCATCCCCGAAAGCCGCATCGAGCTGATCGGAATGACCGAATCCAGCCCCGCCCCGCTCCTGGCC
Organism: Candidatus Latescibacterota bacterium; assembly: GCA_012270675.1. GTDB lineage: Bacteria > Latescibacterota > UBA2968 > UBA2968 > JAAXHW01. The sequence goes on along the minus strand of JAAXHW010000160.1, from coordinate 1,104 downwards.
GGGCAGGTCGATGCGATGCTGGGCTACACCGAAGACCAGCCCGTCACCGTGGAACTCCGGGGCCGGGCCGTCAACCGGATCGCCTTAGCCGATCACGGCATCGACCTCTACAGCACGAACATCATCGCGCACGAAGCCTATCTCAAAAAAAATCCGGATACCGTCCGAAAATTCGTTCGTGCCAGCCTGAAGGGATGGCAATACGCCGTGGACCATCCCGATGAAGCCCTCGCCGCCTACATGGCCGAACGGCCCGAAAGCGACCCTGTGTTCAACAGGGCCAACTTTGCAAAGCTCACCCCCATCCTCTACAGCCCGGACGTCGAAAAACTGGGGCTGGGCGCACAGACCCACGCACGCTGGACGCACACCCGGGATGTCCTCTTCGACCTGGAAATGATCGGTCGAAAAGTGGAAATCGCCGAACTCTTCACGAATGTATTCCTCCCCTCCCAGCCTTAGTCTCCCCCTCTCTCCAGCATCCGTCTCAGACGATCTTCCATCTGCACAAACTTCGGATGGGTGCGCAGACGCGCACCTCTTGGCCTGGGAAAGTCGACCGTCAGGTCGTACACAATCCGGCCTGGCCGAGGCGACATCACCACCACCCGGTCCGAGAGCAGAATCGCCTCCGGGATGCTGTGGGTAATAAACAACACCGCCGGCCTTGACTCCTCCCAGATCCGCAACAGCTCCAGCTGCATCCGCTCCCGCGTAATCTCGTCCAGGGCCCCGAAAGGCTCGTCCATCAACAGCACGGCCGGCCGGTAGGTCAACGCCCGGGCAATCGCCGCCCGGGACTGCATCCCGCCCGAAAGTTCCCGCGGATAGGCCCGCTCAAACCCCTCCAGCCCCACAATACGGATCGTCTCCAGCACCCGGTCCAGCACCGTCTGATCGTTAAACACCTCGCCGGGCAGCGCCACGTTTTCCTCTACCGTCCGCCAGTCCAGCAGCGCCGGGCTTTGAAACACCACCCCCACTTCCCGCGCCTGTCGGGCCTGCGGCGGGGGCATCCCGATCACGGTGCCCTGTCCCGACGTGGGCACCTCCAGGTCCCCCACAATCCGCATCAGACTCGTCTTGCCGCAGCCCGACGGCCCG
>JAAXHW010000159.1 GCA_012270675.1 Candidatus Latescibacterota bacterium | reverse complement strand
GGCCGCAATCCGGGCTATGGGTTCTTTCAAAACGTGTGCCGGGGAGAGGTGACCGACGGGGCGACGGTGAATATTTCAGTTTCAGAGTCGCCGGTGGGGATACGGACGCATCTGCCTGCGCTGGGGGGAGCGGAGGTTTTCTCAGGGGATGCGCCGTCGGTCCGCCGGGCGGAGGAGAACGACGCGCTGCTGGACCGTTACCGGATGCCGATCTTTCTGGTGCGGCGGGAGGGACCAGCGCCGCTGTCGAGCTGTTTTGCGGCGGTGCACGAGCCTTATGAGGGTGCGCCGTTTCTGAAGGAGGTTTCGGTGGAAGCGGTGGAGGGGGGGGAGGATGCGGTGGTTTTGAGGGTGCGGCACCACGGGGTGACGGACCACATCGTGCATCGGGGCAGACCGGGCGGGGGGCCGCTCCGTGTGGGCGATCTGTGCATGGCGGGAGAGGTGGGTTTCGTGCGCGAGCGGGAGGGTGTTGTGGAGGAGATGGGCCTGTGGGGGGGCACCGAACTGAGGTGGCGGGATGGGGTGTTGTGGGGAGGTGGGGTGTATGAGGGGGAGGTGGTGGGTATACTTCGGAAAGGGGCCGGGGATGCGTATGATGCGCTGCGGGTAAGGGGTGAGTTGCCGGAGGGAGAGGTGTTAAGGGGGGCGACCGCGGTTGTGAGTTTTGGGGATGGCGCGACGCTTGGGTATGGTGTTGTGGGTGTGAGGCGGGCTGGTGGGGAGGCGCACGTGGTTCTGGAGAGCGATCCGGGCATTTCGGTGGCGGAGGGCGGTATGCGGTACCTGTTTTTTCCGCTGCGGGAGGTTGCGGGAGGGGTGAGGTATCGGATCCGGACGTCGGCGTTTGCGCGGGTGGGTGAAGGTGGCGCCGAGATCAGGTCCGTGGGAAAGGCAGCGTTCTCAGGTTCGCAGTAGCCGGACTGCCGCGTGAAGGTGGCTTTCTGGCAGGAGAGGAATTGCAGATTGAAAAATGAAGATTCCAAATTGCAACATGGTCCGACGCCCCCACTTCGGGGGTCCGGGGGAGTTGTGCATCCGGTCTATCCGGTGAAGGCCTCTCCGCAGCGGACCGAGGCGCTGAGGGAGGCGGTGGTGCCGATGATGGGGATGTGCGAGGAGGAGATGGTGGGGCTGGTGCCGGACAGGACGGGGTTCCGGTTTATGGGGTGCCCCAATTGCAACGAAGGTACGCACGAGAGTCAGCTTGTCTGGACGGTTGAAGACCCTCACTGCGTGACGTGCCGGTACTGCGGTATGGGTTTTCCCAATGAGGCCTATCCCGAAGACCGGGTTTTGAAGGTGACCAATCCGGTTGGGGAAGCGGTTGCGTATCCCTATTGGGAAGACAGGGAGGGGAAACGGTACTTTTTCAGCGCGAAAGGATGGTGGTGCGCGCGGTTTTACTTCGCTTCCCGGGCGAAGGATATGGGCGCGCTGTTCCAGGCGACGGGAGCGCGGACGTATGCGCGCCGAGCGGCGCTGATCCTGGACGCGTTTGCCCGGTACTATCCGGGGTTTCTGGTGTGTCTGGACGAGGTGCATACGCCCAAGGCATTTTACCGGGAGCCGCCTTTTCCGAGGCGGGGCGGGAAGTGGGGGGAATGGCGGTATATCGAGATTCCCACGGATCTGGTATTTGCATATGACTGGATATACGACAGCGGAGAATTGGAGCGGTTGTCCGAAGCGGTTGGGGCAGATGTCAGGGAACGGATCGAGAAGGATTTTTTCCGGGGCGGGGTGCGCCAGGACGATTTGCACGGTCCTCTTTATACCAATGCGAGTCCCGGTACCTATGAGGGATATGCCGTGTTCGGGCGGGTACTGGGAGACCCGGGGCTGGTCCACGAGGCGGTGCGCCGGAGCAAGGGCCTGTTTGAACGGTGGTTCTTTGTGGACGGGTTCTGGTGCCAGGGGAGCGTGGACTATCACGGGTATACGATGCGGGGGATGCAGGGGGTGCTGGATGCGCTGAAGGGCTATTCGGACCCTCCGGACTACGTGGACCCGGTGGACGGAAAGCGGTTTGAGGCGCTGGACCTGGAGGTGGACTTTCCGGTTATTGCCCGGGCGAGACGCCTTTTGGGTACGTGCCGGTATCCCGATGGACGGACGATACCGGTGCACGATGGGTGGGCGCGGGTGCCCGCTCTCCCTGCACCGGAGCGTTCAGTTTCGACGCTGCTGGCAGGTGTGGGGCATGCGTGGCTGGGGCAGGGAGAAGGGAAAGAGCAGGTACAGGTTCACCTGCACTTTTCCGAGGGGGCGTACGGGCACAGCCACGGCGATACGCTGAATCTGATGCTGTTCGCCAGGGGGCAGGAACTCCTGCCGGACCTGGGGTATACGCACTCGCGCTACAGGCACTGGAGCATCAGCACGCTGTGCCACAATACGGTGGTGATCGACGGGGAGGAGCAGTTTACGGGGGACCGGAACAAGCACGTGCCCGGAGATGGACACCTGCTGGCGTTTGAGGCAGGATGCGGCCCGGTGCAGTGGGTCGAGGCGAGCGGAGAGCGGTCGTATCCGGGGTTGGCACAGGTGTACCGGCGAACGGTGATGCTGGCGGATGCGGGCGGGGGGGATGTGTACGTTGTGGATCTCTTTCGCGTGGTGGGAGGCACTCAGCACGACTGGGTGATGCACGGGAGCGCGGACAGGGACAGCAGGGCAGAGGTCGGCGTTCCCTTAACATTCCATGCGGAGCACATGCTTCCCGGCGTTGAGGTCCGGCTGCCCGAAAATGCGAAGGACCCGGGAGAGGCGGAAGGCCGCAATCCGGGCTATGGGTTCTT
>JAAXHW010000158.1 GCA_012270675.1 Candidatus Latescibacterota bacterium | reverse complement strand
GATGCGCTACCGGTTTTCCTGGTGGCCACTGCACCCGGTCGGTTTCGCCCTGTCGGGAATGTCGCTCACACGGCTGACCAGCACGACCATATTCATTGCCTGGGCGGCAAAATACCTGACAATCCGGATCGCCGGGGCGTCCTTCTACCGTGAGACGAAGCCGTTCTTCTACGGCGTACTCATCGGCTATATCCTGGCCGTGGCCCTGGGGATCGTTGTGGATAGCATCTGGTTTCCAAACCACGGGCACCGGGTGCATCAGTGGTTTTGAGCCTGTCAACCGGTGGTCGGAACGCAGGTTGGATGCCGACACGATACCAGGCGCTGTTGCAGACGGTAAACGAGGCCTGAGGATCAATGTCAATACCTGGCACCCCACCCAACATATGCGTGATCGAGGGGTTTTTCGGACATGCGTGGAGTTGGCGAGATCGAAGAGAGTACGCGCCATTCCTCCGCGACAGTGAATATCGGTGCTACATCTATGCGCCCAAGGACGACCCCTTTATAAGAAAAAGATGGCGAGAAGACTGGCCATCTGAAACCGCGACCGAAATCGAGAAGTTGATTGACGTCTACCATCGGGAAGGCCTCAAGATAGGCGTCGGGCTGAGTCCGTACGAGGTCTACCTGAATTATGACGAGGCCGCCAGGGAGCAACTCCGGGTCAAAATTGCAGCGCTGAACGCCGTCGGACCGGACGTGCTTTGCATTCTCTTCGACGATATGCGTGGCGATGTGCCGGATCTTGCCCGGCTTCAAACAGAAATTACGCACCAGATTGCCGAAATAAGCACGGCGGACAGGATCATCATGTGCGCGAGAAATCGTCGCCTGGCTGAACGGAGACTACGCGTTTGACCCCGCGTGCCTGACCGATTGAAATGCCTCGTAGAATAGACCAGAACCGGGTTGAAGGTCTCTTCCCCCGCTCACTGCGTTACATCATGATCCGGAGCCCATAATTCTAAACCGGTCCACACCCGGGTGTAGAAGAGAAAACGCGACCTCCTCGCCCGCGCTCACCTGCCCGGCCTCCTCCAGCGTCAGATAGTGTCGGCTCCGAATCAGTGTGCCCCACTCATCCAGGATCCCGTCCGCGCCCTGCTCACCCCCCCACATCCAGAAAATACCGGGGTTGGTTCGCTCATCCGACGGCTGCAGAAAACGCAGGCTCCGGTCCGCCTCCACCTTGAACAGATTGACGTGATCCACCTTCCCCTGCAGCACCGGCGGCGGCTCCACCCACACCCGGTCCGCCTCCACACCGGTCACCAGCAGATAGCCGATCGCCAGATGCGGCCAGCCGTCCAGGTGCAGCTTCGCCGTCCCGTCCCCCACCTCCTCAACCGACCGGATCGTATAAGCCGACGTCCGCTCCCGGTGCCTGATCGTCACAACCTCCCCCGCAAGCGCATCCCCACCGGGCAGTGCTCCCTCCGGCTTCACGGTCAGCGATTTTTCCACATCGTCGAACCCCACCAGCGTTCCCTCAACCGTCGGGGCGGCCTCCACCCGCTGCCCGTCGGCCTCGGCAAATGTTCCTCCAACCACCGAAACCGACCGCACCCCCTCCCCGTCGAACGACGCGACGGCCAGTTCCCCATCCGTTTGCAGCACGTGTCCGGCCGTCTCGACATGCAGAACCTCCGACTGGCCGTCGGTCGCATTCCCGCTCAGGATCAGATCCGTTCCCCTCCTGTGTACCACCTTCAGACCCACCGCTTCCGGGTCCGCCGATGTCACCTCCACGCGTATGACCTGCTCGATAAACGTCGCCTGCCGGTAAGGCTCGTGCACCGCCGCAAACGTATCCAGCCCTTCTCCGTTCTGCCGCCTCACCGTCACAATCGACATCTCCTCGCCCATATCCCGGTTGTCTATCCACCGCTGCGCCGGACCTGTACCCACGATGACTTCCGATCCGACCTCATCGAGCATGTGCAGCTTCAAAAACACCTCCCGGTCCACCTCCGGGGTTCCATCCTCACCTGGAAACTCCGTCACATCACCCCATGTCGCCGTCCACCCGCCGCTGCTCTTGCCCGCCCTCAAAGCGTAGACCCGCTCCGACCCCCACCTGGCGCCCCGCCCCGGTGTCCGCCGGCTCGGCGTAAAGCTGAACCCGCTGTACTCGTAAAGCGTCTCCTCCCGGTCCGGGCGCTCGGCCAGTACCACGCCCTCCGTCTCGAACCGATGTCCGTTGCTGTGAAACGTCCAGTCGTGCAGGCACCCGCCGTTTACCCGGAAAATATCCACCACGTAAGCGTCCGTCTCGTCCACGTCGATCATCGCCACCGTCCGCTGATACCGATCCGTCCCCGGCGCCTTTGCCAGCTCCGACGCGTCCTCCTCTGCCGCATCCATCGCCACCACGCCCGGCAGATCCTTGAAATAGCGCACATCGCCCCGCAGGTTGTCCGTAACCATCGGGTCCCCATCCTCTGTACGGATCGCCACCGTATTGTGCGCCGGAAACGTCTTGATCCAGTCCACCGTCATAAAGTGTGTCGAGCCCAGGTAGCCCAGGTCGGTCGCCAGTTCGTGTCCTTTCGCAAACAGCGTCAGGTTCAGCGGCGCCATGTGGTAGTGCCCCACACGCTCCGTAAAATCGACCGACACCGCCCGGGCGTTCTCACCCGCACCACTTCTAAGCACCCCCTTCCGGTTTTCTCCCAGCAGGCGGGAGGGCAGCACCATAGGCAGCTTGAGGGTCACAACCGGCTCCCCCGCCTCATTGCGTTTAAAATTCAGATGCTCCCGGTAGGCCTCCGGCACGCCCCCGCCCATCCCCTCCACCTGCTCAAGTTGATGCAGGGGCATGCTTGCCCGAATCACGCAATCCTCCCACGTAACCGGCCGGCCGTTGGGCAACCCCGTGTAGAGGTAGTTCCCCAGACCGTATCGAAAGACCGGCATCGAAAGCAGATTCAGTCCCCCCAGGGCCTCATCAAAATAGGGCGCCGCCCGGTCGAAGTTGCCCACCTCGCCGTGCAGCGCCGCCATCACCTCTCCGATCCCCCAGGTCGTATAAGAGGGCGAACCCTCCTTGCCCAGGCCGTCGCCCGTGAAGAAATTGTGGAGAAAGTAGACGATATCTCTCGCCACATGCTCCACAATCTCGTCCTCCCCCACCAGTCGTCCCAGCGCCAGCCTGGGCATCTGCGTCGATGGAGAGAGGTTGTCCGCGCCTGTCACAAGCGTATAGGGATGCAGCGTATACTCCACGATGCCCCGCTTCAGCCGCTGCCCCGTCTGCTTCAGCCGCTCCGCATCGCCCTCCACCGACGTCACGATCCGAAGCGCGGCGTCTTTGAGCCCCTGCGTGCATTCCGCCTCATCAAACGCCTCGGCGATCAGCCCGTAGCCCACCATCAGATCGTCTGCCTCTGTCGCCTTCCAGTTCCACACCCCGGGATAGATCGACGCCCCTCTGAGGCTATAGCGGCTTCCGGACGCGTCCAACGGCCGCTTCGGATCGCCTGCCATATAATCCTGCGGCGTGTTGAGCCGATACCCCGGATAGGCGCCTGCCCCGGTCCCCGGCTCATAGAAATCCGCCAGCCGTGCCAGGAACTCCGCCTCTGAAATCTCCAGCACCCCGGCCAGATACCCGTCGCCCAGAAATGCCCGCGACAACGTTACCAGAATCACCTTCGCTTTGTGCGCGAACCGCCCGGCGGCCGCCTCGTCCGAGCGCAGCTTCAGCGCAAACTGATACGCCTCCCCCAGCCGATGCAACACGCCTCCCGACAGCGCCCGGAAGGCGTTCATCCAGCAGAGCCCCTTGAAATAGTAGGCGTTTGTGGGTTCCATGTATCCGTGCGTCTCCCCGTCCCAGTGGTCCCACGGAATCCCGTTGTGCGCCTGACTCCATGCCTCGTCGTGGTCCTCCCGCCACACCTCGTCCGTGGGAAAGCAGCCCCCCCCATCGTCCGGATACCGGGGATTGGGATAATAGTCGTATTCCCGCCCCTCCTCCTTGCAGTAGGGGCAGTAAAGCCGCCACGGGTCTTCCAGCGACCACTCAAAATAGCTGTAATACCGCACCAGAAACGGGTGGATCGGACACGCGCAGGTAAACAGCCCCCGCGGTTCCCGGTCCCAAATCGTACTCAGAAACCACGCATCCGATCTGCCGGCCCACGTTTCAGCTTCTTGAATCGCCCTTTCAACGCGCCCGCGACATCCCTCGTCCCCGGACTCAAACCCGAGCCGAAACGCCTCGAACGGCCGCCGGTCGATCAACACGTTCGGGCGCTCCGGAAACCGCACCACCCGGTGCCCTTTCTCCTCAGGTGGAACCCAGGATGTGTCCATGTAAAACCTCCCTGTATCTCCTTTACCCTGATATTTCCGCGCTCAGGGCGCACAGCCGTGCGCCCTATTTCCTTCCCTCCTGCAGCCTCGCCCATCCCTGCAGAATCGACGGTGCAGCCTGTACGGGCCGGCCCGCTTTGCAGAACACCGCCCACAGCACATCCCACACCTTCGGGTGCCACTGACACAGATCGATCCAGTCCCCCAGGTTCACCGCATCCCCCTCCCGGGTATCCACCCGGCCCCCGATCACCGGGTCCTCCAGCGACCCGTTCCACATCTGGTCCAGCAGCGTATGCGCAAACCGCTTCAGATCGCTGTTGGTGAACACCACACCCCTCCGGCAGGCATCCACGGCGAACCCGATATCGATGTGCCCGTGGCTCGTATCCTCTACCCCGCTGTGCCCGGGCTCGCCCTCCTCGATCCAGTCCCAGTAGTGCCAGGTATAGGCCCGGCCCGTCTTCGACAGATGCCGCTTGAAATTCCGCGCCATCCGCTCTGCGCGGTCTGCAAAAAGCCGCTTTCGGGAAACCGACTGCAGGTACAGATAGGCGCGTCCGATGGCCAGGTACTGGTTGTGCGGCAGGATCCGGTTGGGGAAGCGGTCCGTCTTCAACGGCGGAAACCGGTAGCCCCCGGCCGTACGCGTCATATCCACCCAATCCCGCTCGTGCTTCCCGGCAATATTCCCGATCAGGTCCAGGTACTCCCTGGCCTTTTTGCCGTACCGGACCTTCAGCTTCGGGTCCCTCAGCACACACGCCACAAACCGGCTCACCGGATGCAGAAACATGCCCTGGTGGACAATGTACTCCATCGATTCTCCCCCAAACGTCTGCACCCAGAACCGGTCGCCCGGCTGCGGCTTTCCCTCAATCGAGACCTCAAACGGCGCGAACGTCTCAATCGGTGCCCCCGACCGATAGGTCCCTTTTCCCACCGGCCTTCGGGTGCCGTACTCAAACACCCGGTACTGCCGCCCCGGTTGAACCTCAACAATCCACTCCCGGTCTTCAACCGCATCGCCGCCCCGGGTTGTCCAGATGCGCTCCTCTTCCGGGACAATCCGCGCCGTCCCCCGGTTGAGCATTCGCCCCGTCCGCACCAGGGCCACCGAATACGTCTTCGTCACCCAGGTGCCGTACCCGTCTCCGGAGTGATCCTCCATATTGGCGACCATCCGGTCAAAATGCGCCACGATCTTATTCAACCACCTGCTGTCTCCGGTCGCCTCGTAGAGCTTGACATACGCATCCAGTACCCCGCTCTCCCCCCATCCCAGGGCCCCCGAGTCCGGATCATCCGACGAACCGTGTCCCCTGTTCTGCCCGTTGTCGGACCGCGTAAACGCGGCCACCAGCGCCTTCTGATCAAACGGTGCATCTCCCAAAGCAACCTCCTCCCTGTTGTATTGAACGCTTCACCCTTCACGTCTCGAAGCGGCCCTCCACTGCCTCGCCTCCTCTCGCGTGGGGGGGATGGCAACCAGCGCACTGAATTCGACGTCCACCTCTCCCACGGGCGTCACCGTGGGTTTCACCTGCAACTTGACCATGTATTCAAGCCGAAACACGGACCGGGCCGAAGTGGTAACCCTCTTTCCCGGCCTTGCATCGTCAAGGTGCCATGCCGCCACCACACGCTGTCCCTTGTCGATCGCTTCAAACCTGAAATCCACCCTCTCGCCCCTGACCGTGGGCGTCACCTGAACCGCGTGAACCCCCGCATTGTTCTCCCCCACAAGCACCCGCACCATCTCACCGCTTCGAGCGATAAACCGGGTGTGATCGGTCCACTGTGCAAACCGTTCGTGGGCGACCACATAGGACGGTTCACCCAGCGGCAGGTCCTGCGGCGTATACCCCGCCTGGACCGCCCGCGAATCGGCTCTGAACCCGGGGGGGGCATCCATGCGGTGCGCATAAGCGTAGAAAGACAGGTAGCTCACCCTGTTGGCGGCGTTGAAACGGACCTCAAAGACCTGTTCGGCGGCGTGGTCCTCCCCGTCTGCCCCCTGCCAGCCGTAAATCCACCGATTGCCCACATCCAGAGGCAGGTAATCCTTTGTCTTGCCGTGGATCGAGTAATCTTTCAGTACAAGGGCCGTGGTGATGCCGTCTTTTCGCACAACGCGCACGCGAACAATGCCCACACCCGGCGCATAGCATACCTCCCTGACCCCGCAGTACCGTCGGTTCAACCGGCGCGTCCTGGCACGCTCAGACAGCGTCTGCTCCGTCTCCCGGGTCACCATGCGGATCACGCGGCAGTTTGTGAACGTCCCGGCGGGCACCGTCACGCGTTCCCGGTCCCCAACAATTGTACCCACGGTTCGAAGCGGATACCGGCCGAAGGACCGGGTGTCCTCCTCCCAGACCTCCCCCACCTGCCTGGACGCATTCACCAGTTCCCCCATATACCCGGCCTCGTCGAACAGCAGCGTCCGGAACACCCGCTCCCTGCCCCGGGAGGCATAGCCCCCCGCCCGTGTACGCCCCGTATAGGTCAGCACCCCGTCCACCTCCTGGACCATCTCACAGGCCCAGTTGTGGCTGGTCATAAAAACGGGCACCCTGGCATGGTCAACGCGGCCGATAAACCCCAGCGCGGCGTCGCACATGGCAACCCACGAAAAGGACTTCGATTTGACCAGCAGCTCTCGGGCCCGCAGATACGCCTCCCTTGCCCCGGCAAACTGCCCTATGCTCAGGAGTGCACTGCCTTTCCACTGAAGCGCCTCCCCTGCCCCCTGTCCATCGCCAACGCGCCGAAGCCGCCGGACCGCCTCGTCGAGTATCTCAACAGCGTCCTCCAGCCTTCTTGCGCGATACCCCGTAAGGCCGACCTCCTTGACCATGCGGGCTTCCAGCCGCCGCCCCCCCAGTTTACGGGCCAGCTTCAGCGCCTCCTCATACGCCCGAACCCGCCCTTTCCGGTCCCTCGCAACGTACCGCTTAAGCGCCAGGACGCACATACGGGAAACCGTCCGGTCCTCCTTTGTGGGGAGTTGCTCCGCCTGTTCCAGCGCCTCCTCAATCAACCGTGCCGCCTCTTCCCGGTTGCGCCAGGAGAGCCATACGACCCGCTCCAGCAGCGCCCTGATTTCTGGATCAGGCGCTATGTCCACCTCAGCCCCGGAAGCGGCCTGGCCTGCAGACGAAAAACACCCCAGCCACAACAGCCCCAGCGCGCCAATCAACACCGTGACCCCCCGGTGCGACCCGCCAGGCCTCCTTCGCCCCACCATGTGTGTGGTCTGCCTCATACTGATCCCTGCTTCTAAAAGACGCCCGTATTCCGCCAGAAGGTCGACCAGGCAAACCAGAAGGCGTTGTGTGCCGGAATCTGCGTCAGTTGCTTCCCGCTGAGCGCTCCACTCACCGCCTCACCCTTCAGGTTCCAGGTGGACCCGGTCTCCATGTCTTTCATCATAAAGGGGTAAGACGTCGTGCTGGAAGCCGCCTTCTCAAAGGTCAGGATGCGTTCGGTGTTGTTATCCACAATCTTTCGGTAATAGGGAATGGCCAGCCCCTCCCGGGCGTAATAGACCACCACGAGGTCGTTCCCGGCCAACCGGTCGTTAATCACCGACTCGGTCCCCAGCGACGGGAAGGGGTAGGCCTTGGCCAAATCGTCGAACCGGACGCCCAGAGTCATATGCTTGGGCCTGAAGAACCCGCTGGTCTGATTCTCGTCGTAGGAGGGAGACAGGGGATAAATAACAAAATTGTCCACAATCCGGTAGTCTTCCCCTCCCTGGATGTAGGGGTAAGCCATGTACTGGTCCCTGGAATATATACCCGTATTGCCGCTGATGACCTTGGTATTGGGATAAAGCGTTTTCCAGTAGCCCCAGGTCGTCTCCACCACCGGCATCAGCTTCAGCGCCTGCCCCTGCCGGGGACCCACAATTCCCTTATAGGTCATCTGCGGAAAGAGGGTCGGGGACGCTTCCGAAGACCGGTCGTACATCACCAGATTGTTGTTGAACAGCAGGCCCGACACCCCGACGTAAAGCCGCTCGCCGTCCTCCCACTCGCCGTCGAACACCATGCCCGTGCCTGTCAGCGGACAGAGGCTGACCACGACCGGCTGCTCGCCCACGATGTCGTTCACGACCTCGTGCCACCACCCGATATTGTGGGGGTAGGCTTTCGCCTCTCCATTGGCCACCACCCCCATCACCAGGTCGGTATCCTGAAGGTAGCGGGCGTCCGCCGAAAATGCATCCACAAAGGTCGGATCGGTCAGCGCCGGAATACAGTTAACACGGGGACAGCCCTGTACGAGCAGATTCTGGGGAAACGTGTTAACATCCAGGAAATTCCCACCCTGTTGCGCGTCCCGGGCGGAACTGCCGCTGCCTATTGTGCCCTCACCTGTACTCCCCGTGCCTCCGTCCGTCGGTCCGGAGGGTGACTCGCCTTTGCCGCAGCCGACGAGGACGAACGACACGACAATCACACAAATCATAGAAAGCATGAATCTCATCTGGGACCTCCTCTTGTAAAATATGAATGGGCCCAACAATGTAGCGTGTAACAATATAAAATATACACTCCTTTCCTGCCTCTGTAAAGCGATGGTTATCCTGCCGCCTCACCTGCCCACAACACCCCTCGGGTCGTTTACCACCGCGCGCTTCCTTCCTTGACGGGGAACAACAATCGATATATGTTGGAAAGTCCTGGAAGCCGATCTCTCGCCCACAAAAAAACCACGGAGCGCCTGTCCCATGGCACGTTCAGTATCTGCAGAGGCCCGGCCTGCGACCACCCCCCACGCAGAGGGCCAGGGGATCACCCTGCGAGGGGTCGGCATCGGCATCCTGGCATCGGCCCTCATCAGCGCCTGGATCACCTACTCGCGCACCGCGGCGAATACCTCGGCTATCAACATCACCCACCTCCCCGTCTCCTTCTTCGTCCTCTTCATGCTCATCGTCACGGCCAACCTCATCCTTCGCACCCGATCCGGTGTGGTGGGGCTTACCCCTTCAGAGCTGTTCACCATCCTCGCCATGGGCCTGACGGCCGCCATGATCCCGGCCCGGGGTCTGACCGGCATCTGGCTGGGCCTGATGGCCGTGCCTTACTACCGGGGCACTCCCGAAAACGGCTGGATCGAACACGTCTACCCCCACCTCCCATCCCATCTCTTCCCCACAAACGAGGGTCTCCAGACCACCTTTCTCTACGAAGGCCTGCCCGCAGGGGCTAACATCCCCTGGAACGCCTGGTTCTTTCCCCTCTTCTGGTGGCTCACCCTCATCCTGGCCGGCTTCATTGTGTGCGCCTGTATTGTGGTCATCCTGCGCAAACAGTGGATCGAACACGAACGCCTCGACTACCCCCTCCTCGCCCCCATCCTCGACCTGATGGATGACACCCGGGACGATTCCGGCCGTCCCAAATGGCCGGACCTCTTCAAGGGGCGGCTCTTCTGGACCGGATTTGCCCTCGCCTTCGGCATCATCGGGTGGAACATCATCACCTACTTCCAGCCCACCTGGCCCCGCATCAACGTAAGCCCCAACCGCGGACTCTTCTACTTCGCCCGCCTCTTCCCCCCCCTGCTGACGCACATCAACACCTACACCATCGGCTTCGGTTACTTCGTCAAACTCGAAATCCTCTTCTCCATCTGGTTCTTCCACTTCCTCTTGATGTCCGAAATCGCCCTCATCCGCAAAACCGGCTTCCAGCTCGGACAGATGCACAAGTCGGGAGGGAGCTGGGGCGACCCCCTCATCAAATGGCAAAGCCTTGGCGCGCTCTTCGCCTTCGTGGGCTGGGGCCTCTGGGTCACGCGCCGTCACCTCAAAGCCGTCTTCCGCAAGGCCGTCACCGGCGATCCGGACGTGGACGACGCCGGGGAGATCTTCTCCTATCGGACCGCTGTAGTCGGACTCGCTCTGGGTACGCTCTACATCGTCGGGTGGCTCCATCAGGCCGGGGTGGAAGCCCGGCTCATCGCCATCACCATTCCCGCCTCCGTCGTCATCTACATCGCCCTTGCCCGTTTCATCTGTGAGTCCGGCACCCTCTATCTGGGCATTCCCACCAGCCCCCTCGAAGTCGGATATCAAATCCTGGGTACCGAAACCCTCTCGGCGCAAACCATTACCGCGTCCACCACATCCCACGCTGTCCGCTGGATGTACTTCCTGCCCGCCCTCTCCCAGGGGGCCAGGGCCCTCCACGACATCCCCACCGGCAAGCGCCGCGTCTTCTGGGCCCTCCTCCTGGGTCTGCTCGCCGCCCTGGTCGTCAACATCGGCCTGGTCCTCTACCTGGGCTACACCCACGGCGCATTCAACTTCACCGAATACCCCTTCACCCGCTATGCCCCCAGACGCTACGACAGCATCGTCACCAACATCAAGTCCCCCGAGCCCGCCTCCTGGGAACGCCTGGCCCTCTTTGGCTTTGGGGCCATCCTCATGGTCATCTTCACCGCACTCCGCTATCGCCTCCCCCGGTGGCCGATCCACCCGGTGGGTTTCATCGTTACCACCACCAGCATCCTCCACGAAATCACTTCCCTGCTCATCGTCTGGATGTTCAAAGCCATTGTCATGCGGGTGGGCGGGGTCCGACTTTACCGCAAATTCTGTCCCCTCTTCTTCGGCATCATCGTCGGCCGCGCGGCCGGTGTACTCGTCTCCACCATCGTCGACCTCGTCTGGTTCCCCGGTAGCGGCCACGTCGTCCACGGATGGGCATAATACCTCCCCTTTCTCCACCACCCCGGTCACACAAAGTCAAAAGCAACACAGGCGCATGGGACTCGCGACCCCTGCTCATTCCCTGGGCACCAACACAAACCCCAGCGAATCCACCGACGCCGATCCGAACAGGCCGATCCCTCCCGCTACGTGAAACAGAGGCCGTTCAAAATTGTCCCCGGCCAGCCCCCCGAATCCGCCGTCCTGGTACTCCGGACTGGAGCGCGCAAAGTCGAACCAGTTTTTGTCCAGTGCGTAGACCCTGATCATGTGCCGTCCGGCAAAAGAGACCACAAACCAGGGCATGGGCAGTTTCCCGTCCGGCGCCACGAACGCCGGGGAGCTTGCCTGTCGCTCCCGCTCCTCGTAGTCCTCCTCTTCTAAGAAATCGTCCTCAAGCACGCGTTCCGAATTTCGGTCCAAGCTGATAATCCCCACCTGGTAGCCGGGCACATCGATCGGCTGGAACCGGATCTCTAACCGACCGTCCCGGTAAACCACCTGGTTCTCGGGCGCCGTGAAAACCTGGTCGGCCCCGTCGATGAACGTCCTGAGCCTCTGCCGCACTTCCAGGGTCTCCTCGTCCAGCAGAACCACTTCCCGGATCTGAAAACGCCCCGGCGTCCGCGTGGTCGCACGCGCCTCCCGTCCCTCCGACCGAACCGTCAGCGCATACGCCGTATTCGGCATCACCGGCGGGGGACGCTCCGGCGGCAGGTACCGCCCCAGGGAATCGGGGTCGGTCCGGTACCGGAACACCTGCGCTCCCTGCCGGACCTCTACGTGGGCGTCCGTCACCGCCGAGACCGCATCGGTATACCTCACCCCCGGCGCAACCGTCTGCCGCACGAACAGATCGGGCAGCGGATGGTCCACAATCAGCAGCGCATCCACCACCAGCGTGCCGGCTTCCGAAGGCCCAAAAAGTTCACCCGGCTCCCGTTCCGCCGCACACCCGGCCGCCAGCAAACAGCAAAGCATAAGTGCCCATCGCACCATCATCCTGACCTTCCGTGTTTTTCCGCAGCGCTTTTTAAAACCAGGCTAAAACGCAAAATTGATCCCCAGCGTCGGCACAATCGGCAGCATCTTGATCACCTCCGGATCGGTCTCCGGATCGCCTGTATCGTACTGCACGAACCACTCATTCCGGCGGTTGTACACATTAAAGACCTGAAGAAATGCCTCGGCCTCACTGCCAAAGAGCCGGAACCGCCGCTTGATGTTCAGATCAACGCGGTGATAGGGCAGCAGGCGGGCGCTGTTCCGGTCTGCGGGGAGCACAAAATCGTCCTTCAAAAACGCCCCCGTCGCCGGCGAACGCAGCGTATAGCGCACCGAGGCCGGGGTATAGGCCTGCCCGGTGCCATAGAGCAGGTTTGCGCCAAAGGACCACCGGCCCACCTTGTAACTGGTCACAAAGGAGAGGTCGTGACGCCGGTCGTACTTGGGCGGAAACCAGCGTCCCTGGTTCAACTCCGCAAACCTCCGCCGCGTCCATCCCAGCGTATACCCCACCCACCCGGTCAGCGCCCCGGTACGCCGCTGCAGAAAGACCTCCACCCCCGTTGCAAAACCCTTCCCACCGGACACAAAAACATCATCGGATGTCGTCTCTTCACTGTCCACGGCGACCCTGTTGTCCAGCACAACCAGGTTTACCAGGTCCGTATAATATCCCTCCAGAGACAACTGGTACCGTCTGGAAGGCTCCCACTCGAAACCGGCCACCCCCTGCCAGGAACGCCCCGGCTGCACCGTATGGTCCAGCGGCATCCAGAAATCGCCCCCGCTGAACCCTTCGGTCGTTACCAGCTGCAGGTACTGGTGGTAGAACCCGCCGCCCAGCTTGACCCTCATATCGGACTTCAGTTGATGGCTCAGGGAGAAACGCGGCTCCACCTGGAAACGCTCCCCTTCGCTGAAATAATTGGACCGCACCCCCAGCCGGACGCTGGTACCCGAATAAGGCTGCCACAGATCCTGCGCGTAGAACGCGAACAGAAAAGGCCGCTCCTGAAGGTCGAGCAGGGATTCCTGGTTGAACACCTGTTTGAACGTAAAGTCATACCACGTAGCCAGAACGCCGGCCGTAAGCGCATGCCGGCTGCTGGCAAAATAGTCCAGGTCTCCCTTCACCGTCACATCCCGGATGCTGTTGAAAAACAGGATGGGCGTCTTGAAAATACTCAGCGATATCGTGCTGGTATACTTGCTGCCGGCCACCATAAAATTTCCGAACACCGCCGGAGAGAAAACGTGGGTCCACCGCCCCGTAAAGGCCGAGTTCCCCCAGCGGATGTTGAAAAAAGTCTCTTCGTCCAGATCGAAATCCAGATCGTCCCGACCGAAATACCCGCTCAACATCAGCTTGTCCCGTTCGGTCAGGTCCTGATTGAGCTTGGCGTTCAAATCGTAAAAAAAGTAGGACGGCACATCCGTGCTGTCATTCCGAATCAACGACAGAATCGGCTCCATATAGGTCCGGCGGCCCGACACCATCCAGGACCCCTTCCGAACCGGCCCCTCCAGCGTCAGCCGCCCTGAAATCAGGCTCACCCCACCCGTACCCTGAAAATCCTTCCGGTTTCCGTCCCGGTTCTGCACGTCCAGCACCGCCCCCAGCCGTCCGCCGTACCGGGCCGGATAGGCCCCCTTGTGCAGGTTCATACCCTTGATCGCATCCGGATTGAACGTGGAAAAAAACCCGAACGCGTGAGACGGATTGTAAAGCGGGATCTGATCCAGCAAAATCAGCGTCTGATCTGGTCCTCCCCCGCGGATATAAAGCCCGGTGCTGATATCCGAAGCGGATTGAATTCCCGGCAGCAACTGCAGACTGCGCAGCACATCGGGCTCCCCGACCGACGGCAGCTCCCGCAGCTTCTGGGCCTCCAGCGCAACAAACCCCGTCTGCACGACCCGCTCCTCTTCATAGGGGTCAGCCTCAACCACAACCTCCTCGGCCACAATCGGTTCGGGCGTCAGGGAAATCTCCCGTTGCACCTCCTCGGCCCCCTCAAACCTGAGGGTATCCTGGAAATTTGTATACCCGATGTAGAAGACGACCAGCGTATAGACGCCGGGCGGTATGTGCTTGATGGCATAATACCCGTCCACATTGCTTAAAGCCCCCAGCATTGGGCCATCCCACTTTAAAACCACACTGGCGTAAGGCAGGGACTCCCCACTGCCTTTATCCCTGATAAACCCGCTCAACGTTGCAGCCGAAACCTGTAATGGCATCAGCGCCACCATAAAGGCAAACAGCGTTCGCCTCACCAACCGCCTCCTGTGGGATTGCCCGGCTTGAAAAGTCTTTGGTCTGACACGCACTGAAGACATATATTATGCAACCAACCGATTAAACACCTCAAACCGCCATAAGTTTCTGAGAAGCTGTTTTAAAATTCCCGGTGAGT